>NZ_CP043473.1:1528490-1834188 GCF_008275125.1 Chromobacterium paludis
CGAAATACAAATCCGTATTCGGAGGAATGGCGCCGGGAGCGCCGCGGCTGCCGTAGGCGGTTGCCGCGGGACAGAACAACTTGGCCTTGCTGCCGACATTCAATTCGCTCACCCCCTGCGTCCAGCACGGGATGACCCGATTCAGCGGGAAGCTGATCGGCCCGCCGTTCTTGTAGGAGCTGTCAAACTCCTTGCCATCCTTGAACGTGCCGCGGTAGTTCACTTTGACGGTGTCGGTCGGCTTGGGCTGGGCGCCCTTGCCTTGGCTCAGGACTTCGATTTTGACGCCGGAGGGCAGCGTCTTCGTGGCGGGAGCCGCCTGGGCAACGGCGGCCACGGCCAACAGCGCCAGAGTAGTGGCAATGCGATTCAAGGACATGGTTTCTTTCGTTTGGTTTGGGTGAACAAGGCGGATTGAGCGCTAGCGGTACTGTATGCTGCCGGACTCGGCCAGTTCCTCCAGCAGCCGCTCGGCGCTGGCGCCGGGCATGGTGAATGGCTCCAGCGCGGGCAAGGGCGAATGGCGCAGAATGATGGAGGCGTTGAGCTGATCCAGCGCCACCTCCGCCATGCTCCAGTTTGCGAATTTCCGCTGTTCGATCTCTGAAAATGACAAAAGCATTAGAGAGTGATGGCGCGTATCCCGCGCCAGCTTCAGATACAGGCGATTGACATGGACCCTGCTACCCTCCAGAACCTGCACGAATGCGTCCTTGCTGTAACACAGCAGGCCGGTGATTCCGAGCGGCGGATTGTACTTTCGCGCCGCCGACAGAATCTCATCCACCAGCGCGGGTTCTATCGGTTGTTGCGCCCGGCTGCAATAGATCAGGCGAACCAGCATGGCCATGCTCCTCGTCATTTATGCATCAGCGACAAAAACTCCCGACGCAGGTTGGCATCCGTCAGGAAGGATCCGCGCATCACGCTGTTGGTCATCTTGCTGTTGCTGTCCTTCACGCCGCGCCAGTGCATGCAGAAGTGATCGGCCTCCATCACGATGGCCAGACCGTCCGGCTGCAGCTTGCGCATCAGCAGGTCCGCGATCTGCGACACGGCCTCCTCCTGAATCTGCGGGCGCGACATCACCCAGTCTATCAGCCGCGCGTACTTGGACAGGCCGATCAAATTGGAATTCTCATTGGGCATCACGCCCACCCACACCCGGCCGATGATGGGGCAGAGGTGGTGGGAGCAAGCGCTGCGCACCGTGATCGGCCCAATGATCATCAATTCGTTCAGGCGCTCGACGTTGGGAAACTCGGTGCTGGGCGGCATCTCGATATAGCGGCCGCGAAACACCTCGCGCAGGAACATCTTGGCGACGCGCTTGGCCGTATCGTGCGTGTTGTGATCGTTTTCGGTATCGATCACCAAACTTTCCAGCACTGCTTTCAATTTAGACTGAACTTCGTCCTGCAGCGCGTCCAGCTCGCCTTCTTCGATGAAGCCGGCGATATTGTCGTTGGCATGGAAGCGCGCACCCGCTTGCTGTAAACGGTAACGAATCTTCTGGGAAACGGGTTCCAGCTGGCTCAGCTTGTCGGTTTTGCTCATTGTTGATTATGGCTACGCAAGAAAATGGAAATCATTCCGAATATACATCAATTACCCATGGCGGAAGACTGCAACCGGACTGGGTGGGTCAACATATCCGAAGCCTGACTATTGCGCCGATGGTAGTGCAGCCGTAGCCGGCGTGCAAACCCGTCCCCAACCCGCGCCAGGTCCGAAACCGGGGCCTGCCGCGCGCTGGATGACTCAGCTCCAACCTGCAATGCTATATAATTAACATCATGACATCAACTGAGCTAATTGACATCTTCTTAGGGCCGACCATAGACCAGAAATGACAACGGCACCCTTCCTTGCGGAACGGTGCCGTTTTTACTGTCTCCGCCGGCTCAGCCCGCCAACAGACACTCCACTTTCTTGGGCAAGGCGATATGCTGA
The DNA here is from genome assembly GCF_008275125.1 of Chromobacterium paludis. Classification (NCBI taxonomy): domain Bacteria; kingdom Pseudomonadati; phylum Pseudomonadota; class Betaproteobacteria; order Neisseriales; family Chromobacteriaceae; genus Chromobacterium; species Chromobacterium paludis. The sequence continues at coordinate 1,530,444 of NZ_CP043473.1, forward strand.
TCCTTGCTGTGCTGGTAGTCCATGAATACATGCTCTGCGCTCAGCAGCTGATAGCTGCCATCTGCCAGGCGATGCGTGGTGTCCTTCAGCCGATAGGCATAATGGCCGCAGGTCCAGCAGTCGAAATTGCGCATGTGCGTGCACAAACAAGTCTTTTCCCACACCGGCACGCGCCGCGCACCCGGATTAGCCTCGTGCGCCTTGTGGTAGGCCTCGATATAGGAGCAGCTGCCCTTGGCATCCAGCAGATAACCATACGCTTCGCAATTGGGGCGGATGCCATCGCCGATTGCCGGGCAGCTCTTGATCATGCGCATGGGGTAGCCGGTGGGCGACAGCTGGTTGACCTCGATGTCCTCCTCGCTGGCCTTGAAGTACTCTTGCTGAACCTTCTCCGGCAGGCCGCACTCGCGGGTGACGGTAAAGCGGGTTGCCACTTGCACCGCGCCGGCGCCGGCCTCCAGATAACCCGCCGCGTCGCTGCCGGTGAAGATGCCGCCCGCGGGAATCAGCGGGATATCCAGCTGCTCCGCTTTCAGCCAGTCGCGGATCTCGGTGAAAATGGTAGCCAGGTCGTATTGGGCCCAATCCATGCCGAAGCCCAGGTGGCCGCCAGCCAAGGGGCCTTCCACCACCACGTAGTCAGGCAGCCGTCCCGTGCGTCCATTTTTCTTCAGGAACAGCTGCAGGGCGCGCAAGGAAGAAACGATGATGCCGAGCTTGGCATCATGAAAACGCGGATGATCTTCTATCAGCGCGAAGGAGCCCAAATGCAGGCCCGCGGCAAGGGTGATGCCGTCTATGCCAGCATCCAGCGCGGCGCGCATGCGCACCCGCAACGTCTCCTTGGGCGCGTTCATGGTCAGTTTTTCCATGCAATTGATGAAGACCAGGCCTTCGCCGCGCTTCTGTTGCATGGCATTGCCGACATGCAGCCGGGTGGCTTCCTCCAGCACGCCAAGGTCGAACTGCACCACGGACTTGTCTGGATTCTCCACATTGAACTTGTACTGCGCCAGCTTGTTCTTGACGAACTTGGTGCTGAAACGGCGATCCGTCACCGTTGGCACCATCGCGTCGGATATGTGGCCGACGCCGCCCAGCCTGGCCGCTTCCAGCGCCAAGCTGGCGGTGGAAATGTCCACCCCCATGCCGCCTATCATGATAGGCACCAGTTGTTTGCTGCCCAGCTGCAGGCGAAAATCATCAACGCACTTCATCTTGACGGCTCTCCTTAATGCTGGACGCGATTATCCTCCGCCCATCCGGCAAAATCCATTTTTTTAGAGTTTTTGCTCATGCAATCGGCTTTGGCAGGGCTGCCGCCACCCTGGCGCGCAGCTCCGGCAACAGCTCTTGCTCGAACCAAGGGTTCTTGCGCAGCCATGAGGCATTGCGCGGACTTGGATGCGGCAAGGGAATCGCGCCGGGCAGATACGCCCGCCAAGCGGCCACCGTCAGGGTCAGATTCTTTTGCCGCTGCGCCAGGTGATAGGCTTGCGCATGCTCGCCCACCGCCAGCACCAGGCGCACTTCGCTCAATAGGGGCAGCAGTCGCGCATGCCACAAGGCCCGGCATTCCGCCCTGGGCGGCAAGTCGCCGTTGCGGCCGCTGCCCGGATAGCAAAAACCCATGGGCACGATGGCAAAACAGGCCGGATCATAAAACGTTGCTGCATCCGCCCCCAGCCAATCGCGCAAACGGTCGCCGCTGGCGTCGCGCCATGGCACGCCGCTTTCATGGGCCTGTCGTCCCGGCGCCTGGCCCGCCAACAGAATGCGCGCCTCCGAAGCGACACGCAGCATCGGCCTAGGCTCCTTAGGCAGGCACATGGCGCAGGCCCGACAGGAAGCAATCTCCGCCAACAAACCGTTCAACGCGTTCGCGCCCATCGCCTTGGCCTCCTGTCAGGCAACGCTGCCCAGCAATGCCCTGGGGTCCAACCCGTCGTCCCCGTCCATCTCCAACAGCAATCCACTCGCCCCCACCGCCCAGGCCGCGGCTGACAGCGCCGGCGCCAACGCGACACCGCCAGCGGCGACGGGCGACACGATAAGCGGCAGATGCGTCTCGCGGCGCACCCAGGCCAGTTCGCCCACATCCAGGCCCGCCGCCTCGCCCTCCCGACCGCAATCGCACAGCACAATGCGGTGGTTGCCGCCGGCGGCCACTTGCTCCGCCGCCAAGAGCCATTCATCCGGCATGTATCGATTATTCCTTTGCAAGATGACAGGCTTGTTGATGCGCCCCACCTCGCGCAGCAGCTCGACTTGGCGCAGGCATCTCGGCGGCAGCAGCAAAGCGGCGAACTCCTGCTCCAGGCATACGTCCAGCATCCGGGGATCGCTCAGTTCCGCCACGGCGGCCAAGCCGTGTTCGGCCGCCGCATCGCTCAACGCCTCCATTTCCGCGACGCCGAAGGCCCGGTAGCGATAAGGGTGCTCATGCGCCGATCCGCCCGCAAACAGCAGCCCGCCTCCCGCCGCCTTGACGCGCAGGGCGACGGCTGCCAGGGCATCGCGGCTGGCGTGGCGGACGCAGCCGCCCAGCCAGGCCGCGCCGCCCGCACCAAACGTAACCGCGCCAATGCGCACCGCGCTGTCCTGCTGCTGGGATTCGCGCGAGACGATGCGGTAATCGCTCACCACCCGCAACGCGCGCTCCACGCCCGGCAGGCATTCAAACCATGCCGGCTCCAAGCCTCGCTCTTCTCCCACGGCGCCGATCACGGTCCGTTCGCTGCCGCGCGAAACATGGGCAGACAAACCTTGCGCCTCGATGCGGGCCACCACGGCGTCGATCTCGGCCGGACCGGCCACTGCGCTCATGACAATGATCATTGTGTTCTCCCTTGATCCCGCCCGCCGCGGCCGCCTGCCTCGCCCCGCCAGCGCCGGGCAATGCGGCGCACCAGTCGGGACCAGGCGGAAGGCTGCGCCCATTGCCGGCGTATCCGTAAAATGAGGCGGCTGGACCAGCGCCAAGGCAAGGATGCGTGCAGCCGGTCGAAGACCCAGGCGCGGCAGCGGTGAAAGCGCTGATACCATCTGACGAACCACGGCACCCGCATCAGCGCCGGACGCGTCAGCATGAACAAGCGTGCCACCACGGCGGTGCCGACCAGTTTGGCCAGCAGAATCACCAGCAGGCCCAGCAGCGCATGTCCCTGCTCGATCAGAAACAACGCTGCCAGCTTGACAGGCAGCAGGCCCAGCGCGGGCAACAGAAACAGCGCCAGCGCCACCCGGGGCGAGCATGCCGCTATGCGTTGCTCCAGCCAAGCCAACGGCGGCCAGCGCCCCAGCCAGGCCATCGCGCCGGCCAGCTCGTCCCAGGCGCACTCCTCGAAAACGATGATGGCCGCCAGCAACAACACCCAGGGCCAGGCCAAGGCGCGGCGGCACTTCAAAAACCAACTGCCTTTGGGCGAAACGGAGCGCATCGGCTCAGGTCTTGCTCAGGTCCAGCCATTTAGGCACCGGGCGCGGCTGGTAGCGGCGCATCCAGTCCAGCAAGGCCGGCAGGGAGTCGTCGCGCTGGAACAGCTGCAAGTTGCCGGACGGCACGAAGCCTTCCGTGACCGCATGGTCCACCATGGACTGCAAGGGCTGGAAAAAACCGCGCACATCCAATAAGCCCACCGGCTTGCTGTGCACGGACAGCTGTGCCCAGGTCAGTATCTCGAACAGTTCGTCGAAGGTGCCGAAGCCGCCGGGCAAGGCGATGAAGCCATCGGACAGTTCAGCCATCAGCGCCTTGCGCTGATGCATGGTTTCCGTGACGTGCAGCTCGCTCAGGCCCAGATGCGCCACTTCTTTCGCCTTGAGAAACTCCGGGATGACCCCCACCACGCGGCCGCCCGCGGCCAGGGCGGCATCGGCCGCCACGCCCATCAGGCCGACATTGCCGGCCCCGTAAACCAGGGTGATGCCCTGCTCGGCCAGGGTATGCCCCAGCAAGCGGGCCGCCGCCTCGTATTCTGGCTTCGCGCCCTTGTTGGATCCGCAAAACAGGCAAATCGCTTTCATTTTGATTTTCTTTCTCGGTTACCCAAACAACGAGGGCCGGCAAACCGGCCCTGGATGCTACGCGCCCCCCTACAGCACCGCCGCGGGGTAAGAGCCCAGAATCTTGACGTAAGAAGTCCGCTCCTGCAGGCCTTTCAGCGCCGCCTGCACGTTTTCGCTCTGCCGATGCCCTTCCAGGTCGATGAAGAACACGTAATCCCACAGGCCGGCGCGCGACGGACGCGACTCGAATTTGCTCATGGACACGCCGTTGGCGGCGATCGGCTCCAGCAGGTAATGCACCGCGCCAGGACGATTGGGCGCGGATACCACGATGGAGGTCTTGTCCTGGCTGGTGGGCCCCACGTCTTGCAGCCCCAGGACCAGGAAACGGGTGGTGTTGTTGGGCTCGTCTTCCACGTTTTCCGCCAGTTTCAGCAAGCCATAGCGCTCCGCCGCCGCCTGGCCGGCAATGGCCGCCGCGCCGGCGTCTTCCGCCGCCATGCGCGCGGCCTCCGCATTGCTGGAAACCGAAACCCGCTCCACATTGGCCGGCAGGTTCTTGTTCAGCCACTCATGGCATTGCGCCAGCGCTTGGGCGTGGGCGTAGACGCGGCGAATGCCGTCCATGTCCTCCTCGGCCCGCAGCAAATGGTGATGGATGCGCAGCACGACTTCGCCGCAGATTTTCAACGGCGAGCTGACCATCAGGTCCAACGTGCGGCCCACCGCGCCCTCCGTCGAGTTTTCCACCGGCGCCACCACATAATCGAGCGCGCGCGACTCCACCTGGCGGAAGGCTTCGTCTATCGAACTACAGGCCACGGCATGCGCCGCATGGCCAAAGTGCTTGACCGCGGCCAATTGGCTGAAAGTGCCCTCCGGGCCAAGGTAGGCGATGGACAAGGGTTTTTCCAGCGCCAGGCACTCGGACATCACCTCGCGGAACAAGCGGGCGATCGACTCGCCCGGCAGCGGGCCGGGGTTCAGGTCTTTCAAGCGGCGCAGCACTTGGGCTTCGCGCTCCGGGCGATAGATGACGCCGCCGCCCTTGATTTCGCCGATTTCGCGGGCATGGGTGGCGCGCTGGTTGAGCAGCTGGAGAATTTCGACGTCGATGGCGTCAATGGCGTCGCGGTGTTGCTTGAGCAGGTGTTCCATCGTCACAGGCAGGGGTCTTTCATGCGGGCTTATGGAGGTTGACCATAGTTTCCGCGAGAACCCTATCCATCGCAAGCCTTGGCGCGATTCATCCGGCCCGGTCCCGACACAGCCTGTCCACCAAGGCCAGGACATGCTCCGCCGTCTCTATCGGCCGCTCCAGCGGGAACAAGTGCCCGCCGGGGTGCGTCTCGGCATGAATGCCGAACTTGCGCTGCATGTAGGCGATATCGGACGGTCTCAGCACATCGGACGCCTCTCCGGCGATGAATCCAGCCGGCACCTGCATGCGGCCCTTGTGGCAGGGGAAGTCATGGGGCAGCGTCGCGTAGATGTCGTGCTCCACCTGCGGGCGGAATTTCAAGCGCCGTCCGCCCTCGCCATCGCTTTCAGTGCCGTGCTCGGCGTAATCGGCCAGGCAATCCGGGTCGAAACGGGCGAACATCGGCTTGCGCGCGAAATAGTCATGCACCATTTCCACGCTGGCCCAGTTGTCCCTGCGCTTCAGCGTGTTGCCGCCCGGCGTCACTTTCTGGATGAAGCCCAGCCGTTTGGCCAGCCAGATGCCGAAAGAACGGCGCGGGCCCATCAGCGGCGAGTCCAGGATGACCACGGCGCGGAACAGGTCTGGTCGTTTGCGCGAGGCGTAGAACATCAGAAAACCGCCCAGCGAGTGGCCGACGCCGACCACCGGCCCGGCATAGCGCCGCTCGATGTAATGGATGCTCTCGTCCACCAAGCGTGGCCAGCAGTCCGTCACCGGATAGGCGGCGTCATGGCCTATGGTGTCCAGGTAGCCAACCTCATGCCGCTGCGCCAGCCGCTCCAGCATCTTGCGGTAGACCGATGCGGGAAAGCTGTTGGCGTGGGCGAAATGTATGGTTTCTCGCATAACCCCTCGATATAGACATTCTTATTTTTCATGAGCCAGCGGCTGTCGGCTGAGCGTCGGCGCCGATATACTGGCGTCTTCGCCTGGCCTGCGTTTGCCGGATGATTCAGTTTGATGCATATTGCATCACGCAGAGACAAAACGGAACCGTCCCGCGGCTGTCGCGTCTCATTCTCCACCGTCAACCCCATAAGAGTCTGCAAGTGCAAGCATACCTCAACTCCATTCACCGCCTGGCATGGCAATGGCTGATGGCGTTCGTCGCCTGCCTCAGCATTGCGCTGCCTGCCCATGCGGTCAACCAAGACGACCTGCTTCCGCCCGAGAAGGCCTTCGCCGCCGAGGTCAGCCGCAGCGGCGATCAGCTGCAACTGACGCTGGATGTGGCGCCCGGCTACTACCTGTACCGCGACCGCATCGCCATCAGCACCACGCCGGCGGACCTGACCGGCAAGCCCGCGCTGCCGCAAGCGCAGGAAAAGGACGATCCCTACTTCGGCAAGCAATTCATCTACCACGGCAAGCAGCGCATCGTCATCCCGCTGGCCGCCGCCGCGCCGACTGACTTCCAGCTCAATGTGCGCGTGCAAGGCTGCGCCGAGGCCGGAGTCTGCTATCCGCCCTATACCCACAAGCTGAAAGTCGGCGCCGTCAGCGGCCAGGCCGGCGGCAAAGCGGATGCATGGCTGGGAGGCGCCGATACGTCGGGAAAATCGCCGGCCGGTAACAGCGAGTTGGCGGCCAAGGGTTGGCTGACCACACTGGGCACTTTCTTGCTGGCGGGCTTGGGCATGGCGTTCACCGCCTGCATGTACCCGCTGCTGCCCATCGTTTCATCGCTGATTGCCGGCCAGGGCGCAACCCTCACCCGCGGCCGCGGATTCCTGCTGTCCCTGCTGTATGTGCAAGGCTTGGCGCTGACCTACACCGCCGTAGGCGTGGTGGCCGGCCTCACCGGCTCGCTGCTGACCGTCTGGCTGCAGCAGCCGGCGGTAGTGCTCACCGCCAGCGCGATGATGGTGGTGTTCGCGCTGTCCATGTTCGACCTGTTCACCATCCAATTGCCCAGCGCGCTGCAGTCCCGGCTGGCCGAAACCTCCAACAAGCTGTCCGGAGGCAAGGCCGTCACCGTCTTCCTGATGGGCGCGCTGTCCGCCTTGATCGTCGGCCCCTGCGTGGCGCCGCCGCTGGCGCTGGCGCTGGGCTATATCGGCAGCACCGGAGACGCCGTCCTGGGCGGCGCGGCGCTGTACGCCATGGCCCTGGGCCTGGGCCTGCCGCTGATCGCCATCGGCACCTTCGGCGGCCATGTGTTGCCGCGCGCCGGCAACTGGATGAAGGTCGTCAAGTCCGGCTTCGGCGTGCTCATGCTGGGCCTGGCCATCTGGATGGCGACGCCCTTCCTGCCCGCCGCGCTGGTGATGTTGCTGTGGGCCGCGCTGCTGATCGGCTCCGCCGTCTTCCTGGGCGCCTTCGACAGCCTGGCTGCGGGCTCCAAGGCCAGCGCGCGCCTGGGCAAGGCGCTGGGACTGCTGCTGTTTCTGCTGGGCGGAGCGCAATTGGTGGGCCTGCTGTCCGGCGCCGACAATCCGCGCTACCCGCTGAAGCTGATCGCCGCCAGCGGCGCGGCCGGCGCGGCGCAGCCCTCCTTCCAGCCGGTGGATTCCATCAACGAGCTGGACGCCAAACTGGCCGAGGCCAAGGCATCAGGCAAGCCTTTGCTGCTGGACTTCTATGCCGACTGGTGCATCGCCTGCAAGGAAATGGAGGCCGAGGTCTTTCCGCAAGCCGAGGTCGCCGCCAAGATGGGGCAATTCACCCTGTTGCGGGCCGATGTCACCGCCAATAGCGCCGCGCATCAGACGCTGCTGAAGCGCTTCGGCCTGTTCGGCCCGCCCGGCATCATCCTGTTCGGCGCGGACGGCAAGGAGGCGCAACGCATCGTCGGCTATACGCCCGCGGCGGCGTTTGCCAGCCAGCTGGGGCAAGTGGCACACTAGCGCACGTTTCAGGCCGGCATGACGCCGGCCTGCCCAGTTTCCACTCGCGGACACCATCATGCTGCCCATTTCCGGCCGATCCAGCCTCAGCATTCTCAACATCTTCCAGGTTGCCATCCTGGCCATGCTGGTGCTGGCCTGCATCAAAATTCTGCAACCGTTTCTCGGCGCCTTGACCTGGGCCGCCATCATCGCCATCTCCGCCTGGCCGCTGTACAGCCGGCTCAAGATCCGCCTGCGCGGACGGCATAAGCTGGCGGCGCTGCTGATCGTCATCGGCCTGTCGGCCGCGCTGGCCATCCCCATCGGCCTGATGGCGCTGACCCTGGCCGACACGCTGCCCCACCTGGCCAACCTGACGCACGACCTCAGCAACTTCCGCCTGCCCGACCCGCCCGCCTGGCTCACCAGCCTCCCGGTGGCGGGCGAAAGCCTGCGCGGCCTGTGGCTGAGCACGCAGGCCGACCTGCCTGGCTTTTTCGACAAAATTCGGCCAGCCGTGCAAAAAGTGGTGCTGTTTCTGCTGTCCGGCGGCGCCAATCTGGGCCTGAGCCTGCTGGAAATCGTGCTGGCCATCGTGGTGGCCGGCCTCTTGCTGATCAACGGCGACAAGTTGTGGGAGCTGGTGGAGCGCATCGTGCTGAAGCTGGGCGGAGAAACCGCCGGCGACCTGCCGGAAGTGATCGCCCGCACCATACGCAGCGTCACCACCGGCGTGGTGGGCACGGCGCTGGCGCAGACCGTGCTGTGCGTGATCGGACTTTTGATCGCCGGCGTGCCCGGTTCCTTGGTGCTGGGCTTTTTATGCTTCGTGATCGCGGTGGCGCAGCTGCCCACCCTGATCGTCTGGCTGCCGGCCGCTGCTTGGGTGTTTTACAGCGGCCATACCGGCCTGGCCATCTTCCTGACGGTGTGGGGCTTTCTGCTGATCAACACCATAGACAATGTGTTGAAGCCGCTGCTGATCAGCCAGGGCGCGCAAATGCCGCTGTCGGTGATCTTCCTGGGCGTGATCGGAGGCCTGATCGCCTGGGGCGTGATCGGCCTGTTCATCGGCCCCACGCTGCTGGCGGTGGGCCTGACCCTGCTGCGCCACTGGCTGGAACGCGACGAGATCGAAGAAATCGCCTGCGAAGGCGAGCAAGGCTGACCGTAGGGCGGAAGCCCCAAGGGGGCGTTCCGCCCCACCTCTCGAAAGCCCCCGCGGCGGAACGCCCGGCATAGTCGGGCTTCCGCCCATCGCCTCAATAGTCCGGGCAGGACACCGTCCAGCTCCGCCCTTCCTCCACCAGCAGATGGCAGGCCAGCCGCCACGGCGCGGCCTCGTGCCACTCGTCGCTCGCGGCCTGCGCCTCGTCTATCGCGCCCGCGCGCAGCAGCACATTGCGCTCCTTGCGGCCAGGACGCTGCGGCATGGCCATGCCGGCCACACGCACCTTGCAAGTGCCGCAGGTGCCCTGGCCGCAACGCCAGTGCAAAGGCACGTCGGCCAGGCGGGCCACATCCAACAGGTTGTCGCCCGGCGACGCTTCGCAGGCTTGCAGCAACTGGCCATCCTCTTTGACGAAACGAACGCTCGTCACGTCAGTTCCAGATAGGCCAGTTCATCACCCGGCTTGACCTGCTGGCCGGGCTGCAGCCAAACCAGTCCGTCCGCCCAGGCGCAGGACATCAATACCCCGGAGCCCTGCTGCGGATACAGCTGCAACTGGCCCGCCACCTTGCGCACGCGCAGAAACTCGCTGCGTTTGCCATCCGGCTTGCTCCAGGAGAAGGCTGCCGGCAGCCGCTGCGCCTGCGGCGACGGTGCGTCCAGGCCCATGCGCTTCTGCAGGAAGGGCTTGACCAGGGTCTGCAGCGTGACATAGCCGGACACCGGATTGCCGGGCAGGCCGATGAAGTCGGCATCGGCGATTTTGCCGTAAGCCAGCGGCTTGCCGGGCTTGATCGCCACCTTCCACAAGGTCAGCTCGCCCTCGGCCTCCACCGCCGCCTTGACGTGATCCTCCTCGCCCACCGACACGCCGCCGCAGGTGACGATGACGTCGGCCACCGCCGCCGCGTCGCGCAGCAATTGCCGCGTCGGCTCCAACGCATCGCCGACATGGCCCAGGTCTATCACCTCGCAGCCGAGCTTATGCAGCGCCGGCACCAGCCAATAACGGTTGGAATTGTAGATTTGCCCCTCACCCAGGGGTTGCCCCGGCTCCACCAGCTCGTCGCCGGTGAAGAACACCGCCACGCGCAACTGCGGCAGCACTGGCAGGCTGGCCAGGCCGATGGACGCCGCCAGACCCAGGTCGGCCGGCGTCAGCGTCTTGCCCGCCTCCAGAATGACCTGCCCGCTGGCGATGTCCTCGCCGCGGCGGCGGATATTCTGCCCAGGCTGCGGCGCGGCGCTGAAACGAACCAGGCCGTCCTCGGCCGTCTCGGCCTGCTCCTGCATGATGACGGCGTCGGCGCCCGACGGAATCGGCGCGCCGGTGAAAATGCGCGCGACGGTGCCCGGCTGCAGCGCCAGCGGCGCGCTGCCCGCCGGCACGCGCTGCGACACCGGCAACGCGCCCTGCGCTTCCGCGCAACGCACCGCGTAGCCGTCCATCGCGCTGTTGTCGTGCGGCGGCACGTCCATGCCGGCTCTCACCGGCTGCGCCAACACCCGGCCGCAGGCTTGGCTCAGCGATACATTCTGTTGGGTGTTCAAGGGCCTGGCGCGCTCCAGCAGCCAGGTCCACGCCTCTTGGTAACTCAGCATGGCGATTCCTGTTCTATCCGACGGCAGGCCCCGCCCCGCCGTTCGCAACCGGCATCATAGCACGCGCCGCCATGCAAAAAGCCCGCGGGCTGGCGCCGGCGGGCTTGGCTTTCCAAACGGATTGGGATCAGCGCGACTTGACGAAGGGCACGCCGATGGCCTTGGGCGCCACGGCACGTCCCACGAAACCGGCCAACAGCAGTACGGTCAGCACATACGGGATCACCGAGATGGCCTGCGACGGAATCTGGCCCACCACCGGCAACGCCACGCCTTCCAGACGGATCTGGATCGCATCGGCGAAGGCGAACAGCAGGCAGCCCAGCACCGCCGGCACCGGACGCCACTTGCCGAAGATCAGCGCGGCCAGCGCCAAGAAGCCCTTGCCCGCCGTCATTTCCTTGATGAAGCTGCCGGTCTGGTACACGGACAGATAGGTGCCGGCCATGCCGCACAACACGCCATTGCACATCAGCGCCAGGTAGCGCACGCGCGCCACCGAGATGCCGGCGGTATCGGCCGCGTGCGGGTTTTCGCCCACCGCGCGCAGGCGCAGGCCAAAGCGCGTCTTGTACAGCACCCAAGCCACCAGCGGAATCACCACGAACACGGTGATGTACACCAGGATGCAGTGGCCGGAAATCACCTTGCTATAGACATGGCCGATCAACGGAATGTCGCGCAAGGCGTCGGCGAACGGCAGCTTGATCTCATGGAAGCGGCCGTCGTCCGGCAGCTGCGGCGTATTGCCGCCCTGCTGAAACCAGGCCAGCGCCAGCACCGGCGTGATGCCGGAGGCCACGGTATTGATCGCCATGCCGGAGATCAGCTGGTTGCCGTTATAAGTGACGGACACGAAGGCGTGCACCATGGCGAAGGACACGGCAGACATGATGCCGGCCAGCAGGCCCAGCCAGGGATTGTGCGTGACGTAGGCCGCCGCGGCGGAGGCGAAGGCCGCCACCAGCATCTTGCCTTCCAGGCTGATGTCCACCACGCCGGAGCGCTCGGAGAACATGCCGGCCAGCGCGGCCAGCACCAGCGGCGTGGCCACGCGCAGGGTGGAGTCGAGGAGACTGAAGAACATATCCATATTACTTGTCCTTGCGCTTGAACAGGCCGGCGATGAACGGCTCGAACAGGTTTTCCAGCGCGCCGCAGAACAGAATGATCAGGCCCTGGATGAACAGGATCATCTCATGCGTGATCAACGGCTTTTCAAACGACAGATCCGAGCCGCCCTGGGTCAGCGCGCCGAACAGCAGCGCCGACAGCACGATGCCCACCGGATGGTTGCGGCCCATCAGCGCCACGGCGATGCCGACGAAGCCCACGCCGTTGGTGAACAGCACGTTCATGCGGTGCGAGGAGCCCAGCAGGTCATTGACCGAGGACAGGCCGGACAGCGCACCGGACACGCACATGGCGACGATGATGACGGCGCTGACGCTGATGCCGGCGTAGCGCGCGGCATTGTCGTTGGTGCCCACCGTGCGCAGGGTGAAGCCCCAGCGGCTGTGCCACACGATCAGATAGAACAGCACGCTGGCCAGCAGGGCGAACACGAAGCACAGATTCAGCGGCGAGCTGGGCATGCCGGGGATCAGCTCATGCATCTGCGGAATCCAGCCCGCCTGGCCGAACTCGCGCGTAGCCGGGTTTTGCGAGCCGGTTTCGATCAACTGGTGGCTGATCAGGTACAACATCAACGAGTACGCGATGAAGTTGAACATGATCGTGGTCACCACGATGTGGCTGCCGCGCTTGGCCTGCAGGTAGGCCGGGATATAGGCCCAGGCCGCGCCGAAGCCCATCGCCGCCAATACCGCCAGCGGAATCAGCACATAGGGCGGCAAGGTGTTGTCGAAGCCCAGCATCACCAGGGTGACGCCCAGGCCGGCCAGATAGGCCTGGCCTTCGCCGCCGATATTGAACAGGCCGGCGTGAAAGGCCGTGGCCACCGCCAGACCGGCAAAAATGAAGCTGGTGGTGTAGAACAGCGTGTAGCCTATGCCCTCGCCGTAGCCGAAGGCGCCGTTAATCAGCAGCTTCAGGCATTCCCAGGGATTTTCCCCGATCATCCAGGTGACGAAGCCCGTCACCAGCAGGGCTGCCAGCAGGTTCAGCGCCGGCAATACCGTCAGCTGCGCCCAGCGCGGCAGGGTGGAAGGTTGTCCGAATTTCAATGCTTGTGCCCCCCCATCATCAGGCCGAGGGAAATGGTATCGGCTTCCTTGGCCGCCACTTCGCCGGTGATCTGGCCGCCGGCCATCACCAGGATGCGGTCCGCCAGGGCCAGGATTTCTTCCAGTTCCACCGAAACCAGCAAGATGGCCTTGCCGGCGTCGCGCAGCTCGATCAGCCGCTTGTGGATGAACTCGATCGCGCCGATATCGACGCCGCGCGTCGGCTGGCCAATCAACAGCAGATCCGGGTTGGCGTGGATTTCCCGCGCCAGCACCACTTTCTGCTGATTGCCGCCCGACAGCAGGCCCACGCGCAGCAGCGGATTGCCCGGACGGATGTCGAACTGCTCGATGAATGCCTGGGTGCGCGCCACCAGCTTCTTGCGCGAATACAGGAAGCCGCTGCGCAGCGACTTGTCATTCTGATAGCCCAGAATGGCGTTTTCATAGGAGGAGAACGCCTTGACCAGGCCCTCGCGCGAGCGGTCTTCCGGGATGTGGCCGATGCCGATTTCACGATAAACCGCAGCCCGCGGCTTGTGCTTGCACGGCTTCTTCAGCAGATCCTCGCCCTTGTAGGCGATGCTGCCGGCCGTCGGCGTCTGCATGCCGGCCAACACTTCCAGCAGCTCGGACTGGCCGTTGCCGGACACGCCGGCGATGCCGACGATCTCGCCGGCCTTGACCTGGAAGTTCAGATTATCCAGCAGTTTGACCTGGCGCTCGTCGGTCAGGCACAGGCCCTTGACATCCAGCACCACGGCGCCGGGCTGGCACTCGGCCTTGTCTACCTTCAGCGACACCTTGCGGCCCACCATCAGGTCGGCCAGCTTTTCCTTGTCCACGTCGGCGGTGCGCACATTGTCCACCACGGTGCCGGCGCGCATCACGCTGACATTGTCGGTGATGTCCATCACTTCGCGCAGCTTGTGGGTGATCAGGATCACGGTCTTGCCCTGCGCCTTCAAGGAACGCAGGATGTGGAACAGGTGGTCGGCTTCCTGCGGCGTCAGCACCGCGGTCGGCTCGTCCAGGATCAGCACGTCGGCGCCGCGATACAGCGCCTTCAGGATTTCCACCCGCTGCTGCAGACCCACGCCCAGTTCCCCAACCAGCGCGTCCGGATCCACTTCCAGCGAATAGTTTTGATTCAGTTCTTTCAGGTGCTTGCGGGCCTCGTCCATGCCGCCCTTCAGCAGCCGGCCGCCCTCGGCGCCCAAAACGATGTTTTCCAGCACGGTAAAGGTATCCACCAGCATGAAGTGCTGATGCACCATGCCTATCCCCAGGCGGATCGCTTCCTGGCTGTTGCGGATGCGCACATCCTTGCCGCTCACGCGGATGGACCCGCTGTCGGCTTGATAGTAGCCGTACAGGATGCTCATCAAGGTGGACTTGCCGGCGCCGTTTTCGCCGATGATGCCGTGAATGCTGCCCTTGGGCACGCTCATGGTCACATCGCGGTTGGCCTGCACGGCGCCGAAGCTCTTGTTGATGCCTGTCAGCTCAATGGCAAACTCGGTCATGCTTTGTCTGTTCCCGATCTTCGTTTGTCCCCAGCGCCGGCTTCAACAGCAAACAGCCGCGATGAACTCGTCACCGCGGCTGCGCCCCCGACCGGTCGGGGAGTAAAGCCGCCGGCTTATTGCACCGGGCAGCTGTTGTTGGCGCGGTAATCCACGACCTTGATCTTGCCGCTGATGATTTCAGCCTTGGCCTCGCCGATCTTCTTCTCCATGTCCGGAGTGATCAGCGGGCGGTTGTTCTTGTCCAGCGCCCAATCCACGCCCTGCTCCTTCAGGCCCAGCACTTTCACGCCCGGCTTCCAGGAACCTTCCTTGGCGTCCTTGAAGGTGTTGTAGACGGCTACGTCCACTTTTTTCACCATGGAAGTCAGCACCGAGCCCGGGTACAGGTAGTTCTGGTTGCTGTCCACGCCGATGGAGTACTTGCCTGCGGCCTTGGCCGCCTGCAGCACGCCCATGCCGGTGCCGCCGGCGGCGACGAAGATCACGTCCGCGCCGCGGTCAAACTGGCTCTTGGCCAGCTCGGTGCCGCGAGCCGGGTCGTTGAAGGCTTGCGGGGTGGTGCCGGTCATGTTCTGCAGCACAGTAACGTTCTTGTTGGCGTACTTGGCGCCCTGGGCGTAGCCGCAACCGAAGGCGCGGATCATCGGGATGTCCATGCCGCCGATGTAGCCGACCTTGCCGGTCTTGGATTTCAGCGCGGCGGCCATGCCCACCAGGAAGGAGCCTTCCTGTTCTTTGAACACGATGCTCTGCACGTTCGGGCCCTTGGCCACGGCGTCGATCAGGGTGAACTTGACCTTGGGGAATTCCTTGGACACGGTTTCCACGGCCTGGGCGAAGTTGAAGCCCACGGCGACGACCACGTCGGTGTCGCGGCCGGCCATCTTGCGCAGCAGCTGTTCCTTCTGCGCGTCGGACGAGATCTGGCCTTCACGGTAGCTGACCTTGAAGTCCTTCTTGAAACGCTCCGCGCCGTTGTAGGCGGCTTCGCTGAAGCTCTTGTCAAACTTGCCGGCCTGATCGTAGATCACAGCAGGCGTGAATTCCTTGGCGCAGGCGGAGGCGGACAGAACCGCGGCGGCCACTGCGAAGCTGATTCGTTTCAATTGGATAGTCATCTCTATAACTCTTGGCTTGAGTTGGTCAACGCGCTTGGCCCCATGCAAGCGCGGCGAGTGCAACAGTGACTGGACTTGAATGGTGACGGCTGAAATTGCAGACGGCATGTAACCTGCCAACTACAACCTCAGCTGTGCCTAAGCGGCCTGAACCGCCTCCTGCGCAAAGCAAAAACCGGCTACAGACACCACTTTGTCGTTCTTCTGAGCGCGGCGAATTGTAATGACCGTTAACCGGGCTGTAAACATTTTCCTCTCGACTTTGAAATACCGTGTTGCAAACATTTCTTCAAGTAAAGAATCTACATTCGGCGCAAACCCCGCCACGCCTGGCCTCATGCCGCAGACATGCAAGCCGATATTGACTTTTCATGTTCAAATTGATTTAACACAAAGCAATTCTGCTATATCCAAAGCAGCGTGCACGTCCTAAAATCCCCGCCTGAACCCAAGCGCCACACTCATGCTGCCCATACTGTATCGCGACGATCTACTGATCGCCATCCACAAGCCCGCCAATCTGCTGGTGCACCGCACCGAGCTGGACCGCCACGAAACCCGCTTCGCCGTGCAAATGCTGCGCGACCAGATAGGCCAGCGCGTCTACCCCGCGCACCGGCTGGACAAAGGCACCTCGGGCGCGCTGCTGTTCGCGCTGGACAAGGACGCCGCGCGCGAACTGTCCTGGCAGTTCGAGCGCCAGCAGGTGGCCAAGCGCTACCTGGCCGTGGTGCGCGGCCATCCCGCGGCCGAAGGCCTGATAGACCACCCGCTGACGCGCCGGCCGGACGATCTGGAATGGATAGGCGAAAAAGTGGAAACCGCGCCGCAAGCCGCGCAGACACGTTACCGCACGCTGGCGGCCATCGAGCTGCCCATCATGGTGGAACGCTATCCGACCAGCCGCTACGCCCTGCTGGAACTGGCGCCGCTGACCGGCCGCCGCCATCAGCTGCGCCGCCATCTGAAGCACATCGCCCACCCCATCATAGGCGATTCGACTTACGGCAAGGGCCGCCACAACCGCATGTTCGCGCAGGAACTCGCCAGCCACCGCATGCTGCTGGCCTGCCTGGAGATGACGCTGGCACACCCGGCCAACGGCGCGCCGCTGCGCATCGCCTGCCCGCTGGAAGCCGGCTTCTCCGCGTTGATCGCGCGGCTGGGCTGGACGGAAGCCGCGCGCGCTGCCGGAATAGAATTAACCATTTGAAAGACAAAGAAAAAATGCTCAGCTACCGCCACGCCTTCCACGCCGGCAACCACGCCGACGTGCTCAAGCACCTGATCGAGATCGAGCTGCTGAATTACCTGGGCCAGAAGGACAAGCCCTACTGGTATATCGACACCCACGCCGGCGCCGGCGCCTACTCGTTGACCGAGGGCTACGCCACCCAGAATGCCGAATACGAAAGCGGCGTCGCCAAACTATGGCGGCGCGACGATCTGCCTGAAAGCGTGCGCAACTACGTCGACGTGGTGAGGCGGATGAACCCGGACGGCGAGCTGAAGTTCTACCCAGGCTCGCCGTGGTGCGCGGCGGACGTAATGCCGGAGAGCGACAAGCTGCGGCTGTTCGAGCTGCATCCCAGCGACGCGAAAATCCTGCAGGAAAACTTCTCCGGCACCGGCCGCCGCGTGCAAATCCAGCAGGCCAACGGCTTCGACGGCATCAAGGCCGTCCTGCCCCCGCCGCCGCGCCGCGCGCTGGTGCTGATCGATCCGCCGTATGAAGACAAGCGCGACTACCAAAACGTAGTCAGCGCATTGAAAGAAGGCCTGAAGCGCTTCGCCACCGGCGTGTACGCCGTGTGGTACCCCTGTTTGCAGCGCGCGGAAATGAAGGAAATGATCCCGGAGCTGAAGAAGCTGCCAGCCAAGAGCTGGCTGCGCGCGGAGCTGCATGTGCAAGGCCCGTCGGCCGATGGCTTTGGCATGCACGGCAGCGGCATGTTCATCCTCAATGCGCCGTGGACCCTGCCCAAGACGCTGCAAGAGGCCCTGCCCTATCTGGCCGAGCATCTGGGCCTGGACGCCAAAGCCAAGTTCATTCTGGAAACCGGCGGCGACCTCTAGGAGCGGTTGACGCTGCGGGCAGCAAAAAAGCGCGCTCAGGCGCGCTTTTTATTTCTGCTATTGTTTTATATCAAATTTCTTTACTTGAAACAAAACTACAGGACAAGCGCATTGGCAATTGCATAATGCTTATTGCATGTGCGCGGCGGCAATGTCATCCTGCACCATCCATGGGGGAGAAAAGCGCCGGATTCATGCTTATTAAATAGCAGAATCGGCCCGCCCCTCTCCATCCCGCGAATCGCGCCATTTTTTGCCGCTACCTCCTCGCAAGGACCGTCAGCATGAACATTGAGCCGCCCTTCCTCCCGCTATCCACCTTCATCCGTCGTCCGGAAGACGAGATGATCCAGCGCTCGCGCGATTTTCTGGCAGAGCTGCGCCGGCGGCGCACCATACGCGACTTCTCCGACGAAGCCATCCCGGCCGAAGTGATAGAAAACTGTCTGCGCGCGGCCGGCACCGCGCCTTCCGGCGCTAATCACCAACCCTGGCACTTCGTCGTCGTGCGCGACGCGGGGCTGAAAAGGCAAATACGCGAAGGAGCGGAGGCCGAAGAGCGCGAATTCTACGCGCATCGCGCGCCGCAGGAATGGAAGGACGCGCTGGCGCCGCTGGGCACCGACGCCGACAAGCCCTTTCTGGAAACCGCGCCCTGCCTGATCGCCATCTTCGGCCAGAAAAAAACCGTGCTGGACGACGGCAATGAGCTGAAAAATTACTACGTGCCGGAATCCGTCTCCATCGCCACCGGTTTTTTGATCGCCGCGCTGCATCACGCCGGCCTCGCCACGCTGACCCATACCCCCAGCCCGATGAACTTCCTCAACCAGCTGCTGGGCCGCCCCCAGCACGAGAAGCCCTACATCCTGCTGGTGGTCGGCTATCCAGCTGAACATTGCATGGTGCCCAATATCGGGAAGAAGACGCTGGACGAAATCGCCAGCTTCATCTGAGGCCTCACAAAGCGGGCGCGCCGTGGTATCCTGCGCGCCCCGGCACCCGCATCCCCCACAATCAGCATGGCCAAATTGTTTTTCCGATTCGCCGCGATGAACAGCGGCAAGAGCACCCAGCTGCTGCAGATCGCCAACAACTACGAATCCATGGGCAAAACGGTGGCGCTGTACACCAGCGCCATCGACGATCGCTACGGCGTAGGCATGATCACTTCGCGGCTGAACATCCAGCGCGAGTCCAATACCTTCGACGCCGGCTTCGACTTCCTGGCGCAGGACTACGGCGACACCGCCTGCATTCTGGTGGACGAGGCGCAATTCATGACCCCAGAACAGGCGCAGCAACTGCACCGTTTGGCCCACACCCGCAATATCCCGGTGATCTGTTTCGGCCTGCGCACGGATTTCCGCGGCCACCCCTTCCCCGGCTCCGCCTGGCTGTTGTCGCTGGCCGAGGACGTGGAAGAGATCAAGACCATCTGCCAATGCGGCCGCAAAGCGACCATGCATATCCGGATCGACGGCGCGGGCCGGCGCGTCAAGGAAGGCCCTCAAGTGGAAATAGGCGGCGAGGCGCGTTACCGCGCCGTATGCGGCCGCTGTTTCCACCAAGACTGAGCCTATCCACCGGTCCGGGTCCGCGCCGCGGCCCGGCCTTACTCCGTCACGACGTAAGCGCGCAGCCTGTGGCCATCCGGGTCCAGCGCTACAAAAGTGCGACCGAAGTCCATATCGGTCATGGCCTGCAGAATGGGCAGCCCCAAGGCCTGCCACCTGGCGTAGCACGCATCCAGCGCGTCGAAATTCTCAAGCAGCACCGCCAGCTCCCCGCCGCCGCCTGTCATTTCGACGGCGGGCTCCGCCGTATGGCGCGACCACAGCCCCAGCCGCATGCCAGACCCGAATTTCAGCATGGCAAAGGTGGGAGACAGCTCCAGAGGCTGCAAGTCGAATAATCGGGCGTAGAAATCCGCGCTGCGGGAAGGCTGGTCCACGTACAGAATCACCAAATCAGGGTATTGCATGACTACTCTCCTTGGTTGAGCGCCGAGTTCGTCTCGGCATGCAGTCATGCTACGCCGCCACGCTGTCAATTTTTGTCAGTAGTCTGCTCGCCATAAATATGACAATATGCTCATGGCAAATCTCTCTCCACAAACTGACCAGGCCGTGCTAGCCAGCGCCGACGCCATCCGCCATGTATTCGGCCCGGACAATCACTGGCCGCCTGCCGACATCGGTTTTGACGAGAACCTGGCCGATCTGCAGCGCCATTTCAATGAGTTCGAGCAAGGCGCGGCTTTCGCCTACAGCCTGCTCTCGCTAGACAAACGGAGCTATCTGGGCTGCCTGTATATCAAGCCCATCAAATCACGGTTGGAACACGACTGGCGCAGGCGGTATTTTCAGGCGCAAGCCTTTTTATGGTTAACCGTATGCGACCAACCGCTACGCGAAGAGCAAACGCTGGCGGCATTGCAAGGCGGGCTGGTCCGGGATTGGCCTTGGCTTTCCATCGCCTGGCCAGGCCGCGAGCCAAGTTGGGAGGAGTGGCTATCCTAACAGCCCAACAACGATCTCCGCTCTTTGAAGATAAGAGGAAACCCGCTTGGCTCCCCCTGCTCTCTTTTCAATACCAATGCCTGATTGCGGCCAAACCGCCAAAATCCGTATCGCCAATGACAATGATCTTGCGTCGATCGCGCGCTTCGATGAAATGGGAGGCTGCCGACAACAGGAAATTGCCGCCGCTTGCTGCATGGTGGCGGAGCGCAAGGGCCAGGCCGTCGCCTACGCCAGTTTTCAGCCCGTCGGCCTGCTGGGCCAGCCGCTGCTGACGTATCTCTGCGTCGCCCCCACCGCGCGCCGGCAAGGTCTAGGCAAAAAATTGATTGCAGCGATTCAACAGACCGCGCGCGGCCGCATGCTGCTTTCCTCTACCGAGGACTGGTGCGTCGCCAGCCAAAAAATCTTCACGGGCTTAGGCTGGCGCAAAATCGGCGAACCGGCCAGCGTCAACAAGGATGGCTCCACCGAATATTTCTACGCCGTAGACCTACACCACAAGGACTGAACCATGCCCTACGTCAACGCGCAAATCTCCGCTGGCGCCACGCGCGAACAAAAAGCCGCGCCGGTGAAGGGCATCAACGACTCGCGGGTCAGCCGCCTGGGCAAGAAGCCCGAGCGCACCCATGTCGTGATTCAGGAAATCCGCGAAGAGGACTGGGGCTACGCCGGCCAGCTGACCGATGACTGGAAACGCCGACAGACCTAACCCCCGCCACAGCAAGACTTTTCAAAGGCAAACACCATGCTGTTCACCGACATGCCCATCCTCGACCACCCGCAAGCCCTCCTGCGCCCGCTCTATCCGGGTGACCTCCACGACTGGCACGACTACCTGACGCAGGAGCCGGTCTATCGCCACACCAGCTGGAATGTGCAGTCCCCTGCCGAGCTGGAGCACTACGCCTGGCAAATGGAGCAGTTCACCGATAGCAGCGCGCTGCGCTTCGCCATCGCCGACAAGCACAGCGACCGCCTGCTCGGCACCGCCGGCTTTCACACCGTCGCGCCGGTTAACGCCAGCGCGGAGTTGGCGTATGACCTGTCCCCCGCCGCCTGGGGCCAAGGCATTGCCATGGCCGCCTGCGCCAGCCTGCTGGCATGGGGGCATGGCCACATCGGGCTTACCCGCATCCAAGCCACGGTGCTGCCGGCCAACCAGCGCTCCATCCGCGTGCTGGAACGCAACGGCTTCGAGCGCGAGGGGCTGCTGCGCAGCTATCGCAAGGTGCGCGGACCTTCGCGGGACTTCTGGATGTACAGCCATATAGAGGAGAAATAGATGATCCAACTGGCCGCAAAAGACCAGGAAATTGAACGCTGCTTCGCCGTGATGCGCCAGCTGCGGCCGCATCTGCAGGCGGAAGACTTCGTCGCTATCGTGCGCGCGCAGATGGCGGAGGGCTACCAGCTGGCTTATCTGTTGAATGGCGATGCCATAGTCTGCGTGGCGGGCTTCCGCATCCAGCGTACGCTGGTGGCCGGCAAAAGCCTGTACGTTGACGACCTGGCCACCGACGACAGCGCGCGCTCCCATGGTCACGGCGCGGCGATGATGGCTTGGCTGCGCCAGCTAGCCGTGGCCGAAGGCTGCGGTGAAATCCACCTGGACTCCGGCGTGCAGCGCCACCGCGCCCATCGCTTCTACCTGAACCGGAATATGGACATCGTCGCCCATCACTTCTCTGAAGTGCTCAAGCATAACTGAAACGGTGACCATCATCGCGCATCAAGCCCGTTGGGCGGACGAGTTCGAAGCCGTCGCTGCGCGGCTGGACGCCGCGCTGGGAAGCCTGGCCCTGCGCATCGATCACATCGGCTCGACCTCGGTGCCCGGTTTGGCGGCAAAGGATGTGATCGACGTTCAGATCACGGCGGCGGAACTGGACGAGAGCGTGTCCCAAAGCCTGAGCGATGCTGGTTTCGCCCTTAAGCCATTCAACCGCGACCACTTGCCGCCCGGATTCGACGATGTCGGCTAGCCATGGCGCAAGTTCTTCTTCCGCGAACAGGAGGGCGAACGCCGCGTCCACATCCATGTGCGGCGGGTGGGCGCGGCCAATCAGCGCTACGCCCTGCTGTTCCGCGACTATCTGCGCGCCCATCCGGCAAGCGCTGCGGCTTACGGCGAGCTGAAACGGCGCTTGGCGGCAGGCCTGGCCGATCCGGACTGCTACCCGGACGTGAAGGCCCCCGCGGTGGACCTGATCTATCTCGCGGCCGAGCAATGGGCGGAACTGACCAGCTGGCAACCGCGCGCCG
Organism: Chromobacterium paludis; assembly: GCF_008275125.1. Classification (NCBI taxonomy): domain Bacteria; kingdom Pseudomonadati; phylum Pseudomonadota; class Betaproteobacteria; order Neisseriales; family Chromobacteriaceae; genus Chromobacterium; species Chromobacterium paludis. Next base: position 1,552,959 of record NZ_CP043473.1, read on the forward strand.
TTTGAATATGTCGGCGCAGCCACCTGTTCGGGGCATCCAAGCGCCGGAAGGACTACTGACAGAAACTGACAGCGCGGGGGCTTACCTTGCATGACCCGGAACCAGATCCGGGCGTTCAATCCATCGCATGCAAGGAAATCCCATGAAGCGCGCCGTCACCCTCCTCACCGAGAATTTTTCCGACTGGGAAACCGCCCTGGTCAACTCTTCGCTCCGCGTCTACTACGGCTGCGACGTGCGCTTCGCCACGCCCGGCGGCCAACCGGTCACGTCCTCAAGCGGGCTGATGGTGACGCCGCACCTGGCTTTGGAAGATATTGAACTGAATGGGCTGGATGCGCTGATAGTTTGCGGCGGAACCATATGGCGAACCGAGCAAGCGCCAAACGTCGCGCCCATTGTCGCCGCCGCGCGTGCGCATGGCGCGGTGGTGGCCGGCATCTGCGACGGCACACGGGCGCTTGCGCAAGCCGGCGTGTTGAATGAGGTTCGCCACACGTCCAATTCAGCGGACAGCCTGGACCTGCCAGGCTACGCGGGCACCGCCCGCTATCAGGATACGCCCTGGGCGATCAGCGATGGCGGCGTGATCACAGCGCCCGGCACCGCCCCAGTCAGCTTCATGGCACGGATACTCGCGGCGCTTGGCCTGGGCGGCGCGGATCTCGACGCCTATCTGGCGCAGCACGCCGCCGAGCACGGCGGGAAGGGCTAAGCCGGACCGGCGATGCCCAGTCGCTGTCGCCATTCCTTCAGCAAAACCTGGCGGCGGCGCGGGTAGCGCTCATCCGCGCTTTCGCAGCTCAGTATTCGGTCGCAACGGAAGTGGCGGAAATCCTGCCGCAGTTCGCACCAGGCGGCCAGCACCTGCACCTTCTCGAAAAAACCCAGCGCGAAAGGCCAGACCACTCGCTGGCTGTCTCCGCCATTGACGTCCCGATACGACAAAACCAGCTTGCGTTGCAAACGAATGGCGTCGCGCAGCGCGGCCATGTCCACCGCGATGCCGGGCCCATCCGCCGGTCCCACCAGCAGGGTTTCGTCCTCCAGCCTCCGGCGCAAATCGTCCGGCAATACCGCCGCCACCTTGGCCAGGGCGTTGCCTGCGGCGCGCGCCAGCCTGGAGTCGGCGCGTTTCTCCACCCAACGCATGCCCAACACCAGCGCTTCTATTTCCTCGTCGGCGAACATCAGCGGCGGCAGCAGGAAGCCGGGCCGCAACTGATAGCCCATGCCCGGCTCGCCGGCGATGTCCGCGCCCTGCAGCTGCAGGCTGGCGATGTCGCGGTAGACCGTGCGCACGCTGACGCCCAGCTCGTCCGCCAGCGTCTGCGCCGTCACCGGCAAGCGGTAGCGGCGCAACAGTTGCAGCAGGTCCAGCAGGCGTTCCGAGCGCGCCACGGCTTAGCCTATCGCCGGGTAGCCATGCAGGCCGTCCGGCCAAGGCGTCAGCACTTCATAGCCCTCTTCGGTGACGGCCACCATATGCTCCCACTGCGCCGACCAGGACCCGTCCTGCGTCACCACCGTCCAGCCGTCGCCCAGCTGGCGCGTGCCGGCCTTGCCGGCGTTGATCATCGGCTCGATGGTGAACACCATGCCGGGCTTCAGCTTCATGCCTATGCCAGGACGGCCGTAATGCAGCACCTCCGGCTCCTCGTGATAGACCTTGCCGATGCCGTGGCCGCAGTACTCGCGCACCACGCTGAAGCCCGCGCCTTCGGTAATGGTTTGAATGGCGTGGCCGACATCGCCCAGCGAGGCGCCGGGCCGCACCGCGCGGATACCAGCGACCGTGGCGTCGTAGCAGGTCTCCACCAATCGCCTCGCCTCCGCCGCCGGCTCGCCGACGAAATACATCCGGCTGCTGTCGCCATGCCAGCCATTCTTGATCACCGCCACGTCGATATTGATGATGTCGCCGTCGTTCAGAATGTGTTTGGGCGACGGGATGCCGTGGCACACCACCTGATTGACCGAGGCGCAGATAGTCTTGGGATAGCCGTAGTAGCCCACATTGGCCGGCTTGGCCTTCTGCACCTTGACGATGTATTCGTGACAGCGCGCGTCCAGCTCTTCGGTGCTGACGCCGGGCTTCACATACTCGCCTATCATGGCCAGCAATTCCGCCACCAGCTTGCCGGCCTCGCGCGCCTTCGCCACTTCGGCAGGAGACTTGATCGTCACGCGGCTCATCGCGCCTCCTCCATGCCCTGGCGCTGCAAGTCCAGCGCGGTTCCTTCCTGGCTGGCCCGAAGCAGCAACTGGCAGATTTCGCTGTAGCGCAGGTCCGGATGCAACTCGGCCAGCATGCCTATGCGCAGCCAATGCTCGGCCTGGGAGTTGATGGACCGGCTCAGCGCCTCGCTGGCCGTGCGCAGATTGTCGTGCATCTGCTCGGAAATCTTGACGATGCCCACGGCTCGCCTCCAGTAAACGTTTAATATATAAAACGTATACTACAAAAACCGCGAACCATTGGCAAGCCGCGCAATGTCCGTCGCCAAAAGCACACACCAAGAAAGCCCGCCAATACAGGACTTCCCGCGCCATGGCGCGGGCTAATCCATCTTGGCCTTGCCATTGCATTTGAAATTGTACAAAATCAATTCATGGATAACGATCAAACCAAGCAGCATGGCGGCAAACGCTCCGGCGCGGGCCGCAAGTCGGGCTTCGGCGGCGACAAGACCGTCGCGCTGCGCGTGCCGGAGCCGCTCAAGCCCATATTGCAGCAATGGCTGGACGACTACCGCAGCTGGCGCACCGCCAACAGCGCGCAGGCTTTCGACTTCCGCACGCTGGGCGCGCAGCTGAGCGAGCTGTCCTTGCCACTGTTCGCCGGCAGCGTGCCGGCCGGCTCGCCGGTGGCGGCCGATGACTTGAAAGAAGCGGACATCGACCTCAACACCCATCTGGTTAGCCGCCCCGGCGACACCTTCATGGTCAAGGTCAAGGGCGACTCCATGCAGGGGGCCGGCATACATGATGGCGACCTGTTGCTGGTGGAGCGCGGCCGCGAGCCGCGCAACGGCAAGGTAGTCGTGGCGGCGCTAAATGGGGAGCTGACGGTGAAGCGGCTGGAACGCGGCCCTGCCGGCATCCGCCTGCTGCCGGAAAACCCGGCCTATCAGCCTATCGCCGTGCCGGAAGACGCATCGTTTCATATCTGGGGCGTGGTGACCAATGTCATCCACAAAGTGGACTAGCGCGTAGGAGACTGCGATGGGAATGCTCAACGACTGCATCAAGATGAAGTTCAACGACTGGAAACGCCTGCCCCGCGCCTACCGCGCCATGATAGAAGGCCAGCCGCAGGTGCTGATCAGCCGCACCGGGCGCGACTTTTACGTGCCAGTCCAGTTTGTCTGAGCGCGCAATGGCACGGGATGCGCCCCCGCAGGCAGGCGCGGCCTCCATCGCACACGAAATGGGCATGGCAGCGCGGCTCACTGCGCAAGCCTGCCACGATTGGCCAGCGCCGCGTCAATGCTTGTTCAGTCCGAAAAAGCTGCGGATGCGCTCCACCAGCTCTCCGCGATGCGGCGCCGCATCGACATCGGGCCATAAATCCTCTGGCATCTTGGCGCGCCGCTCGCTCAGCCGGTCCGCCAGGATGGAGGAAATGGTTTCGGCCAGCTCCTTGCGCGAAACCAGTATCGCCTGAAACGCCTCCTTGTCCAGCCGCAGGCATTCCACATTGGAGCGGGCGATGACCGTGCCGCTGCGCGACTCCCCCGTCATCAAGCCCATTTCTCCAAAAAAACTGCCGGCCTTCAACACATCCACCATTCGGCGCCGGCCGTCCGGCAGCGTCACCCACACTTCCACTTCGCCAGCCAGCATGATGTACAACCAGTGCGCCACCGCGCCCTGATGCATGATGATGTCGCCCGTGACAAAGGGCGTGAACTTCAAGCGGTCGGCCAACACCATCAGTTCCTCGTCATTCAGACCGGCCAGCAGCTCCACCCGCCGCAAGGCCTGCACCCGCTCCTCCAGATGCCGCTTCATCCTGGCTTCGATGTATTTCTCGTTCTCCTTGATGGTCAACACGTTGTAATACGGCGAGGCCATGCGCAGATTATGCCGGCGCAGGGCGGCGTCGATATGCATGCGCACCACGGCATCGGTGTAGTCATCCGCGGCCAGGTCAGTCAGCCAGTAACGCACGGCGTAGCGACTGAAACCGTTCTCGAAGCCCATCAAGATGCAATTGGGTTCCGGGTGCGGCGCCACGCCCGGCAGTTGGGCCTCGCGCAAGGAGTGCTCCACTACGCCTATGATCTGCGTAGGCAAGGTTTCCCAGTTGATGTTGAACCACACCCAGCGCCGCCATTGCCTGGGCTGGCCATGCCGCTTGCCCAGAATGGCGAAATGACTCTTCATCAACACGCTGTTCGGTATTACCACCGTTTCCCAGTTCCGGGTTTCCAGCGTCGTCGCCCGCCAATTGATTTCGACCACTCGCCCCACCAAATCGCCGGATTTGATCCAGTCGCCGATATCGACCGAGTTGTCGAACTGCAGCGACAGGCCGGCCAGGATATTGCCCAAGGTGTCTTGCATGGAAAAAGCGATGACCGCCGTAATGACCGCCGACGTGGTGACGATATTGCTCAAGTCCACGCCGGCCAGCCGCAACAGCACCAACCCCCAGCCGAAATAACCTACGGCGACGACGATGTCCTCCAGAATGCGCGGAGGATGCAGACGCAGAACCGGGATCAGCAAGCGGAACAGCAACATGGCCCAGACGCGAATCAACGCCAGCCCCATCGTCACGATGGCGACCTGAGTCAAGGCTTGTCCCAACCAGCCTGGAATGTGTGTGAAATTGATCAGCGACAGGCAAAGCAACGCGATGGCCATCGTGCGCGCCGCCCGGGTACGGCTGTCGTGCCGCAACAGGTATAACAAGGCAGTGAACAACATCGTCACCGCCACGAACAGGGTCAGCGACCCATGCCAGGCCATCAGCGACACGTTTTCCAGCCAGTCGGCCGCGGGAAGAGAAGACATGCTTTTTTCCGCCATGCTTTGTTTAATTGATAGCTCATGGCGGCGGGCAAAAAAAATCCCTCCCGTTTTAAGGGAGGGTGCAAGGTATCGGGGAAGTGTAAGTTCCGCAGCCAGGCAGGCCGGCAGAAATTACAACGTTGCGCTTATACCAAAGCACAACGCCATACGATGTTAGCAACAGAAATACATGCGCGAAATGAGTATATTTACTTACCCAATTTTGCCAGCAGAATATTCCCAATCTCTTCAGCCTCTTGCACGCGCCGCACTTCTTCAAACAAGGACGAGGCCTCCGGCCAAGTGCGCTTGAGCAGGCCCAGCCACTGTTTCAAACGTGCCACCGGATAACGATTCTCACTGGACTTCTGCCAGCACAGGCGGAAAAAATCTTCCACCCAAGGCAGCATCTCGCGCCACGTCATGGGCTGCTCCGGGCCCTGCGCCTGAATGCGGGCAGCCAGATCCGGGCACGCAACCAGGCCTCGCCCTATCATGACGGTTTCACAGCCGCTCTCCAGGCGGATGTTCCGGTAATCCTGCAGCGTCCACACCTCGCCATTGGCGATCACCGGGATGGACACCGACTCCCGGATGCGCGAGATCCAATCCCAATGCGCCGGCGGCTTGTAGCCTTCCACCTTGGTGCGGCCATGCACCGTCAATTCGTCCGCGCCCGCGCTGGAAATGGCCTGCGCGCACTCCAGCGCCCGGCTCTTGTCTTCGTACCCTAGCCTCATTTTAGCGGTGACCGGAATGTCCGCCTGCACCGCGCGACGCACGGCCGCCACGATTTGATGCAGCAACTCAGGCTCATTGAGCAACACCGCGCCGCCGCGATGGCGATTGACAGTCGGCGCCGGACAGCCGAAATTCAAATCCACGCCCAGCGCGCCCAGGCTGGCGGCTTTCGCGCAATTCTCGGCCAGACAGGCCGCGTCCGAGCCCAGCAATTGCACGCGCACCGGCACCCCGGCGCGGGTCTTGCCGCCGTTGGCCAGCTCCGGCGCCAAACGCATGAAAGCGCGCGTAGGCAGCAACACGGAAGTCACACGCACAAACTCCGTGACGCATAAGTCGATGCCGCCGACGCGGGTCAGCACGTCTCGCATCACGTCATCCACCAGCCCCTCCATGGGGGCAAGAACCAGCTTCATGGCCCAACCTACCGCAGAAAAGGGCGCTATTGTAACGCAGTCGCGCCGGAATGGATGGAGATAGAAACATGACCCTTACGATTGCCACGCCGGAGTCCCTGGACGAGTGGCTGCCCTTGTTTACCGCTTATCTGGCCTTTTATCGCGTCAACCAGCCGGCGGAGGCCTGCTTGTCGTTCCTTAGCGAAAGGCTACGCCGCCGACAGGCCGTGGCGTTTGTCGCCGCCGAGCAAACGCAGCCGCAGGGCTTCGCCTTGATGTACACCGGCTTCTCCTCGTTGACGCTGCGACCGTGCTGGACGCTGCACGACCTTTACGTCGCGCCCGAAGGGCGTGGCCGAGGGATCGGCGAGCAGCTGATACGGCGCTGCCAGGAATACGTGCACGCGCTGGGCGGCGGCGAAATCATGCTGCAGACCGCCCATGACAACCATCCGGCCCAAAGACTATATGAGCGAACCGGCTTCGCGCTCGACCGCGACTTCCGCGTCTACGGCTGGCGCAGCGAGCTTTCTTGACCCCGTCCGGCGGCTGAGGCATGCTCGCCGCCCTTGACCCACTGGAGATTCAGATGCCCGCTCCCGGCATTTACCAGCACTTCCGCAACCGTCAGCTGTATCAGGTATTGGGCATCGCCAAACATTCGGAAACGCTCGAGCCCATGGTCATGTACCGCGCGCTATATGGCGATTACCACGTCTGGGTCCGCCCGGAGTCCATGTTCGACGAAATGGTGACGCATGAAGGCGCCATGGTGCCGCGTTTCAGCCTGATCAAAGCGCTCTGAGCCCCATGCGCATCTACCGCAGCGACGGGTTTCCGCTGCCCTTGCCGGCCGGGCATCGGTTTCCAGCAGAGAAATACGCCATGCTGGCCAGCCAGGTGGCGGGCTACGCTGCGCCCTGGATGGAAACCGCGCCCGCAGCCACGCCGCAGGAACTGCGCCTGGCTCACGAGCCTGCTTATATCGCCGCGGCGCTGGAGGGGACGCTGGAGGCGCGCCGGCAGCGGGAAATCGGCCTGCCCTGGTCGCGCGAACTGGCCGAGCGCAGCCTGCGCTCGGTCGGCGCCACCATCGCCGCCAGCCGCAGCGCCCTGTTGGAAGGCTGCGGCGTCAATCTGGCGGGCGGCACCCATCACGCCAGCCGCGACCAGGGCAGCGGTTTTTGCGTCTTCAACGACATTGCCGTCGCCGCGCTCTTAATGCTGGCCGAGGCGCGGGCGCGCCGGGTGCTGGTCGTGGATCTGGACGTGCATCAAGGCAACGGCACCGCCGCCATCGCCGCGCATGAGCCCCGCATCTACACCTTTTCCATGCACGGCGAAAAGAACTTCCCCTTTCGACGCTCCCCCAGCACGCTGGACATCGACTTGCCCGACGGCACCGGCGACGCGGCCTACTTGCAAACGCTGAGCGACGCGCTGCCGCGGATTTTCGACGCTGCGCGGCCCGATCTGGTGCTGTATCTGGCTGGGGCAGACCCCTTCCACGGCGACCGCCTGGGCCGCTTGGCGCTGTCGGCGCAGGGTTTGGCGGAACGGGACGCCATGGTGATGCAAGCCTGCCGCCGCCACGACGCCGCGCTGGCGCTGACCATGGCGGGCGGTTACGCCGTGCCGATAGCAGACACCGTGACAATCCAGGCGGAAACCGTCAGACTGGCATGCGCCGCCTTTGGCGATCCCTCACTGCGCCAGGCGGCAAACCAAGCCAAGCTGAAGGAGTGAATATGGAACAGGCCATTTTGGGCGGCGGCTGCTTCTGGTGCCTGGAAGCCGCGTTCTCGCCGCTGCGCGGCGTGAGTCGCGTCGTATCGGGCTACTGCGGAGGACGGCTCGACCATCCCAGCTACCAGCAGGTTTGCAGCGGCTCCACCGGTCATGTCGAAGTGGTGGCGATAGACTATGACCCCGCCGCAATCGATTTTGCCACCCTGCTGAATGTTTTCTTCGCGGTGCACGACCCCACTACGCTGAACCGTCAGGGCCACGATGTCGGCACGCAGTACGCCTCGGTCATCTTCTGCCAGAACGCGCAGCAGCGCGACATCGCGCAAGCCTGCATCCGCGAGCTGGCGCGCGAGCAGGTGTACGCGGAACCCATCGTCACCCGGCTGGAAGACCCTGCCCCGTTTTATGCCGCAGAGGACCACCATCAGCGCTACTACGCGCTCAATAGCCAGCAAAACTACTGCCAGTTGGTGATCTCGCCCAAGCTGAGCAAGATTCGGCAAAAATTCGCCCATCTGCTGCAAAACAATTAAGCGCGTGCGGCCCGGGGCCGTTATAATGGCACGCGCCTCAGGGCGCGTACCGCCCCAATCGCCTTCATCGAAGCCAGAAGCATGTCCGACGTCGCAGTGCCCCGCGCCTCCGCTACCCACGCGCTCTCTACCCACGCGCTCTCTACCCATCTGCTGTTGTTGCGTTCCGCCACGATGCGGAGCAAATCGCTGAGCGTACTGTGCTGGCTGGCGGTATTCGCCCTCCTGTTTGGCCATGCGGTGCACCGCGACATCCAGCAGCAAGCCCAAGCGTTCCACGAAACGGCCAAGAGCTTGCTGCAAAACGCGTCCCAAGACCTGCGCCGCAGCCGCCAGCTGCAAGACGACATCCGCGACATCGTCGTCTCCGGCCAGCCCGATCGGCAAATCCGGATCCGCACACTGGCCAATCTCGCGGCGCAGAGCCAAAAGCAGCTCTATTTCGTCGGTTACCAGCCGCTGGTCTCCCCGCAGGAGCGGAGCGGCTTTGAACGGCAACAGAGCCACATGCTGGGCAAGCCTTACCGCATCCGGGACTATCTGCACGATGCGCGCAATAACTGGCTCAATCCCGATGCCTGGCGCGACGCGCCCTTGCGCACCCGCCACCTCCCCTTGAGCATGGCCGAACCGGGCCTCGCCTCGGCGGATTGGCACGAAATGGGACTGGACCTGCTGGATGACGCCGTCCTGGCGCCCGCCGTCAACCAGGCGCTTGGCCATCTGCGCGCGGTCTCGCCGCCGCTGGAGCTGCACGGTAAAGAACCGGGCATCGCGCTGCTGCAAACCATCTACCTCGTCGAACCGCCCTCGCCCGTGCCCATGGTGCGCATCGAGCAGGCCGCCGGCGTGATCCTGCAAGTGCTGTACCTGAAACCGCTATTAGCCCTGCCTACCGGCATGTCGAACCGCTACAGCTTGCAGCTGCTGCGCCGGGACGGCGCGGAGCAAGGCCAGCTCATCGCCCAACAGGCGCCGGTGGGAGGGTTGTCGTCCTGGCTGCCCAAGCTGAGCCAGCGCTACACCCTGCCGGAGCTGCCCTATGACTTTGAGCTCACGCGGCAAACCCAACTGGAGCGCGCCACATCCGGAGAGGCTGCCTGGTGCGCGCTGCTCGCCCTGCTGCCGGCCTACCTGCTCTGGCTGGCGCTGTCGCTGCTGGAGCACAATCGGCGCGCGCGCGAACGCGTGCAGGACGACTTGTATCGAGAGCGCGAGTACGCCAGCGTCGCCCTGCGCAGCATCGGCGATGCGGTCATCAGCATCGACACCCAACAAGTCATCCAATATTTGAATCCCGCCGCCGAAGTGCTGCTGGGACTGCCGGCCTCCCATGCCTTGCAGCGACGTCTGCAACAAGTGGCGCCCCTGCATTACGAGTTTTCCCGCCAGCCGGCGCGCGACCCGGTGGAGCAAGCCGTTTCCACCTTGCAGGTCGTGCATCTGGCGCAAAACTGCTACCTCAAGCGCCGTGGCGGCGAAAAACTGCTGGTGGAAGGCTCCGTCTCGCCGCTACTGGGCCGCGGCGGCCAGTTGATAGGCGCCGTGCTGACATTCCGCGACACCGCGCCCATCCGCCGCCGCATGCTGGCCGCCCTGGAGGCCAGCGAAAGCCGGCTGCGCCAACATGAAATCGAGCTGGCGCGCGTGGCGCGCATCAACACCATGGGCGAGATGGCGTCCGGCATCGCCCATGAGATCAACCAACCCTTGTCCGCCATCATGAGTTACTGCCAGGCCGCGCTGAGCCTGCTGGAAGATGAAGAAATCGACATGGCCATGCTGCAGCGCGCCCTGCACTCCTCCGTGAGCCAGGCGGATCGGGCTGGCCGCATCATTCACCGGCTGCGAGAGTTCGTCACGCGAAAAAACCAGCAGCTGGTGCCGGTACAGCTGAACCAATCCGTGCATAACGCCCTGTCCTTGCTCGATTACGAGCTGCATGAACACGACATCCACATCGAGCAAAACTTCGCACATGAGTTGCCGTTGGTATACGCTGACACTATCCAGCTAGAGCAAGTGGTGCTGAACCTGGCCCGCAACGCCGTGGAAGCCATGGAGCACACCCGCCCCTGGGGCAGGCTGAACATCACCACCCGCAAGCAGGGAGAGCGCGTGCAGCTGATCATCAGCGACAACGGCTGCGGCATCCCCCCCGATAAGCTGGACCGGATCTTCGACCCGTTTTTCAGCACCAAGCCCAACGGCATGGGCCTGGGCTTGGCCATCTGCCAGACCGCGATCGAGGCCTTCGGCGGCAGGCTGACCGCCGGCAACAAGCCCGGCTCGGGCGCGGAGTTCATCATCGACCTGCCATGCGCCGCGCGCGACGTGGCGGCATCATCCGGAGTAGAAGCCTGATGCAAAACACGACCCCTACCGTATTCATCGTCGACGACGACCCAGCCGTGCTGGATTCGCTCGCCATGCTGATCAGCGCGCAGGGCATGCGCACCGTATCCTACCCCAACGCCATGGAATTTCTCGACGCCTACCAGAGCAACCAGATCTGCTGCCTGGTGCTGGACATCCGCATGCCGCAGATCACCGGCCTGGCGCTGCAAGAGCAGTTGATAGAGCGCGATGTCAACATTCCCATCGTCTTCATCACCGGCCACGGCGACATCGAGCAATGCCGGCGCGCCTTCCAGACCGGCGCCATCGACTTCCTGACCAAGCCTATCGACCAGGTCAGACTGATCGCCAGCCTCAAACGCGGCATCCGCATCAGCATCCAGCAGCATCAGCAGGAAGAAGAAACCCAGGAGGTGATGAGCCAGCTCGCCCGCATCAGCGGACGCGAGCGCGAAGTGCTGGAACTGGTGGCGGATGGCCTGTCCAGCAAGGAAATCGCGCGCGAACTTGACCTTTCGCCGCGCACCATCGAGGTGCATCGCGCCAATCTGTTCAGCAAGCTGGGGGTGGACTCCCTGGCTGACCTGGTGCGTTTCTACCTGAAAGCGCTGGAAGCCACAGGCAAGAAGCGCAATCAGGAGGTTTTTTTCAACGAAACGCCGCCAAACCAGTAAAATCGTCGCATGCAAAGACTGTTCAAACACATCTGCCTGGTCGCGCGCCACAGCAAGCCCGGCATCACCCCGGCCCTGCTTGAGCTGGCCGACCACCTGGCCGCTGGCGGCGCCACAGTCCTCATCGACAAGGAAAGCATCGCCGCATCCGAGGCCGGCGGCCATGCGTTGATCGACCGCAACGACATGGGCAAGCTGGCCGACCTGTGCATCGTGCTGGGCGGCGACGGCACCATGCTGTCCATCGCCCGCCTCTTGGCGCCCTACCGCGTGCCGCTGGTCGGCATCAATCAGGGGCGGCTGGGCTTCATGACCGATATCCCGCTGCACGAGATGCTGGACTCGGTGGACGCCATCCTGAAGGGTAAGTTCGTGCCGGAAGACCGCATCCTGCTGCAGGCGGCCGTGGTGCGCGAAGACGCCGAGGTCGCCAGCGCGCTGGCCTTCAACGACGTGGTGTTCAGCCGCGGCGCGGTGGGTTCGATGATCGAATTCGAAGTCTTCATCGACAACCAATTCGTTTACAGCCAGCGCTCGGACGGCCTGATCGTGTCCACGCCCACCGGCTCCACCGCTTACTCGCTGGCCTCCGGCGGGCCCATTCTCCACCCCACGCTGCAAGCCATCGCCCTGGTGCCGATCTGCCCGCAATCGCTGTCCAACCGGCCGATTGCCGTCAACGACTCCTGCGAGGTGGAATTCATGCTCACCCGCGGGCTGGACGCGCGCGTGCACTTCGACGGCCAATTGCACTGCGACCTGATGGAAATGGACCGCGTGCTGATCCGCCGCTACCGCAACCCGCTGCGCATCCTGCACCCGGAAGGCTACAACTACTACGACATGCTGCGCCACAAGCTGCACTGGGGCGAGCGCCTGATCTAACCGGCACAGACCATACACCATGCTTCTCTCGCTGACCGTAAAAGACTTCGTCATCGTCGACAGCATCGCGCTGGACTTCTCCGACGGCTTCACCGTGCTCACCGGCGAAACCGGCGCCGGCAAATCCATCATGCTGGACGCGCTGGGCCTGTTGCTGGGCGACCGCGCCGACGGCGCCCAAGTACGCGAAGGCGCCGAACGCGCCGAACTCACCGCCGAATTCTGCATTGAACGCCGGCCGGAAATCGACGCCTGGCTGGCTGGAAACGAACTGTCCGGCGACGAAGGCGTGCTGCTGCTGCGCAGGCTAATCGACCGCGGCGGCCGCTCCAAGAGCTTCGTCAACGGTCAAGCCGCCACCCTGGCCCAGCTCAAGCAACTGGGCGAGTTCCTAGTGGACATCCACGGCCAGCATGCGCATCAGTCGCTGATGAAGAGCGAAACCCAGCGCCAGTTGCTGGATGCCTACGCCGGCTCCACCGCGCTGGCGCGCGACGTGCACAAGGCCTGGCAGGAATGGCAGGCGGCGCGCCAGGCGCGCCAGGACGCCGAGCGGCTGTCTCGCGAGTCCGAAGTCGAGCGCGAACGCCTGACTTGGCAGATCGGCGAGCTCAGCGAACTCAATCTACAACCGGACGAATGGGTGACGCTAAGCCAAAGCCACACCCGGCTGGCCAACTCGGCCGAGCTGGTGCAAAGCGCCCAGCAAGCCGTGGACATCCTGTCGGAAAACGACGACAGCTGCCTGAGCCAACTAGCCCATGTGCAAAACCGTCTGTCCAAGCTGTCCAACCTGGATCCGCGGCTGGCCGATACCCTGTCCCTGCTGGACTCAGTAGACGCCGAGCTGCGCGAAGTGGTGTACAGCCTGCGCGACTACGCCAACGACATCGAGCAGGATCCCGGCCAACTGGTGGAAATGGAGCGCCGTCTCGACACGCTGATGAGCGCAGCCCGCAAATACCGCGTGCAGCCGACAGACCTGGCCGACAAATTGGCCGACTGGCAGCAACAGCTGGCCACGCTGGAGGCCAGCGTGGACGTGGAGGCGCTGAGCGTGGCCGAGGCCGCCAGCCTGGCGCGCTACCGCGCGCAGGCGGAGTCGCTGTCCGGCAAGCGCCGCCAGGCTGCCAGCGAGCTGTCCGAGCGCATTTCCGGCGAAATGGGCCGGCTGGCCATGGGCGGCTCCCGCTTCGCCATCGAACTGTCCGCCCTGGCCGAACCCGGCGCTCATGGCATGGAGTCAATCGAATATCTGGTGGCGGCCAATGCCGGCACCAGCCTGCGCCCGCTGGCCAAGGTAGCCTCCGGCGGCGAGCTGTCGCGCATCAGCCTGGCGATGCAGGTGGTGATCAGCCAGGTAGCCAGCGTGCCGACGCTGATTTTCGACGAGGTGGACGTGGGCATCGGCGGCCGCGTGGCGGAAGTGATCGGCCACATGCTGCGCGACCTGGGACAGCGCTACCAAGTGCTATGCATCACCCACCTGCCCCAGGTGGCGTCTTGCGGCAGACAGCACTGGCAAGTCAGCAAACGCGAACACAAAGGCCAGGTGCTCAGCCGCATCGCGCCGCTGAATGCGGAACAGCGGGTGCTGGAAATCGCCCGCATGCTGGGCGGCGCCGAGCTGACCCAAACCACGCGCGAGCATGCGGCGGAAATGCTGGCGGCCAATGCCGTCTGATCGTCGAAGCTAGAGGGCAAGCGCCGCGGCAGGAGGCGGCGCAGCCGATGGCGGTACAAATGCGTCACACCTGCGACGGCATTTGGATACGGCATTTGGATTTGGAAGAAAAAGAAAAAAAGGCATTGCAGACCGCAATGCCTTCATTTCTCTTGCTGTTCTGGCGGAAGCGGTGAGATTCGAACTCACGGTGGGCTCGCACCCACGACGGTTTTCAAGACCGTTGCATTAAACCGCTCTGCCACGCTTCCATCGTTCAGATGAGCCAGCGATTTTATCTGGAATCTGGGCGTTTGCCTAGTATCTGCAACAATATGACCAGGCCTTCTTTACGTGCGCCTTCAGCATGGATTCGCACCCACTCGTCAACAACAGCAAATGCCATGGGTCAACAGATTCGCGGCTCCGTGGTAGACTTGCGGCCATTGCGCAATCATTATTGGCGTACGCATAACCATCCATCTGCCCTTGCTGGAGCCATCAATCCCTCCACGCTGGAAGGCCAGCCATAACCAGGCATTTACAATACTCAATAGGTTACAGGTTATAAGCAGAATGCGATTTTTCAAGCGCAAAGCCGTAGTCAAGAATAATCAAGCGCCGTTGCCGCCGCAGCTGATTGCCCTGCTCCGGGAGGCATGGTGGCTGTTGATGGCGGTGGCTGCCGTCTATTTGGTGTTGGTGCTGGCCAGCTATTCTCCGCTCGACCCCTCCTGGTCGCACAGCTCATCCGATCCCACCGTGCGCAATTACGGCGGCTCCTTTGGCGCGTGGCTGTCGGACATGCTGTTGTATGTGTTTGGTTTTTCCGCCTGGTGGCTGGTGGTGTTCTGCCTGGTCGCCATCGGTTGGGGCTATCGCCGCATAGAAAGCCTAGGTTTCAAATTCAACCCGATCACCGCCGCTGCCGTGGGCGGATTTTTTCTGTTGCTGCTCTCCAGTTCCAGTTTCGAGGCCATCGTGCTGGACGGCAAGGCTGTCACGCTGCCCCTGTACCCGGGCGGCATGCTGGGCCGTTTCATCGGCAAGCATTTTTCCCATGGCCTTGGCCTGTCCGGCGGCTATCTGCTGCTGGGGGTGACCTCGGCCATCGGCTTCTCGCTGTTCACCGGCCTGTCCTGGCTGGATGTCATGGAGAAGATTGGCGGCGCCATTGAGGATGGCATCCTCCGCTTATGGCAAAGCTGGCAGGCCAGGAAGGACCGGGAAATCGGCAAGGAGACCGCGCAGAAACGCGAGGAAAAAGTGTCCGTGGCCAAAAAGAAAATCGAGGAGGCCGCGCCGGTTCGCATCGAACCGCCGGTGCTGGACGTCCCGGTCTCGGCCAAGGCGCAGAAGCCAGTGCAGCAATCGCTGTTCGCCGACCCCAAAGACGGCGCCCTGCCCGGCCTGAGCTTGCTGGATGCGCCGCGCGAGCTGCAAGAGCCGGTGTCTCAGGAAACCGTGGAATACACCTCGCGGCTGATCGAACGCAAGCTGGCGGATTTTGGCGTGGACGTCAAAGTCATCGCCGCCTACCCCGGTCCGGTGATCACCCGCTATGAGATCGAACCGGCCGTGGGCGTCAAAGGCGCGCAGATCGTCAACCTGATGAAGGACCTGGCGCGCGCGCTGTCCCTGGTCTCCATCCGCGTGGTGGAAACCATCCCCGGCAAGACCTATATGGGACTGGAGCTGCCCAACCCCAAGCGCCAGATCGTCAAGCTGACGGAGATCATTGGTTCGGACGGTTATCAGAACATGGCCTCCAGGCTGACCATGGCGCTGGGCAAGGACATCGCCGGCCAACCGGTGTCGGCCGACTTGGCCAAGATGCCGCACGTATTGGTGGCCGGCACCACCGGCTCCGGCAAGTCCGTGGCCATCAATGCCATGATTTTGTCGCTGCTGTACAAGGCTACGCCCAAGGAAGTGCGGCTGATCATGGTAGACCCCAAGATGCTGGAGCTGTCGGTCTATGAAGGCATTCCGCATCTGCTCGCACCTGTGGTGACCGACATGAAGCAAGCCGCCAACGCGCTGAACTGGTGCGTGGGCGAAATGGAACGCCGCTACAAGCTGATGTCCAAGCTGGGCGTGCGCAATCTGGCCGGCTTCAACCAGAAGATCAAGGACGCCGAGAAAAGCGGCGAGAAGATTCCCAACCCTTTCAGCCTGACGCCGGAAACGCCGGAGCCGCTGGACACCCTGCCCTTGGTCGTGGTGGTGATAGACGAGCTGGCCGACCTGATGATGGTGGCCGGCAAGAAGATAGAAGAATTGATCGCCCGCCTGGCGCAAAAAGCGCGCGCAGCCGGCATCCACTTGATCCTGGCCACCCAGAGGCCGTCGGTGGACGTCATCACCGGCCTGATCAAGGCCAATATTCCGACGCGGATCGCCTTTCAGGTATCCAGCAAGATAGACAGCCGCACCATCCTGGACCAGATGGGCGCGGAAACACTGCTGGGCCAGGGCGACATGCTCTACCTGCCGCCTGGCACCGGCTACCCCAACCGGGTACACGGCGCGTTTGTCTCCGATGACGAAGTGCACCACGTGGTTGAGTTCCTGAAAACCACCGGGGAACCCAATTACATAGAAGGCATCCTGACCGGCCAGGCCGATGGCGACGACGGCGCCGCCGGCGGGGGCCTGGACGGAGAGTCCGACGCCGAAGCCGACCCGCTGTACGACGAGGCCGTGGCCATTGTGGTGAAAACCCGCAAGGCATCCATCTCCTCCGTGCAGCGACACTTGCGCATAGGCTACAACCGCGCCGCGCGGCTGATCGAGCAAATGGAAGCCGCCGGCCTGGTGTCTCCCATGGAAAGCAATGGCAACCGCACCGTGCTGGCCCCGGCCCGCGAAGACTGAACACCCGCGGGCGCCGCCGCGCCCCACGCTCCTTGATAAGGATGGCCATGCCCCGCTATCTGCCCGAACCCGAATTCCGCCATGACTACGCGCCCAAAACCGGCGTACTGCTGATCAACCTGGGGACCCCGGACGCGCCCACCGCGCAAGCGCTGCGCCCCTATCTGAAACAGTTTTTGTCCGATCCCCG
Organism: Chromobacterium paludis; assembly: GCF_008275125.1. Taxonomy (NCBI): domain Bacteria; kingdom Pseudomonadati; phylum Pseudomonadota; class Betaproteobacteria; order Neisseriales; family Chromobacteriaceae; genus Chromobacterium; species Chromobacterium paludis. The sequence goes on from NZ_CP043473.1 coordinate 1,570,046, forward strand.
CGTAATCGAGATCCCGCGCCTGCCGTGGTGGCTGATACTCAACGGCATCATTCTGAACACGCGCCCCAAGCAGTCCGCGCGCAAATACGCCAGCATCTGGACCAAGGATGGCTCGCCGCTGCTAGCGCACACCCGCAATATGGCCAAATTGCTGAAGGGGAAACTGGGCGAAATGGGCAGACGCGACCTAGTCGTTGACTACGCCATGCGCTACGGCAACCCATCCATTGAGAGCGTATTGACCAAGATGCGCACGCAAGGCGTGGAAAAGCTGCTGCTGCTGCCGCTGTATCCCCAATACGCCGCCTCCTCCAGCGCCACCGCAATCGACGAGGCGTTTCATGTGCTGTCCCGCATGCGCAACATGCCGGAAGTCCGCACTGTCCGCCACTTTCATGACGACCCCGGCTACATCCAAGCCCTGGCGGCGCAAGTGCGCAAGCACTGGCAATACGGGCAGCCTGCCAACAAGCTCGTCATGAGTTTCCACGGCGTGCCGCGCTTCACGCGCGACAAGGGCGACCCCTACCACTGCGAATGCCAAAAGACCGGCCGCCTGCTGGCAGAAGCGCTGCAATTGCGGCCCGATCAATACATCATCTGCTTCCAAAGCCGCTTCGGCCGCACGGAATGGCTGAAGCCCTATACCAGCGAAATATTGGCTGAATTAGGCAAGGCCAAGACGGCCCAGGTCGACGTCATCTGTCCAGGCTTTGTCGGCGACTGCCTGGAAACGCTGGAAGAAATCGCCATGGAAGGCAAAGAAACCTTCCTCAGCCACGGCGGAGGGGAATTCCGCTACATCCCTTGCCTGAATGAAGACCCGCAATGGATAGCTGCGCTATCGCAAATCGTCGCAAACAATCTGGCCGGATGGACAGAATGTTTGGCAGAAGATAGCCAGGCCCGCGCCCGCAGAGCGCATGACATGGGGGCAGCAAGCTAGCCGGCCGCCAAACCGGCTCACGGCACGACATCGAGATTACATATTCAGAATCAAGGCCATACCGGCAGAATCGGGCAGATTGCAATTTTTGCGATATGCCCGATTTTGTTTGCATTTGCGCAAAATGGGAATTGGGAACCTATATTCAACTGGTCTGCGGCATTCCGCATTGACACCCCGACAAACAGGTCACCATAATCAGTTGCAACTGACCACCGATATATAGGTGTAGTTGGTTTACCAAAGAGATCATCAAAGTCTACACAGATAAGATTCAGGGGAAATCTCAATGAACAAATACGCTCGCCTCAGCCTGATCGCCACCGCCGCGCTCGCCATGGTTGCCTGCAGCAAACAGGAGCAATCGGCCTCGGGACAGGCCACCTCCGCTCCGTCCGAAGCCTCCGCAAGCGGCGACTCCGTCACCGTCAAGATCGGCCAGGTTTCGCCGATGTCCGGTCCGATCTCCCACCTGGGCAAGGACAACGAATACGGCGCCAAACTGGCCATCGAAGACCTGAACGCCCAGGGCGTGGATATCGGCGGCAAGAAGGTCAAGTTCGAGCTGGTGTCCGAAGACGACCAGGGCGACCCGAAAATCGGCACCCAGGTCGCCCAGCGCTTGGTTGACGCAGGCGTCGTCGGCGTGGTTGGCCACCTGAACTCCGGCACCACCATCCCGGCCTCCAAGATCTACTCCGACGCCGGCATCCCGCAGATCTCCCCGTCCGCCACCAACCCGGACTACACCAAGCAGGGCTTCAAGACCACCTTCCGCGTGATCGCCAACGACGTGCAGCAGGGCAAGGCGTTGGGCGAGTTCGCCACCAAGGAACTGCACGCCAAGAAGATCGCCATCATCGACGACCGCACCGCCTATGGCCAAGGCTTGGCCGATCAGTTTGAAGGCGCGGTCAAGGCCAATGGCTCCGAAGTGGTCAAACGCGAGTTCACCAACAACAACGCCACCGACTTCAACGCCATCCTGACCTCGATCAAGGCCACCAAGCCGGACCTCGTCTTCTACGGCGGCATGGACGCGCAAGCCGGCCCGCTGGCCAAGCAGATGCAGCGTCTGGGCATCAAGGCCAAGCTGATGGGCGGCGACGGCTGGCAAACCCCGGAGTTCATCAAGCTTGCCGGCGACGCTTCGGAAGGCCAATACGCTTCCAGCTGCGGCATCTCGCGCGACAAGATGCCGGGCTTCAAGGCCTTCGACGAGAAGTTCAAGAAGGAATTCAACACCGACGTGCAGATCTACGCGCCGTTTGAATACGACGCTGTGATGGTGCTGGTCGATGCGATGAAGCGCGCCAAGTCCACCGATCCCAAGGTTTATCTGCCGGAAGTGGGCAAGACCGACTACAACGGCGTGACCGGCCATATCGCCTTCGACGACAAGGGCGACATCAAGAATGGCGCCGTCACCGTGTACCAGGTCAAGAACGGCAAGTGGGAAGTGGTCTCCACCGTGGGTGGCGAGGCCAAGTAAGCATCCGCAAGCCGGATACGGAAAGAGGCGCCCAGGCGCCTCTTTTTTATTGCGCATCCGCGTTCCAGATGCGCCGATTGCCGCTCGCTCAGTCGCGGAAGCTGGCTTGCTGCTTCATCATTGCCGCCATGGCGGCTTTCTGAATGTCTTCCGAGATCAACATGGCGGCATTCCAGCCGGCGACGAACTGCAAGCCATCGGCCACGCTGTGGTCGCGGCTGTAATTCATCACTTCCTTGCTGCCGCGCACCGCCAACGGCGACTTGCCGGCGATCAGCCAGGCGCTTTGCATGGCCGCGGCCAATACGGCGTCCTCATCCTCCAGCACGCGATTGACCAAGCCTACGTCCAACGCCTCGTCCGCGACCATGTCGCGGCCCGTCAACGCCAGCTCGCGCGCCACGCCCTCGCCCACCACCCGCGGCAGCCGCTGCAGCGAGCCGACATCGGCCACCATGCCGATATCCACTTCGCGCACGCCGAACACGGCGTCCTTGGCGGCGAAGCGGAAATCCGCGGCCAGCGCGATGTCCAGGCCCCCGCCCAGGCAGGCGCCGTGAATGGCGGCGATCACCGGCTTGCGGCAACGCTCCAGGCTGCTCACGCAATCCTGCAAATCCAGGATCAGGCGGCGCAGCTTCTCGCGCTTGCGCGCCTCGCAAGCATCCTCGATCTGCCCCTGCAGCCCCACCATCATGGCCAAGTCGATGCCGGCGCAAAAATGCTTGCCATGGCCGGCCAACACCACGGCTCGCACGCCCGGCTCGCCGTCGGCCCAGTCCATGGCGCTGCGCAGGTCCTGCCACATCTGCATGTTCAGGGAATTGGCCTTGTCGCCGCGATTGAAACGGATCAGGGCCGCTTTGTCGTTGACCTCTACGGTCACAGTTTGCAAGGAAATCATGCCGCTTTCGCCTCCGGACGTTTCTTGGGAATCCAGGCCCACAACATCTCGCACACGATGGGCGACTCGCCGGACTCGTCGGTGACTTGCACTTCCACCAACACCTCGCCCTTGTCCTGTTCATACATGGACTGGATTTGCTGCGGCGTCAGCGTCGCCACCGCCCGCATATCGCCCTGCGAGCGCTTGATGTAGTTGACCTTCATCGACTTGAGCAGCATCAGCTTGTCGTCAGGCATATTCATGCCCACCACGAAGCCGGTGGACGTTTCCGCCAGCAGCGCCATCGCCGCGGCGTGCACGCCGCGGATGTGGTTTTGCACCTTCTTGCGGTTGCGGATGGAGACCGTCAAGCTGTCATGCCCCACCTTTTCGAAACGCAATCCGGCGGTAGACAGAAACGGAACGATCTTGCCAAACATCATCGACAGCACCAGACGGCGCCAGCCTACCGGCAGCCTGCCCACTTTGTCGGCGATGCGGCTCATGCTGTTCTTGCGATATTCCATGTTAACCCCTCTATTATGACTCTCGTGTTGTTATGCTTGTTCGCGCGCGTCCGCCAGCCCCAGCGTCACCCGCACCTGCTGCTTCAGCAGCGGCAGCGCGCCCTCGTCTATCCTCGCCAATTGCAGGCCGCCTTGCAGCGCGGTGAACAACATCATGCCCACCGCTTCCGGCGTGCCGGCGTAGCGCATCGCGCCGTCCTCCCGTCCCTTGCGCACGATGGCGACGGCCCACTGCCGCATCTCGTCGATGAAGGCTGCCGCCTCGGACTGCATGTCTTCGGGCAAAGTCTGGAATTCCGTGCTGAAGATGCCGCTGGGACAGATCTGCTTGCGCTGCTGGTAATACTGGTCCGACAAACCGAAGTAGCTCTCCAGTTGCGCCATGGCGTTCCAGTCGGCCTGCTGCTCGATGAAGCGCTGGAAACGGCGGCGGTAGCGTTGGATCAGCGCCACGCCCAGGTCGTTCTTCTTGGGGAAATGATAGTGGATGGCCGCATTGCGCACGCCCAGCTCGGAGCTGATGTGCTGATAACTGAAGCCATTGAAGCCGCGCGTCAGCAGCAATTCCTCGGCCAGGTCGAGGATGCGCTTGCGGGTATCGGTCTTGCTGTCGGAACCATTGTGCATCGAAACACTCTACTTACTGGTTAGTAAGGTGTCAATCGCAGGCTGCCAGCGGCTGCGCCTATCTGTCCACGCCCGCCACCATCCCCTAAAATGAGTACGAATCCCACTCCCGAAACGCGCGCTTTTGCGCGCCCATCCTGGCAAAACATGACCGAACACACAGCTCCCGATCTGGAATCCGCCCTGCGCCGGCTCTGCCGCGAACCGGGCCAGACCGATGCGCTGGCCGCGCTGATCGCGGCCTTGCGGCCCGCTAGAAGGCAGCCGCCGCAACAAGCCACCGTCAGCCTGCAGGCCTTGTCCTTTCTGCTGGAGCATCACGCCGATTACCGCCAGGCCTTGCGCCAGGCCCTGAGCACCCTGCTGGCGGAGAGCCGGCAGATTCCGCTGTACACCGAAGCCGGCATTCTGGCCAATGACGGCTTCGGCTCCACGCTCATGCACCGGCTGGGCGAACGCATCCTGCCCATGCCTTACAATCCGGACTCGCTGCGCGACCGTTTCGGCCTGCTGTTCAACCGCCAGGATGATTACCTGTGGCTTGCTACCGTGCCGGATGATGTCTGGCACGCGCTATGGCGCGCCATGGCCTGGGATGAGGCGCCACGCCAGGACAGCGCGCGCCAGACGCGTTTGCAGCTGCTGGAGTCGGTACAGGTGTTGTCCGCCCGCATCACCGCGATCGGCCTGGAACCGGAACTGGTGCGCGTTTGCCCGGAAGTGGAACGATTCGCCTCGCCCTTCATGCACCTGAATGCGGAGGTGCAACGTTATGTCGATGGCTGCCACCAGGCGCTGTTGGATGGCACGCCGCCGCGCGAGGACGAAAAGCAGGTGTTGGTGCTGCTGGAGCAATGCGAGGCCATCCTGAGCAAAGTGCGCAAGAACGCGGCGCGTTACGGCATATCGGTCAGCCTGACCTATCACGGCCTGCGCCTGGCGCAAAGCATCGCGCGGCTGCGCGCGCTGCTGGAACTGCTGTCGCCCGAACACAATCCGGCCGAGCGCCCGGAGCTGTTCCGCCTGCTGGTGGACTTCGCCCGCGCGGAAAACCGCAAGTACAGCGTGCGCGACCTGTTCAAGTCCAATACCGAGTTGCTGGCGCTGCAAGTGACTGAGCATGCCGGCCGCCACGGCGAACACTACATCGCGGAAGACAGGCGCGACTGGTCCCGCATGGGCAAGGCGGCGATGGGCGCGGGCTTCATCGTAGGCTTCATGGCGCTGTTCAAGCTGCTGCTGGCCCGCGGCCATCTGCCGCTGCTGTGGGAGGGCATCGCCTTCGGCCTCAATTACGCCCTCGGCTTCATCCTGGTGCAGATCCTGCATTTCACCATCGCCACCAAGCAGCCCGCCATGACCGCCGCCAGACTGGCCGCGGTGCTGCACGAGCAGCACGGCCGCAAGAAGCAGCTGGAGCAACTGGCGGAGCTGATCGTCAAAGTGGTGCGCACGCAGTTTGTCGCCATTTTGGGCAATGTGATGCTGGCCATCCCCACCGCCGCGCTGATCGCCTTTGGCTGGCAGGCGCTGTTCGGGACCCCCGTCGTCAACGCGGCCAAGGCGCAGGCCTTGCTGCACGATATCGACCCCCTGCACAGCCTGGCCCTGCCCCATGCCGCCATCGCCGGCGTCTTCCTGTTCCTGTCCGGACTCATCGCCGGCTACTACGACAACAAGGCGGTTTATCGGCGGATTCCGGAGCGGATCTCGGGCCATAAGGGCTTGCGCAAGCTGCTGGGAGAAAACCGCGCCTGGCGGCTGGGCCACTATATCGAACACAATCTGGGCGCCCTGGCCGGCAACTTTTACTTTGGCATGTTCCTGGGCCTGACTGGCACCATAGGCACCATACTGGGCCTGCCGCTGGATATCCGGCATATCACTTTCTCGTCCGCCAACCTGGCCTTCGCCACCGTGGCGCTGGATTTCCAGGCGCCGCTGTCGGCCGTGCTGCTGGGCTGCGCCGGCGTGGCTCTGATTGGGGTGATCAACCTGGCCGTCAGCTTTTTCCTGGCGCTGTGGGTGGCGCTGCGCTCGCGCAAGCTGTCCGGCAGCCTGCTGCTGCCGCTGATTCCGGTGCTGCTGCGCAGCTTCCTCAGCCATCCGCTGCGTTTCTTCCTGCCCCCGATCCCGGCCGCCGCGGCCGCGGAGCCTGCCGAGGCTTCCGCCACGGAGCCGCCCAAGAGCTGAGACCCGCATCCGGATTCGCCCGGCTTTCCCCGCCTCCGCAAATGTACTAGTTATAAATACGTAGGCGCTTGATTCGCGAAGGCGGGCATCATGGATCTGGAGCAGGAAATCCTCAGTCATGAAGAGTGGAAGGCGCGCCTGCTGGAAGCCATTGCCGAACAAGCGCGCCTGGATGTGGACACCCTCACGCGCGATGACTGCTGTCTGCTGGGCGTATGGCTGCATGGCGGCGGCGGCAGTCGGCCTGGCCGCCTGGCCATTTTTCAGGGCTGCCTGAACCGGCACCGGATGCTGCATGGCGAAATCGGCCGCATCGCCCTGTTGATCAATCAAGGGCGTTACGAAGAGGCCGAGGCCGCGCTGGACGCGCCCGCTTTTGGCGTGGCCGTCAGCGCGACGACGGCCGCTCTGCGCCACCTTGCCCTCGTCATCGCCAGCGACACTCAGTGAGCATCGCTCGTCAGCGCGGCAGCCAAGCGCACTGCCGCCCGCCAGGCAAAGGCATAGATAGAAAGTTGCGGATTCGCGCCTATGCTGGTCGGAAAAATGGAGCCATCCACCACGGTCAGATTGCGCCAGCGCCAATGCCGTCCGGCATCGTCCACCACGCCGCGCGCCGGATCGCCGCCCATGGCCATGCCGCCCATCACGTGCGCGCTGACCAGCTTGGCCTGCAAAGCGGCCAAGGGCAGCGCCGCAATCATGTCCCGCGCCTGCCGCCAGCTTGTCGCGGGTCTTGACTGTTCATGCAAGGGCAAGACCATTTTCGCGCCAGCGGCAAACTGCAGCTCCGCCATGGCCAGCCAACTGCGGCGCAAGCCGTCCCAGATCAAATCGTTAAGCGGGTAATCCAATACCGGAGAGCCATCGCCGCGCAGTTTCACCGCTCCGCCGCGACTGTCCGGGTGAAAGCCATCGCGCAGCAAGGCCAGCGTGGCATGCAGATGCGGAAAGCGTTTCAGCAGCGCCGACTGCTCCACGCCCCAGCCCGGAAACGTCGCGCTGGCCAGCAGCGGATGGATGGGCGGCACCTCCAGCTTGAAGCCCAGCGGCCCATCCAGCGGCTGGGTATGCATGTGATGGTCGGAGTAGACCGTCTGCGGCGCGCCATTGTACGGTTCCACCCGTTCCGGCATCAGCGCCGCCGACAGGCTGACCGGATGCAGAAAGGTGCGCTTGCCGGTCAGGCCCGCGTGATCGATCAGACCGCTGCGCAGCATGATGGCCGGCGTGCCGATCGCCCCTGCCGCCAGCACCACATGGCGGGCGCTCACGCTGGCGACCCGCCCGCTGGGATTGACGCCGTCGGCCGACAACAGGCTGACCTTGAGGCCGACGACACGCTGACCGGACGCATCCACATTCAGGCTGTCCACCCTGGCCCGGCTCAGCAGCCTCGCCCCTTTGTCCAGCGCGCCGGGAATGCAGGTCAGCAACATGGACTGCTTGGCGTTGACCGGGCAACCCATGCCGCAGTAACCCAGGTTCCAGCAGCCGCGCACATTGCGCCGGATGCGCGCATGCCGCCACCCCAGCGACTGACAACCGCGCTCCAGCACCAGATTGTTGGCATTGGGCTGCGCCTCCCACGGCGAGATGCCCAGCCGCTGCTCGGCCTTCTCGAACCAGGGCAGCATCTGCTCCTCGCTCAGCGTCGTCAGGCCATGCTGCGACCGCCACCAGTCCAGGGTATCCGGCGGCGTGCGGAAGGAGCTGGTCCAGTTGACCACGGTGCCGCCTCCCACGGTGCGGCCCTGCAGGATGGTAATGCCCTTGTCCGCCGTCTGCCTGGCGGCGGACTCCTGGTAAAGTTCGGGATAGGCTTTGGCTTCGCTCAGGCGAAAATCGGAGGAGCTGCGCAACGCGCCCTCCTCCACGATCAACACATCCAGCCCCGCCTGGCTCAGCACCTCGGCGGCGATGCCGCCGCCGGCGCCGCTGCCCACGATGACCACGTCCGCCTTCAGGCGCAAATCCTCGCGCTGCGCCGCGCCATCCATGACCTTCCAGCCCGCTGCGATGCCTTGCCGCACCGGGTCGATTATTTTTTCCGTCAAGGCAGCCTCTCCATCACATAAGCCGGCTGCTGATAGCCGATGGCGGCCCAGCTGGCCGGGTTGCCGTACCAGGCGGCGTTGATCAGCTGGTGCAAGCCCTGATAAGCGCTGCGAAGCAGCAGGAAGCGGCTGCTGCGCCAGCCTTGCAAAAACGCCGCCAGTTCAGCCGGCGCGGCCTGGCTCCATGGCGAACGCACGCCGGCCAGCCAACGGCGCGCCCAGCGATTGCCCAGCAGATCGAACAGCTGCCGGACTTCCGCCCTGGCCGCCGGAGGCAAACCCGCCACCGCGCGGTCCACGCCGGCGACGACATCGGCTAGCGGCAGGCCGGACAGGCCCAGCATGACCGGCGCCAGCGCGGCCACGATCTGCGCGTCCTGCCCATTCAGCCAGCGCCAGGCCGGTTTACCGCCATCGTTTGCCGCATCGCCGGCGGGCGGGGCCAGGTAGCCCGCCACGCCCAGCGCCGCCAGGCCTAGCGCGCCGGCTTGCAGAAATTGGCGTCGGTTCGCCATCTCAGCGGCGCAACATCAGTTTGAGCATGAATTCCACCAGCTTGCCGTATGGCGGCCGGGTCAGCCAGGTGCCGGCCAGCCGGCTCTGCCTGAACACCGGCTTGAGTTTTGAGAAGGTCAGGAAACCTTCGTAACCGTGGTAGTGGCCCATGCCGGAAGGACCGACGCCGCCGAAGGGCAGATTTTCCTGCACCACATGCAACAAGGTGTCGTTGACGCTGACGCCGCCGGACACGGTTTCCTTCAGCACGCGCTCGATGCGCAGCGCGTCGTCGTCGAACACATACAGGGCCAGCGGCCGCGGCCGGGCGTTGATATAGTCCAGCGCCTCGTCGAACTTGCCGTAGCGCACCACGGGCAGAATGGGGCCGAAGATTTCCTCGCGCATCAACTCGCAATCGTCCGGACAGTCCAGCGCCAGAGTCAGCGGCAGCTTGCGGACGGCTTCCAGCGCCTCTCCTGCCGGGTTCACCTCCTCAATGGCCGCGCCGGCTTGGCACGCGGCGTCCAGCCAGCTTCGCAGCCGCCGGTAATGCCGCTCGTTGACGATGGCGCTGTAATCCGGATTGGCCGCCAACGTGGGATACAGGCGCGCCGCCGCGGCGCGGATCTCCGCCAGCAGGGTCTCGCCATCCTTGTCATTGACCAGCACATAGTCCGGCGCCACGCAGGTCTGCCCGGCGTTCAGCAGCTTGCCGGCGACGATGGCCTCGGCCGCGCGGCGCAGATCGGCGCCGCGCGCCACCAGCGCCGGCGATTTGCCGCCCAACTCCAGCGTCACCGGCGTCAGATTGTCCGCCGCGGCGCGCATCACATGCCGGCCAACGGCGGTGGAGCCGGTGAACAGCAGATGATCGAAGGGAAGCCGGGTGAAGGCCTGCGCCAGCTCCGGGCCGCCATTGACCACCTGCAGCAGATCGTCGCCGAAATACTGGCGGGCCAGACGCTGCAGCAACTCGCCGGTTTCCGGCGTGTATTCCGACATTTTCACCATGACCCGGTTGCCGGCAGCCAGCGCGGCGGCGATGGGTCCGAATGAAAGGAAGAGCGGATAATTCCACGGCACCACCACGCCCACCACGCCCAAGGGCTGCGGCAGCACGCTGGCCGAAGCGGGCTGGAACCAGATGGACACGCCGCGCCGACGCGGCTTCATCCATGCCTTCACATGCCGGCGGGCATGACGCGCGCCTTCCAGCGACGGGAACAGCTCGGCCAGGCGCGTTTCCACGGCGCTGCGATGGCCGAAATCCCGGCTGACCGCATCAATCAAGGCCTGGCGGTTTTCCTGCATCAAACGCTCCAGCGCAGCCAGCCAGCCTCGGCGCGTGTCCGCCGCAGGATAGGGCGTAGCGCGAGCCAAGGCTCTGAGCCTGGCGTACCCCTCCAGCAGCGCGGCTTCTTCTCCGGCAGGCATCTTGATGGCGTCCATGGTCTTCATCCTTCATCTGGCAAATCAAACATTCGTTTAGAGCCGCGGCTCTAGCCAAGATTAGCACTACCATGCGCCGCTGTCATCCTGCCCGGCCGTCATAACGACGCCTCGCCGTCCTGCCCGCGCCTTTCGCCGCTTTCACGCGCAAAGTCCGCGTCGCGACGATGCGGCATACTCAGCACGGCGGGACATAGTATGATGCGTCTATGGATTTAACTTGTCGCAACGCCTGACCCATTCCCCATGCTGATCGATTTTTTCTACGCCCTGCGCGCCGCCGGCTTGCCGGTCACCCTGAAAGAATTCCTGCTGCTGCTGGAAGCCCTGCAACGCAACGTCGCCTTCGGCAGCTTGGAAGAGTTCTACTATCTCTCCCGCGCCGCCTTGGTCAAGGATGAGAAGTATTTCGACCGCTTCGACCAAGTCTTCGGCCACCATTTCCAGGGCCTGGAACTGGCGCTGGAAGATCTGCAGCGCGCCATTCCGGAAGAGTGGCTGCGCAAACAGGTGGAAAAATACCTGAGCGAGGAGGAGAGGAAAAAGCTGCAGGGACTGGGCTGGGACAAGCTGATGGAAACCTTGCGCCAGCGCCTGGAAGAGCAGAAGGAGCGCCACCAGGGCGGCAATAAATGGATAGGCACCGGCGGCACCAGCCCCTTCGGCGCCTGGGGCTACAACCCGGAAGGCGTGCGCATCGGCCAGAACCAATCCCGCCACCGCCGCGCGGTCAAGGTTTGGGACCAGCGCGAGTTCCGCAATTTCGACGATCAAGTCGAATTGGGCACCCGCAACATCAAGGTGGCCCTGCGCCGCTTGCGCGAGTTCGCCCGCGATGGCGCGGAGGAGATACTGGACCTGGACGCCACCATCGCCGCCACCGCGCGCAAAGGCGGCATGCTGGATTTGAAAATGCAGCGAGAACAGCACAACAGCGTCAAGGTGCTCGTGCTGTTCGACGTGGGCGGCTCCATGGACGACCACATCCGCGCCTGTGAGGAACTGTTTTCCGCCGTCAAGTCAGAGTTCAAGCACCTTGAGTACTTCTACTTCCACAACTGCGTGTACGAATCGGTATGGAAGGACAATCACCGCCGCCAAAGCCAGCGTTTCCCCACCTGGGATCTGATGCATACTTTCGGCCGCGATTACAAACTGATCCTGGTCGGCGATGCCAGCATGAGCCCGTATGAAATCACCTTCCCCGGCGGCAGCGTCGAGCACATGAACGAGGAGGCCGGCGAAGTCTGGCTGCGCCGGCTGCTGGAGCATTTCAAGCATGCGGTCTGGCTCAATCCGCTGGCCGAAGACGCCTGGCCCTACACCCAGTCCGTAGGCATGCTGAAAAAATTGATGGCAGACCACATGCATCCCATGACGCTGGCCGGACTGGACCAGGCCATGCGCGATTTGAAAAAAACTGCCATCGCGCCTTGAAAAATTAACGCCGACACACAACTTTTTGCTTGAGTCGCGAGCATGTTGTAGCCCAGAATGAAGTCAGAGGCCGCAGCCAATCATTCAAACGCGCCTCAGATTCAGTCACGGGGAGTCATACCATGCAAATTCTACTTTTAGCCGCACTCGTCATCGCGGTCATCGCTGTCGCCAAGCTGCTGGCTGCCCCGATACAACAGGAAGGCAAGCTGGTGCCCATCCGCATCCGGACCGACGACCAGCCGCGCCGCCGCCGCTAACTCGGCGCAAAGCCTTCCCGTCAAAAACGCGCCACGGCGCGTTTTTTGTTTATCTCGCTCCGCTCAAATCGCAATATAAATTCACATATTGAAACAAAAGATAAACATAGAACTGTCGCAATCCAACTAAAATCCCTTCCGCAATAAAACAACGTCATTAGAAACGCAAAGGGGAAATCATGAACAAACTCGTACTGGCCGCCGCCTTGCTGGCCCTGCCCATCGTCGCCCTGGCCGACGCCAAGTCCGACTGCCGCGCCGCCGCCGGCAGCTACCTGACCGGCACCGTGGTCAGCGGTCCGTCTTACGCCTACGGCCATGACCTGAACGGTGTGGAGCTGTCCCACACCCACGTCCGCCTGAAAGCCGACCAGGATGGCCGCACCTATGATGTGGCCATGGACAATGTGTTTGCCTCCGGCTACGACTCCGCCGGCGAAGACGTGCCCTACCCGCTGAACACCATTCAAACCGGCGACCGCCTGCAACTGTGCGGCCAGCTGTATACCAGCGGCGTCGGCATTCACTGGGTGCACACCAATTGCGGCGTGCAGCCCAGCCGCCGCCAGCCCAACGGTTGGGTCAAGAAGGTCAACGCCGACGGTTCCGTCAGCGGCAACTACGAGGCCAATACCGAGTACTGCCAGCTGTGGCCCTAAGCCGCCAGTCGCTTGAGCCATGAAAAAAGCGCGCCGGCAACGGCGCGCTTTCGCTTTGCGTCATGCGCGGTTTGCTAGAAATCGCGCTGCGGCGCCAGCACGGTGCGATTGCCGTTGCTCTCCATCGGACTGACGATGCCGGCCGCCTCCATTTCCTCGATCAAACGCGCCGCGCGGTTATAGCCTATGCGCAGATGGCGCTGCACGCCGGAGATGGACGGTTTGCGCGTGCGCAACACGATCTCCACCGCCTCGTCGTACAGCGGGTCGCTTTCCGTCGCCGCCTGCGCCTTGGCCGTCGCGTCGGCGGACGCGTCGTCCGCCTCGCTCTCGCCGGTCAGCAGGCCTTCCACGTAGTCAGGCTCGCCGTATTGCTTCAAATGCTCCACGACGGCGTGCACCTCGTCGTCGGTGACGAAGGCGCCATGCACCCGTTGCGGATAACCGGTGCCGGGCGGCAGGTAGAGCATATCGCCCTGGCCCAGCAGCGATTCCGCGCCCATCTGGTCCAAAATCGTGCGGCTGTCTACCTTGCTCGATACCTGGAAGGCGATGCGCGTCGGAATATTGGCCTTGATCAGGCCCGTGATCACGTCCACGGAAGGCCGCTGGGTCGCCAGGATCAAATGGATGCCGGCCGCGCGGGCCTTCTGCGCCAGGCGCGCGATCAACTCCTCAATCTTCTTGCCGGCCACCATCATCAAGTCGGCGAACTCGTCCACCACCACCACGATGAAGGGCAGCTTGTCCAAGGGCTCTGGCGTTTCCGGCGTCAGGCTGAACGGATTGGGTATGCGCCTGCCCTGCGCGGCCGCCTCTCGCACCTTCTGGTTGTAACCGGCCAGATTGCGCACGCCCAGCGCGCTCATCAGGCGGTAGCGCTTCTCCATTTCGCCCACGCACCAGTTCAAGGCATTGGCCGCCAGCTTCATGTCCGTCACCACCGGCGCCAGCAGATGCGGGATGTCGTTGTAGACCGACAGCTCCAGCATCTTGGGGTCGATCATGATGAAACGCACTTCGTCCGGCGTGGCCTTGTACAGCATGGACAGAATCATGGCGTTGACGCCCACCGATTTGCCGGAGCCGGTGGTGCCGGCCACCAGCAGGTGCGGCGCCTTGGCCAGGTCCGTCACCACCGGCTGGCCGGTGATGTCCTTGCCCAGGGCCAGTGTCAGCCGCGAGGCGTTTTGCTGGAACACGTCGGCCGAGAAAATCTCCGACAGCCGTATCATTTGCCGCTTGGGGTTGGGTAGCTCCAGGCCCATGCAAGTCTTGCCGGGGATGGTCTCCACCACGCGGATGGATGCCAGGCCCAGCGCGCGCGACAAATCCTTCATCAGGTTCACCACCTGGTTGCCGCGCACGCCCACCGCCGGCTCCACCTCGTAACGGGTGATCACCGGGCCGGCGTAAGCGTCCACCACGCTGACCTTGACTTTGAACTCGGCACACTTTTCCTCGATCACGATGCCGCGCTCGATCAACTCATCCTGGCTGCATGCTTCCTGCGCCATGTCGGCCGGGCTCAGCAGCGCCAAGCCCGGCAGCATGGATTCGTCATAAGCCGGCCGCTCGATAAAGACTTCCTCGCGCTCGGCCTTCGCGGCCACCAAGGCCTCCGCCCAGGCCGGCAGAGCCGACTGAGCAGGCTCGGTCCGCTCGTCGGCCACCGCGGGCAGTTGGAAGGCGTCGCGCTCAGCCTTCTCGAACTGAGCCGCAGGCTGCGCTTCTTGAGCCTGCGCCGGCGCTTCGGCGGCGCCACTCTCGTCCAGCAGCACCCACGGCATGGGGTTGGCGGCAAGGCTGGCAGCCGCCGCAGCCAACGCGGTGGCGCTCTCCTCGCTGCGATCCGGGACCTCGGGCAGAATGGTTTGCTGCTGGATCACCGGCGCGTCATCTTCCCTTTGCAGCACGACATCGCGCGTCTGCGGCCAGCGCCAGGGCGTGCGCGGCGCGGCATCTGCGGCCGGCTCGGTCGCCTCGTCCATATCCGCCAGCGCCGCATCGGCTTGCATCGCCGCCGCAGGCCCCTCCGGAATCGGTGCCGCCGCCTCGTCCGCGCCCTCCCCGGATGCGGTTGCCATCGGTTCGGGCGCCGCTGGCGCCTCGGGATGGATGGCCGTGACCGGATCGGCAAGCGGGGCCGACGCCGCGCGGATGGCGTGTTGTTCGCCGGCCGCCGCGGGCGGCGCTTCCAACCGCGGCGGAGGCGACGGCTCGACCGGCAGCGCCGGTTTCGAAACGGGGTGCGCCGTGGACTGGCGCAAAGGCTCCAGCACCACCATGGGCCGCACTGGCTCCACGTTGACTTCGGGTTTGGCGCGCGGAACCGGCGCCAGCTCGACCGGCGGCAAAGGCTTGGCTGCAGGCTTGGCGCTGCGACGATGCGCATGCAGGCTGGCAACCGCCTCTCTGACTTCATCGCTGGCGATGGTGGGCATCGGGTCGCTGGACACGCTGGCGGGCTCCACGCCGCGCGCGCGCTGACGGCGTCGGTAATCCTGCTGCAGATTGCTCTGCATTTCGGACAAGCCTATCACCGGCAGATCTTTGCCCTGCTCGCTGCGCGGCGTTGGCTGCAGCTTCTTGCGGTACTCGCGCGACAGCTGCAGCGTCGGCAGCTCCGCGGGCGGGGTTGCGCGCGGCGCGCCGGAGGGCTTGGGCAGGGTCACGGTTTCTCGCCGCGCCGATGGCGCGTCGACGCGCGGCGGCGCCTGGCTCGGCTTGGGCAAGGCCGCCTCAGCCGGCTGCGTCGTGACAGCGGGCGCGGCGGCGGGCGGCTTCATGGGCGCCATGGGCGCGGGGGAGACTGTCTCACTCGCCTCAGGCTGAGTCTCGGGCGGCTTCGCCGCGCCGGCTTCTTCGGCGAAATAATCGGGCTCGTAACGCTCCGCCCTGCCCTCCACGCCCAGCATCCGGTCCAACTTTCGCGTCAATTGCGGCAACGATACCCGTCCGCTCCAGACCAGCCAGGCGGCCACGCCCGACAACAGCAACAGAATGACTACAAACCACACAGTCGAAAACCCCGAATCGCGCTCGCCCGCGGCGGCGGGCACAGCAATATTGTCCATGGCGGCAAGATGGCGGCGACCGCCTCCCAAGCGCCAATCACTTTATATCCGAATTGTAACGATTTTAGCGCTGCCGCGGCAGTCGAGAACGCTTCGCAATCAGCGCCAAATCCAATATTGCACCGCCAGAGCGAACCAGGCGGCGATCACATCGTCCACCATCACGCCGAAACCGCCGCCCACGCGCGCGTCGAACCAGCGTATCGGCCACGGCTTGACGATGTCGAACAGGCGAAACAGGGCAAAAGCCACCAACCAACCCAGCCAGCTGGCCGGCGCGAAGGCCAGCACCAGCAGCATGCCCACCACCTCGTCCCACACGATGCCGCCGTAGTCGTGCACGCCCAGCGCCTTGCCGGTGACGTCGCAAACGTAAACGCCGATCAGAAACAGCGGCAGGCACAAGGCCGTCAACGTCCATCCGGTGACGCCCAACGCATGCAGCGGGAAAAACAGCGGAAAAGCCACCAAGGTGCCCCAGGTGCCGGGCGCCTTGCGCATCAGGCCGCTGCCGAAGCCGAAGGCCAGCAGATGAGCCGGGTTGCGCAACAAAAAACGCCAGTCTGGCTGGAGTTTCAGAGTTTCAGCCGAAGTGGTCATAACCTTCCTTGTCCAGTTTCACTTGTCCCCCGGCCGCGTCCAGCAGGCGCGCGCCCCGCCCCGCCAGCACGCGGCCGATGCGGGCCACGCGGCAGCCGCAGTCCGCCGCGGCGGCCTCTATGGCAGAGCGTTGCGCGGGGGGCGCGGTGAACACCAGTTCATAATCGTCGCCGCCGGCGGCCAGGCAGGACAGGAATTCCGCCCGCCTCGCCTCCAGCGCCGGATGCGAGGGCAGCGCGTCCGCCCAGACTTCCGCCGCCACGGCGGACTCGTCCAGAATATGCCCCAGGTCCGCCAGCAGGCCGTCCGACACGTCGGCTGCCGCATGCGCCAGCGGCAGCAGCGCCGCGCCCAGCGCCAGACGCGGCTCGGGGTATTCGAGTTTGTGTTGGGCGGCGGCCAACAGTTCCGCGTCGTTTACATTCAGCCAGCCCAGACGCTGGCGCACCGCCAGCGCGCCCAGGCCCAGCTCGCCGGACACCCAGACGTCGTCTCCAATCTGCGCGGCGGCGCGGCGCAAGGCCCGGCCGGCCGGCGCCTCGCCCAGAATCGTGACCGACAGCGTCAGCGGACCGCAAGTGGTGTCGCCGCCGATCAGCTCCACGCCGTGCGCGTCAGCCAAGGCGAAAAAGCCCGCGGCGAACTCGGCCGCCCAAGCCTCGTCCGCCCTGGGCAGGGCGAGAGACAGCAAGGCCCAGCGCGGGCGCGCGCCCATCGCCGCCAGATCCGACAGATTGACCGCCAGGGTCTTATGGCCCAGCGCGCGCGGCGCGACATCGGCGAAGAAATGCCGCCCCTCCACCAGCATGTCCACCGACATGTGCAGATCATGACCTGGCGCAGGCCGCACGATGGCCGCGTCGTCGCCCACGCCCAGCACGGCGGACGGCGACGGGCGCTTGAAATATCGGCCTATCAATTCAAACTCGTTCATGGCCCCTCACGCAAAAACACCCGCCGGGGCGGGTGTCGTCGATGGCGGCACGCCGCGCGGCGCGGTCGCTCAGTCCTGTTTGCGGCGCTGTTTCTGCGCCAGCACTTCGTCGCCGCGCACGTCGGCGGCCAGCTTGTCCAGCACGCCGTTGACGAATTTATGGCCGTCGGTGCCGCCGAAAGTCTTGGTGATTTCGATGGCTTCGTTGATGATCACCGGGTACGGCGTTTCCGGGCTCTGCGTCAGTTCCAGCGCGGCCATCAGCAGCACGGCGCGTTCCACCGGGCTCACTTCGTCCTCGGCGCGCTCGTAGTAGCGGCTGACCTGGGCGGACAGTTGCTCCACGTCCTTCAGCACGCCATACAGGATGCCGCGGAACAGGGCCTCGTCGGCCTTGGCGAAGTATTCGTTCTCGCGCAGGTGTTTTTCGATCAGCGAAGCCGGGCGATCCGGGTTCAGTTCCCATTCGTAGATGCCTTGCACGGCGAATTCACGGGCGCGGCGGCGAGCGGTTTTCATGGTGGCGATTCCTTGGAAAGAACAAGGGAAGCGCGCAGGCGCCTCCCTATGATGGCTGGCGGCGGAAAATCAGCCGCGCAGCGCTTTGTGCAGATTAGCCATCTCCACCGCGACGCGGGCGGCGTCGGCGCCCTTTTCCTGCATGCGGACTTCCGCCTGCTCGTCGTTCTCGGTGGTCAGGATGGCGTTGGCGACCGGAATGTCGAAGTCCAGGCCGACGCGGGTGACGCCGGCGCCGGATTCGTTCGATACCAGTTCGAAATGATAGGTTTCGCCGCGGATCACCGCACCCAGCGCCACCAGCGCGTCGAAACGGCCGGTTTTAGCCATGGTCTGCAGCACCAGCGGGGCTTCCAGCGCGCCCGGCACGGTGGCCAGGGTCACGTCGCCGGCTTGCACGCCCAGCGCGGCCAGCTCGGCCAGGCAGGCGTCGCGCAGGCCGTGGCAGACCGGGGTGTTGAAACGCGCCATCACGATGCCGATTTTCAGGCCCTTGCCGGACAGATTGGGTTCGATACGCTGGATAGCTTCAAGCATGGGGTAGTCCTCGCGGCGAAAACACTAAGGAAAGCCGGCAATTGTAGCGCAAGCGCGGCGATTAAGCCACGCCCGGACCGCCTTCGCCATCGACATGGAAATGATGCGGCTGGCAGAAGCCCGTCACTTCCAGCTCGAACCCGGTCATGGACGGCAGGCTGAGCGGACTGGACATCAGCTTCATTTTGCCCACGCCCAAGGCCTTCAGCATCTGCGCGCCGATGCCGAAGGTCTTGCTGTCCCACTTCTGCCGAGGCGCCTCTTGGCCCAGGGCGCGCTGCGCCAGATCCGCGCCGGTTTCGTCGCGGTACAGCAGCACCACCACGCCGCAGCCCTCTTCCTCTATGGTTTCCAGCGCATTGGGCAGGGTCCACGAGTGATGGCTGCACAAAGGCGCCAGCATGTCGATGACGGACAGCGGCTCATGCACCCGCACCAGGGTGTCGCGGTCGGCGCGGATTTTGCCCTTGCTCAGCGCCAGGTGAGTGGCGGAGGTGGTGATGTCGCGGAAGACGTGCAGATCGAAGCTGCCGAACGGCGTATCGACCTCGCGCTCGCCCACCTTCTCCACCAAGGATTCGGTGCGGCTGCGGTACTGGATCAGATCGGCGATGGTGCCTATCTTCAGGCCATGCGCCTCGGCGAACTGCAGCAGCTCCGGCAGGCGCGCCATGGTGCCGTCGTCGTTCATGATCTCGCAGATCACGCCAGCCGGCTCCACGCCGGCCAGCATGGCCAGGTCGCAGCCGGCCTCGGTATGGCCGGCGCGCACCAGCACGCCGCCGTTCTGCGCCTTCAGCGGGAAAACGTGGCCCGGCTGCACCAAGTCGCTGGCCTTGGCCAGGCGGGCGACGGCGGTCTTGATGGTCAGCGCGCGGTCGGCCGCGGAAATGCCGGTGGTCACGCCCTCCGCCGCCTCGATGGACACGGTGAAGTTGGTGCCGAAGCTGGTGCCGTTATTGGTCGCCATCATCGGCAGGTTCAACAGCTTGCAGCGCGCTTCGCTCAGGGTCAGGCAAATCAGGCCGCGGCCGTGCTTGGCCATGAAGTTGATCGCTTCCGGCGTGACGAACTCCGCCGCCATCACCAGGTCGCCTTCGTTCTCGCGGTCTTCCGCGTCCATCAGCACCACCATCTTGCCGGCCTGAATGTCGGCGATGATGTCTTGAATCGGGGATATGGCCATTGCTTCTTCCTTTGTCGCTTCGCCCGTTCTACGCGGGCAACAGATCCAGCGCCCGGTATTCGCCGAGCTTCGCCACGTCACCATCGCGCAGCGACAGCGGCTTATTGAACAAGGGACCGTCCACCACCAGGGTGTGGAACTCGCCCGCCTCGCCGCAGGGATCGACCCCCTCGGCCAGCATCTCGTCTATCAGCGCCGCGTCGAACACGCGGCCCAGCCATTTTTCATCTATCAGCTTGGTGTTGACCATCACGATGCGGGCGACGAAACCCGCCGCGACGAATTCCCGCGCCAGCTCCGCCCTGGCCTCTTGCCACAAGGGCAGAATCGCCTGCAAACCGGCCTCGGCGCACACCTGCTCTTCCCATTCGCGGTGCGCGTCCAGATCAATGTCGCCAAACACCGCCGCCTGACAACCATCCGCCGCGGCCGCGCGCAATTGCGCCACGAAAACTTCGCGGTAGCCGCTCCAGCTGGCGCGGCCTAATCTTTGCGGCAAGCCCAAGGCCTCGGCCTGCAAGGCCAAGACTTCCGGCCGCACGCCATGCGAGCGCGAACGCTCGCCGCCCTCGTCCAGCATGGTCAGCAGCGCTACAGGCTTGACCCCGGCGCGCACCGCGCGCCACAGCGCGAGGCAGCTGTCTTTGCCGCCGCTCCACGAAGCCAGCGCGGGCACGCCGGCCAAGCTCATGCGGCCGTCCCGCGCTGCGCCAGCACGCGTTCCACGGTATCCACGATGGCCTGGGTCTGCGGATCGATCTCGATATTGATCGCATCGCCCGGCTGGCGGCCGGCGATATTGGTGCGCGCCAGCGTTTCCGGAATCAGGTGCACGCAGAAGCGTCGGCCATCCACCGTACCTACCGTCAGACTGATGCCGTCGATGCCGATATAGCCCTTGGCGAACACGTATTTTTCCAGCCCGGCCGGCAGCTCGAACCAGATGGTGCGATTATTGGGCGATTCAATCACTTCAAGCACCGTCGCCAGCCCCATCACATGGCCGGACATGGCATGGCCGCCGATGTCGTCGCCGAACTTGGCCGCGCGCTCTACGTTTACGCCGTCGCCGGCCTTCAGCGCGCCCAGATTGGTGACGCGCAGCGTTTCTTGCATCAGGTCGAAGTGGGCCAGATCGCCATCCACGCGGGTAACGGTCAGGCAGCAGCCGTTATGGGCCACGGAGGCGCCCAATTGCAGCCCCGGCAGCATGGCTTGCGGCAGACGGACGATGTGGGTGCGGAAATCCTGCTTTTCTTCGATGGCGACCACTTCGGCCACGCCCTGGACGATACCGGTAAACACGCAGACACTCCCTCAATGCGACTGAATCCTGTCATTGTACCCCGCGGCCGCCCAGGCCGTCGCCATATTCGCTATCGCCAGGCTGACCGAAAAAGGCTTCAGAACAGGATTTCCGCGGCGCGGCAAGTCCGGTAAAATGGTCGGCTTTATCGAATTTCAAGCCTTCGCCCATGTCCGCCGATCTCGCCCGCATTGCCGAAGAAGTCGCGCATCGCCGCACCTTCGCCATCATTTCCCACCCTGACGCCGGTAAAACCACGCTGACGGAAAAACTGCTGCTGTTCTCGGGCGCCATCCAGATGGCCGGCACCGTGAAGGGCAAGAAAGGCGGCAAGTTCGCCACCTCCGACTGGATGGAAATCGAAAAGCAGCGCGGCATTTCCGTCGCGTCGTCGGTGATGCAGTTCGATTACCGCGACCACGTGGTGAACCTGCTGGACACCCCGGGCCACCAGGACTTCTCCGAGGACACCTACCGCGTGCTGACCGCCGTGGACAGCGCGCTGATGGTGATCGACGCCGCCAAGGGCGTGGAAGAGCAGACCATCAAGCTCTTGAATGTGTGCCGCCTGCGCAATACGCCCATCGTCACCTTCATGAACAAGTACGACCGCGAAGTCCGCGACAGCCTGGAGCTGCTGGACGAAGTGGAAAACGTGCTGAAGATACGCTGCGCGCCCATCACCTGGCCCATAGGCATGGGCAAGACCTTCCGCGGCGTGTACAGCCTGCTGAACGACGAAGTCATCCTGTTTGAAGCCGGCAGCGAGAAGCTGATCACCGACATCGAAGTGATCAAGGGCATAGACAACCCACGCTTGGACGAGCTGTTCCCGCTGGAGATGGACAATCTGCGCATGGAGATCGAACTGGTCAAGGGCGCGTCCAATGAGTGGAATCTTGAAGAATTCCTGGCCGGCGAGCTGACCCCGGTGTTCTTCGGCTCCGCCATCAACAACTTCGGCGTGCGCGAAATCCTCGACGCGCTGATCAATTGGGCGCCGGCGCCGCAAGAACGCGACGCCACCGTGCGCAGCGTGGACCCGACGGAAGCCAAGTTCTCCGGCTTCGTGTTCAAGATCCAGGCCAATATGGACCCCAAGCACCGCGACCGCATCGCTTTCTTGCGCGTGTGCTCCGGCCAGTTCGAGCGCGGCATGAAGATGAAGCACCTGCGCCTGAATCGCGACATCGCCGCCTCATCCGTGGTGACCTTCATGTCGCATGACCGCGAGATCGTGGAAGAGGCCTTCGCCGGCGACATCATCGGCATCCCCAACCACGGCAATATCCAGATCGGCGACAGCTTCTCCGAAGGCGAAGAGCTGGCCTTCACCGGCATTCCGTTCTTCGCGCCGGAACTGTTCCGCTCCGTGCGCATCAAAAATCCGCTGAAGCTGAAGCAGCTGCAAAAAGGCCTGCAACAGCTGGGCGAAGAAGGCGCGGTGCAGGTATTCAAGCCGCACAGCGGCGGCGACCTGATCCTGGGCGCCGTGGGCGTGCTGCAGTTCGAAGTGGTGGCCAGCCGCCTGGCGGCGGAATACGGCGTGGACGCCATGTTCGAATCCGCCAGCATCTGGTCCGCGCGCTGGTTCAGCTGCGACGACCGCAAGAAACTGGACGAATTCGTCAAGGCGCTGCAGATGAACATCGCCACCGATGCCGGCGGCAACCTGGCCTACCTCGCGCCCAACCGCGTCAACCTGCAGCTGACGCAGGAGCGCTGGCCGGACATCGTGTTCCACGAAACGCGCGAACACGCCGTCAAGCTGAACGATTGATAGGACTATGCGCACCTTCCTCGATCTGATCGCCTACCTGCGGGAAAACTACTCGCACGAAATCGTCCGCTCGCTATTGCTGATCCTGACGCTGCTGATCACCCGCGTCGTGGTCGACCGCTTGCTGGCGGCGAGCAGCGGCGTGCCGATCGAGGAGCGCCGCCGCTGGTCCATCAATACCCGCAACGGCCTGTTCCTGGCCGGCCTGGCCGGCATCGGCTTCATCTGGGCCAACGAGCTGCAGACCCTGGCCGTCTCCATGTTGGCCTTCGCCGCCGCGCTGATCCTGGCCACCAAGGAGCTGATCATGTGCCTGTCCGGCGGCGTGGTGCGACAAATGTCAGACAGCTACAGCCTGGGCGACCACATCGAGATCGGCGCGGTGCGCGGCCGCGTGGTGGACATCGGCCTCTTGTCCACCACCGTGATGGAAATCGGCCCCAATCACAGCTCCCACCAGATGACCGGACGCGCGCTGACCTTCCCGAACAGCCTGCTGCTGTCGACGCCGGTGATACGGGAAAACTATATGGGCGAATACGTGATGCACATCATCACCGTGCCGCTCGCCTACACCGTGCCGCCAGCACTGGCCGAGCGCATGCTGATGGAGGCGGCGGAAAGCAATTGCCTGCCTCATATCGAGTCCGCCCGGCTACACATGGAAGACATGGCCAAACGCTATCTGGTGGACATTCCATCGGTGGAGCCGCGCATCTCCCTCCAGCCGATCGATGAAAAAAGCTATCGTTTGATCTTGCGCATCGCCATCCCGGCGCGAGACAGGCAACGTGCGGAACAGGCCATCCTGCATCAATTCATGGCCAGCTGCTATCCTGCGGCTGCCGAGCAATGAAATAGAGCAACAGCTCCAAACATCGTATACAATTGCGCTACGCCAAGCCATCACCAGCCAGTGGATCATGAGCAAAACTCGAATCAAGACCTACGACCGCATCATCCAAGAAAGCCTCAAGCTGTTCAACGAACAAGGCGAGCGCAGCATCACCACCAACCACATCGCCGCTCACCTCGGCATCAGCCCCGGCAACTTGTACTACCACTTCCGCAACAAGGAAGAGATTGTTTATCAGATTTTTCTGATGTATCGCGAGTTCATCAATCAACGGCTGGCCGTGCCGGAAGACCGCAAGATGACGGTGGACGATCTGGTCAACTATCTGGATACCGCCTTCCTGGCCATGTGGCAGTTCCGCTTCATGTTCTATGATTTGCCCGGCTTGCTGGCGCGCAATCCGCAGATGCAGTCCGAGTACCACCAGTTTGTGAATACCGAGCTGAAAAACATCCTGGGCGAACACTTCCGCGAATTCATCCGTCTGGGCCTGTTGAAGATGGATGAGGATGACATCGAAGCCGTCAGCGTCAACATTTGGCTGGTGGTGAAGTTCTGGTTCGCCTTCGAGCAGACCTCGCGCCCCAAGGCACCCATTACCGAGGAATCCGGCCACCGCGGCGTATTGCAAGTGCTGGCGCTGCTCAAGCCCTACGTGCAGCCCGAGTACATGCACGCTTATCGCTCGCTATACGAGCGTCACACCCCGCAAAAGACGGCCTAAACGACAAAGCCACCCGCAAGGGTGGCTTTGTCTTGGCGCAACGATCAGCGCTTCAGGCGGCCTGCGCAGTGCCAGGCACCAGATAGTCGCCCAACTCGCCGGAGGCGAGCAAATCGCGCAAGAAATTGCCCGGCTTGGAACCGGCGTATTCCACCTGGCAGCCACTGCGGTTGGCAACCGCGCCATCTGCGCACACTTCCATCTCCGCCTCCAGATTCCACAAGACGGAAGGCGCATCCGGGTCCACCGGCTCCATCGACACGGTCAGCCGATAGCGTCCATCGCGGGAGTACACATCCAGCAAGCCCAGCAGCCCCAAGTTATTGCGGACATCCGCATCGTCCGCGTCAAAAGCCCCTGCAGCAACGGCCTGCAGAACCAGCACTTCAGGAAAAGTCTTAGTCATGGCATCTACCCCGAGGGTTTCCCCTCCTTAGCAAACTATTGGATTATTGTAATTGCCAACATGAAACAAACTCATGAGAGACAACCCGACATTCATTGATGTCTGGTCTCATCATCCGCACATTTGCCCGGCCAGACAATGCCTCACTAGGGAAAACCCGCACTTATCGCGTTAGAACTGTACTTTCGGACACAAGGCATATTGCTCGCATGTCACACCGCCCATTCGGAAATGACAACGGCAACACAAATTCATAAAAATCATTCATAAACGTCAATTTATCAGCCTTTTTGCAAAAGAAAAGCCCCGGCAAGCCGGGGCGGGACAATGGCTGATTCGGCCGCGGTGATCAGCCCAACACCTTGGCAATGGCTGCCGCTACATAGTCGACATTCTTGCTATTCAGGGCCGCCAGACAGATGCGCCCGGTGGAAACCGCATAGATGCCGAATTCCTCGCGCAGGCGATCCACTTGAGCCGCCGTCAGGCCGGTATAAGAGAACATGCCGCGCTGAGCCGTAATGAAGGAAAAGTCGACACTGACGCCCTGCGACCGGATCGACTCCAGCAATTTCAAGCGCATGGCGCGAATACGGTCGCGCATGCCCGCCAGCTCATCTTCCCACTGCTGGCGCAAAACCGGGCTGGACAAGACAGCGGCGACGATAGCCGCCCCGTGAATCGGCGGATTGGAATAGTTGGTGCGGATCACGCGCTTCAATTGCGACAGCACGCGCGCAGACTCATCCTTGGAGGCGGTGACGATGGAAAGCGCGCCGACGCGCTCGCCGTACAAGGAGAAGCTCTTGGAAAAAGAGCTGGCCACAAAGAACTGCAGGCCGGAAGCCGCGAACATGCGCACCGCCAATGCATCGGCATCGATGCCATCGGCAAAGCCCTGGTAAGCCATGTCTAGGAAAGGCACCAGACCGCGCTCGCGGCAAACGGACACCACCTCTTCCCATTGCGCCGGTGATAAATCGGCGCCAGTAGGGTTATGGCAGCAAGCATGCAGCACAATGATGGAGCCGGCAGGCAGCGCGGCCAGGCAGGCCTTCATCTCAGCGAAAGCCACCCCACGGGTGGCCGCCTCGTAATACGGGTAGTTCTCGACCTCGAAACCCGCCGACTCGAACAGGGCGCGGTGATTTTCCCAAGAGGGATCGCTGATATAGACCTTTGCCGCAGGATCCAGACGCTTCAGGAAGTCAGCGCCTATCTTCAAGGCTCCCGTGCCGCCGAGGGCCTGCGCCGTCACTACGCGGCCTTCAGCCAGCAGCTCGCTATCGGCGCCAAGCAACAGCTTCTGCACTGCGGCATCGTATGCGGCAGAACCTTCGATGGGCTGATAGCCTCGGGCAGGCAAGGCCTCCAGCCTGGCCTTCTCGGCCGCTTGCACTGCCGCCAGCAGCGGAATTTTGCCGTTATCGTCGGAATATACGCCGACGCCAAGATTCACCTTGGTGCAGCGAGCATCGGCATTGAAAGCCTCGTTCAGGCCGAGAATGGGATCGCGCGGGGCCAGCTGCACGCCGGCGAAAATCGAAGAAGTCATACCAGGCTCCATTGCTTTGCAAATGCGCCGACGCCTCGGCGCCGACCATAGAATCTTTATTGCGCTGTTGCCTTTCGAAGGCAAGGTGTTCACTGTCGAACAACAGTCTACCATGGCATCACCTAAGGGCAAGCCGCCACGCCTAGACAAAACGGCAGGATATTGCGCCTGAAATGCCGGCCATCCACTATGATGGCAGGACTCAGCCGTAAATTCGCCCATTTTTGAACCAGCTAGCCGTTTCAAGCCACAGGGAGGCAAACATGAAAAAAAGCATCCTGTTGTTCTGGCCATCATTCATCATCGCCATGCTGGCCACTGTCGTTTTCTACTCCGTGTTCGATCCCGCAGAGTTGACGCTGCACGGGCATGCGCTCTTCTCGGACAAGCTGACGGCCTACTCCGTTTTCATGCTCATCAGTTGGGCCTTCGGCGCGCTGAACACCTCCATCGTGCTGCTGCTGGAGAAAAGCGCGCGCGATATCAACGGCTTCACGCCGCCACCCGTGGTCAGCGGAGACGAAGACGGATCGCTCTCCTGACATAAAGAAAGGGCCGGATATCGAATCCGGCCCATCCCGCCTTAGAACACCTTCAAACCCTTCAGCATCACCACCAGAATCAAGGCCGGCGATACGATACGTACCACGAAGAACAAAGGCTTCAACAGGGTTTCGTTGGACAAGACGCCGCCATTGCTCAAGGCGTCGCGGAAGCGTTCATACTTCCACACCCAGCCCGTGAACAGGCACAGGAAAATACCGCCCAGCGGCATCAGCACATTCGAGGTGAGGAAGTCGAACAGATCAAACAGCGTCATGCCAAAAATCTTGACATCGGCAGTCAGGCTATTGGACAACGCACAGCCGGAACCCACCACCGCCAGCAGCAGCAGATTAATGACCGTGGACTTGACCCGGCTGATGCCGAAGCGCTCGCTCAGCACCGAAACCGGCACCTCCAGAATGGACAGCATGGCGCCGGTGGCGGCGATGGCGGTCAGCACGAAGAACACCACCATGAACACATGGCCCAGCGGCATGCTGGCGAACACGGCGGGAATGGTGATGAACAGCAGCGATGGCCCTGCCGCCGGCTGGAAACCGAAGGCGAATACCGCCGGAAAGATGGCAATGCCGGCCAGCAGCGATACAAACAAGTCGGCGCACATCACACGGAAAGTCGTGGCCGGAATATTCTGATCGTCACGGAAGTAACTGCCGTAAGTAATCATGGTGCCCATGCCGATGGACAGCTTGAAAAAGGCCAGCCCTACCGCCGTCAGCATGACCGCCGGCGTGATTTTGGAAAAGTCGGGCGTGAACAAAAAGGCCAAGCCCTGGCTTGCGCCCGGCAGCATCAGGCTGCGCACGCCAATCAGCACCAGCAGCACAAACAGCAGCGGCATCAGCTTCTTGGTCACCGCCTCAATGCCCTTGGATACGCCCAGCAACAGAATGCCGCCGATCAAGGCCAACACCGCCCACTGCCACAGCAGCGACTGCTTGGGGTCCGCAATCAAGGCGGAGAAGGCGCCAGAGGTCACCTTGGGGTCGCGCGACAGGATCTCGCCGCCTATCGCCTTGAAGATGTAGGCAAATACCCAGGCAGCCACCTCGGAATAAAACGCCATGATCAGGAAGGCGGAAAACACGCCGAAGGCGCCGATCAACCACCAGGGCTGCCCCTTGGGCGCCAGCGTCGCCAGCGTCGTCACCGCGTCGCGCTTGGCCTTGCGGCCCAGCATGATCTCGGAAATCATCACCGGCAGCCCCACCAGCAGCGTCGCCAGCACGTAGACCACCAGAAAACCGGCACCGCCATTGGTGCCGGTCAGATATGGGAATTTCCAGATATTGCCCAAGCCCACCGCCGACCCCAGCGTCGCAGCCAGCACGCCGAAGCTGGAAGTAAAGCCGTCACGCGCCTTGGGCGCTCCACCCGATCTCATTTTGTCCTGACTCATTGTTGTTCTCTCTACCACATATGAAAAACCCGCGCGGAGGTCGTCCGGGCGGGCTCTCTTTGACCTTCGTTGCTACAAGGGCAAGATTTTGACGCTTAACGCTGATGCAGGCAAAACATTTTTCAAGCTTATTTGATTAACTTGCAAGCCAACTCACCCAGCCAGTCATAGCAAGCACGCAGCTGGGCAATCTCGATGTACTCATCCGGCCGATGCGCCTGCTCGATCGCCCCAGGACCCAGCACCACGCAAGGCATTCCGGCCTGACTGAACAATCCGGCTTCCGTGGCATACGCCACGCCAGCCCCGCCTTCGCAACCGCACAGGCTGGCCACATAGCGGCGGATATCCGAGTCAGGATCCGACTCGAACGCAGGGCTGTACACGCAGGGCTCGATGGCGATATCGGCTTCCGGCGCGATGGCGCGCATTTCCGCCAACAAGGTATCGGCGTAATCCGACACGGACGCCACCAGCCGCTGCGGATCATCCCCAGGCAGCCAGCGGCATTCGAACATGAACTCGCAATCCGCAGGGACAATATTGCACGCCACTCCGCCCTGAATCAGCCCAGTCTGCATCGTAGTGAACGGCACATCATATAATGGCTGTTGCGCCCCAAAAGCCGCCTCAGCGTCGGCCAGCTTGCGGATGTGCGTAATCAGCTTCGCCGCATATTCAATGGCATTCACGCCGCGCGGCGTCAGCGATGAATGCGCCGCCCGCCCCTTGACCCGGCATCGGTAGTGCGCAATGCCCTTGTGCGCGATCACTGGGCGCATGGACGTGGGCTCGCCGATCAGACAGCCGGCAATGGACTCTCCCGCCTCCAGCAGGTCATCAATCAACCTACCCACGCCCACGCACCCCACTTCCTCATCGTAGGACAAGGCAATGCCCACGCCCTGCTTCAGCTTGTCCTCTTGCGCCAACTGCACGAACAACGGAACCCGGGCCAACACGCAGGCGATGAAACCCTTCATGTCCGCGCTGCCGCGGCCATACAGCCGCCCATCGCTATTGTCGGTCAGTTCAAAAGGCGGGAAGCTCCATTCCTGCCCATCCACCGGCACCACGTCGGTATGGCCGGACAGCACGATCAGCGGCAGCTCCGGCTTGCCGATGCGTGCGAACAGGTTCGCCTTGGACTTGTCGTCGTTGTAGGTCAGCCTGCAGCCCAGGCCCATGCCGGCAAGATAGCCGCGCACCCACTCAATCAATTTCAGATTGGAGTAACGGCTGGTGGTATCAAAACGAATCAGTTCGGCAAGCAGTTCTGTATGAGTCATGTTGCACCCAGGATTGGAAGATGGCTGACAAGCAGTCTGCATGCGCCGCCGCCGTCCGACAATAGCCCCCGCGGCCTCTGCCCAGCTTCTGCATAAAAATGCTTGTCAATTACCAGAATATTGAATACAATCCGTTTTCTCTATGGCGGGCCTCCCCGCATTGCACGGTAGCGAACCTGGTCAGGTCCGGAAGGAAGCAGCCACAGTTATTTAGTGCAAGTGCCGGGGGTCAGGCTCGCCACCCCTCCCTCCCAGTTTGTTGTCAAGTTGATTGCGAATTTGCGACACCTAGCTCCATTGTTGCGTCGACTTCACAAAATACCATTGTCCTTGACGATTAGATTGCGCTAACATTAGCAAAACTGAATTTTCAAATTCATGGAACTTCACTAATTTCCCTGCATCATAAATATTCCTGTTGGATTTTTTTTGCTATTTTTAGTAAGCAGGGCGAAGTCCAAAAAACTATTAGAACCATTTGTTTCAGATACGAGAGGAACACTCATGAAACTGTTTGAAAAAATCCCGAATCCCCGGGAAATCCGCCGCAAACTCGGCCTGAACCAGCAAGAGTTCTGGAGCCGCATCGGCGTCACCCAGTCCGGCGGCTCCCGCTACGAAAGCGGCCGCAACATGCCGAAACCGGTTCGCGAACTGCTGCGCCTGGTACATGTCGAGCAAATCGACCTGTCCAAGGTCCGCCGCGAAGATTTCGAGATCGTGGAATATCTGAAGGAAACCCACCCCGATCTGTACAAGAGCCTGCGCAAAGCCGTGCGCACCAAGATCGAGGCTCAAGAAGGCGGCGCCGAAGCCACCGCCGGCTGATAGCGTCAGTCAGCACAATAAAGCCGACCCGGATCTCCGGGTCGGCTTTATGTTTTCCTGTCTAGCGCACCCGGCATCCGCAGGCCGCCCGCCTCATTCCTCGCCGGAGTAGCGAACCAACAGCACCGGCACATCCGCCACCTTCAGCAGCCCCTCCGCCACACTGCCCATCAGCAGATGCATCAGCCCACCCAAACCATGCGTCCCCATGACGATCAGATCCGCCCCCCAGGCGCCGGCATCATCAGCCAGCACCGAGGCAATCTTGTCACCCCAGCTCTCAAGAATCCGGCACTCCGGCTCCACGCCCAACTCCCTGGCCTTGTCTCCCGCCTGCTGCAGCACCTGCTCGCCCGCCTGCTTGATCGACTTCTGCAATTCCGTCGCATCCAGAAACTCCGTCCCGCCCCACCCAAACTGGGCCAGATCGACGACATGCACCAGCCGGACGATGGAGGCGAACTCCTTGGCCAGCTTGCAGGCTTCCATCAACGCCATCGCGGATGTGTCGCTATCATCCACCGGCACAAAGATTTTCTGATACATGGCATGCAGCTCCTCTATGAAATTGGCTTACACTCCCAGTCTATCAAGACCCCATGCATGATGTTTGACACAGGTTAGATCCCCTAGACATTTACGCAAGGTCCGCTCCCCACCTACCCAGTATAACAAGCCATGCCACGCATCAAACTTGAACTTCCCGCTCACTTTCCCTTTGCCACCGAACTAGAGGTTCGCATTGGCGACATCAACTACGGCGGCCACCTGGGCAATGACGCCGTGCTGCGCCTGGCGCACGAGGCCAGGCTGCGCTGGCTGAAATCGCTTGGCTATCCTGACGAACTGCACGTGGAGGGACTGGGCCTCATCGTGGCCGACGCCGCAGTGTGCTACCGCGCCGAGGCATTTCATGGCGACCGCTTGCAATTCCGCCTGGCGCCCGCCCACCCGAACCGCTACGGACTCGACCTGATTTATCAAGCAGTCGATGACAACAGCGGCAAAGAAGTGGCAAGATTGAAAACCGGTGTCGTCTTCTTCGATTACCAGGCGCGCACTGTCGCCGCCATGCCGGAAGCCTTTTCCGGCAAGCTCCGCCAATAGCAAAAAAGGAATGGCGCCATGAGAAATTATTCACCCAATAGCCCAGAGGCGATGGCCAGGCTGCTGGCCATGTTCATGATCACCGACGGCAATATGGACCCGCGCGAACTGGAGCTACTGGAAAAGCTGCACGTCTACCATCTGATCAACCTGCCGCGCAAACAGTTTGCCCAAGTCCTGCGCGACTATTGCGACGACCTCTCCGACGAAGCGGAGGAGGATGGCTCCATCCACCTGCTTGACCGCGAACGCGTGGACAGCCTGCTGGCCGAGGTCAGCGACCACCGCAAACGCATCCTGACCTGCGTGCTGGCCATGGATATCGCCAAGTCCGACGGCACCATCAGCGACAGCGAAATGGCCCTGCTCAGTCACATGATGAAAAGCTGGAATATCAGCCTGGACGATCTGGAACGAGAGTTTGCCCGCTGATCGCCCAGACGGGCGGCCAGGCAAGGGCCGCCCTCTCCCCCAAACCGACACCCCAAGATTTGCACATAGATGAATACCCGTTTCACCGGCACCGAGCGCTATATCGCCACCGACGACCTGATGATGGCCGTCAACGCCTCCATCACCCTGCAACGCCCGCTGCTGATCAAGGGCGAACCCGGCACCGGCAAAACCATGCTGGCCGAGGAAGTCGCCGCCAGCCTGGGCCGCGAGCTGATCGTCTGGCCGATCAAGTCCACCACCAAGGCCCAGCACGGCCTGTACGAATATGACGCCGTCTCGCGGCTGCGAGACTCCCAGCTGGGCGACGCCAAGGTGCGCGACATCGCCAACTACATCGTCAAGGGCAAACTGTGGCAGGCCTTCGAGGCGGACACCGCGCCGGTGCTGCTGATAGATGAAATCGACAAGGCTGACATCGAGTTTCCCAACGACCTGCTGCGCGAGCTGGACCAAATGGAGTTCTTCGTGCACGAGACGCAACAATTCGTACGCGCCAGGCAGCGCCCCATCATCATCATCACATCGAATAATGAAAAGGAGCTGCCGGACGCCTTCCTTCGCCGCTGCTTCTTCCATTACATCCGCTTCCCCGACGCCGAGACCATGCAAAGCATCATCGACGTCCATTTCCCCCATATCCGCGAGGAACTGGTCAAGCAGGCGCTGGAGGTGTTCTTTTCCATTCGCGAGCTGCCCGGCCTGAAGAAAAAGCCGACCACCTCCGAGCTGCTGGACTGGCTGAAGCTGCTCGTCGGCGAGAATATCGGAACCGAAGAACTGGCCGGCCACCAAGAACGCAATGCGCCGCCGCCCTTGGCCGGCGCCCTGCTGAAGAACGAACAGGACCTGCAACTGTTCGAACGCCTGATGCAAATGGCTCGATTGCGGCGCTGACATGGACGAGGCCGCGCGCTTCATTGCACATCTCGCCGTTGCCGGACGCAGTCAGCATACGCTGGCCGCCTACCGCGCGGACCTGGAGATCCTGGCCAGTCAACTGGCGCCAACGCCCCTGCCCGCAGCCCAAGCCCTCCACCTGCGCAAAGCATTGGCTCGCCTGCACGCCAGCGGCTTGAGCAGCCGCAGCCTGGCCCGCCGCCTATCCTCCTGGCGCCAGTTCTATCATTGGCTGCAGCAGAATGGGCTGCGCGGAGACAACCCCGCCAGCGCGCTTCACGCGCCCAAAAGGGACAAGCTGCTGCCCAAGGCATTGCCGGTGGACGCCGCCGCGGCGCTGCTTGACCGCATGGCGGGCGATGACGGGCTGGATGTGCGCGATCGGGCCATCTTCGAGCTGATCTACAGCTGCGGCCTTCGCCTAGCGGAAACTGTGGGACTCGATCTGGCGGACGTGGATTTTTCCGATCAACTGCTGCGCATCCGCGGCAAGGGCGCCAAGGAGAGACTGGCGCCGATCGGCGCGGAGGCCCTGCGCAGCTTGCAGACATGGCTGGCGGCGCGCCAAGCCAGCCCGGACGAGCCTGCGCTATTTGTAGGGCGCCGCGGCAAGCGGCTGGGCGGACGCCAGATCGAAAAGCGCCTGCGCGACTGGGCGATCAAAACCGGCGCCAGCCAGCATGTGCATCCGCACATGCTGCGCCACTCCTTCGCCTCCCACCTGCTGCAATCATCCAGCGACCTGCGCGCGGTGCAGGAGCTGCTGGGACACGCCAACCTGTCCAGCACCCAAATCTACACCGCGCTGGACTTCCAGCACTTGGCCAAGGTGTACGACCACGCGCACCCACGGGCCAGCCGCAAGACTGCCTCCCAGCAGGACGAGCCGGAAGCGGATTGATCTCAGGCGGCCCGCAGGTGGCCATGCACGCGCGTCAGCAGCTGCGACAGCGCCTCTTCCACCGACTGCCTGCGCACCGCCTCGCGATCCCCGCCAAAATGACAGCGCCAGGCCTCGGTCTGCCCGCCCGGATGCGCAATGGCCAGCCAGACTAGGCCTACCGGCTTTTCCGGCGAACCGCCATCCGGCCCGGCGATGCCGGACACGGCCACCGCCCAGTCCGCCGCAGCCAGCGCCTGCGCGCCGGCCGCCATTTCCCGCACCACCTGTTCGCTGACCGCGCCATGATCCATCAGCGACGACGCCTGCACGCCCAGCAACTGCTGCTTGGCCTGATTGCCATAGCTGACCACGCCATGGCTGAACCAGGCGGAGCTGCCCGGTATGTCGGTAATGGCTGCCGCGATCATGCCGCCGGTGCAGGATTCCGCGGTGGCGATGCTTTCGCCGCGAGCGAGCAGCACGTCGCCCAGTTCCGCGGCCAGTTGTCTGCTATTTGCCATGACGTTCCCTGTAATGCCTGATCAGGCCGTTGGTGGAGCTGTCGTGCGCCAGCTGGCCGGCACCGTCAGCCAACTCGGGCAGAATGCGGCGCGCCAGCTGCTTGCCATACTCCACGCCCCACTGATCAAACGAGTTGATACCCCAGATCACCCCTTGCACGAAGACCTTGTGCTCGTACAACGCCATCAGCATGCCCAGACGGTATGGCGTCACCTTGTCCAGCGCCAGCGTATTGGACGGCTGGTTGCCGGGAAACAGTTTCTGCGGCAGCAGCATGTCCAGGGCCTCGCCGGACAGGTGGCTCAACTCCTGCATCGCCTCCGCCTCGCGCTTGCCGCGCATCAGCGCCTCGGTCTGCGCCAGGCAATTGGCCACCAGAACATCGTGCTGCTCGCCCAGCGGATACTGGCTGTTCAGCGGCAGGATGAAATCGCACGGCACCAGCCGCGTGCCTTGATGCAGCAACTGGAAGAATGCATGCTGGCTGTTGGCGCCCTCCTCGCCCCAGATCACCGGCCCGGTGTCGAAATCGACAGCCTCGCCGTAACGCCCCACGCGCTTGCCGTTGGACTCCATGTCCAGTTGCTGGATATGGGCCGGCAACCGTCGCAGGCCGTGATCGTAAGGCATGATGGCATGAGTATGCGCCTGATAGAAGGTGTTGTACCAGATGCCTATCAAGGCCAGCAGAACCGGCATATTGGCCTGGAACGGCGCTTCGAAAAAGTGGCGATCCATGGCGTGGCCGCCATCCAGAAAGTCCCGGAAATGCTCGTAGCCGATGGCGAGCATGACGGGCAGGCCAATGGCTGACCAGACGGAATAGCGGCCGCCCACCCAGTCCCAGAAACCGAACATATGCGCCGGATCGATGCCAAAAGCCTTGACCGCCGGCTCATTGGTGGAAACGGCGACAAAGTGGCGCGCGATGTCGGCCTCCGTGGCCGCCTGCAAGAACCAGGCACGCGCCGCCTGCGCGTTCAGCAGCGTTTCCGGCGTGGTGAAGGACTTGGAGGCGACGATGAACAAAGTGGTGGCCGGGTCCAGCTTTTGCAGCGTGCGCACCAGGTGCTGGCCATCGACATTGGAGACGAAGTGCACATTCAATTCGGCGTGGGCATAGACGGACAGCGCCTCCTTGACCACCAGTGGCCCAAGATCCGAACCGCCTATGCCCAGATTGACGACGTCCCGGATGCGCCTGCCGTCAAGGCCCAGCCAGGCGCCGCTGCGCACCTGCTCGCTGAAGACCCGCATCCGCTGCAGCACGGCATGTACCTCGGCCACCACATCTTGGCCATCCAGCGTCAAACTGGCGTCGGCAGGCAAACGCAACGCGGTGTGCAGCACCGAACGGTTTTCACTGACGTTGATGCGCTCGCCTTGGCGCATCCTGGCCATCCACCCCTTGAGGTCGGCCGCCGCCGCCAGTTCGAACAATAGCTCCAGCGTGCGCTCGGTGATGCGATTCTTGGAGTAATCCAGCAACAAGCCGTCCAACTCCAAGGAAAAGCGCTGAAAGCGCTGCGGATCCAGGTCGAACAACTCGCGCATGTGCATATGGCGCGTCGCGCGCTGGTGCTGGTGCAGCTTGGCCCAGATCGGAGAGGAATTGATGTCGATGTGGCGGTGTGCGGCCATGTTTTCTGCCGATGGAATACGAATGGTGAAAAAACAGGGGCCGCCTCAAGCAGGCCGCCCCGACGGATGCGCGGGCGCGCCGTTATAGCTTCAGGAAATGCTCGCGGTAGTAGCGCATCTCCTCGATGGACTCGAGGATGTCGGCCAGGGCCTCATGCTTGCCGCGCTTGACCACGCCCTTCGCCACTTCCGGCTTCCAGCGCTTGCACAGCTCCTTCAGCGTGGACACGTCCAAGTTGCGGTAGTGGAAGTAGGCCTCCAGCCTGGGCATCCAGCGCGCCATGAAGCGGCGGTCTTGGTGGATGGTGTTGCCGCACATCGGCGTGACGCGCTCCGGCACGTATTGCGCCATGAAGTCCAACAGGATCCGCTCCGCCTCGGCCTCGCTCACCGTCGAGTTCTTCACTTTTTCGATCAGGCCGCTCTTGCCGTGCGTATTCTTGTTCCAGTCGTCCATCGCATCCAGCACCGCGTCCGGCTGATGCACCACCAGCACCGGCGACTCCGCCAGCACATTGAGCTGGCTGTCGGTGACGATCATCGCCACTTCGATGATGCGGTCGGCGTCAGGATTCAGGCCCGTCATTTCCATATCGAGCCAGATGAGGTTATTGGTATCTTGTGCCATACTATTCAATCTTGAGTAAACCCTCCCATTTTCCTTCATTGCCGCCGTTGCGGCAAACTCGACACCCATACCGACATCCATGACCGAGGCATTTTCCATATTGTTCGCCATCGCGCTGGCGCTGACGCTGAGCCTGAAACTGTGGCTGGGCGGGCGCCACATCCGCCATATCGCCCTGCGCCGCCCTGAAGTCCCGGCCGCTTTCCGCGACAGCATCACCCGGGAACAGCATCAGCACGCCGCCGATTACACCATCGCCAAAACCAAGCTGGGCCTGCTGTCCGCCTGGGTGGACACCGCCCTGATCGCGGCCCTCACCTTCGGCGGCGGGCTGCAATGGCTGAGCCTGCACACCATGCAATGGTTCGCCGCGCCGCTGCTGTCCGGCCTGGCCCTGATCGTGGCGGTCAGCGTCATCAGCAGCCTCGTTTCGCTGCCATTCAGCCTGTATGGCACTTTCGGCATCGAGACGCGCTACGGCTTCAACAAGATGACCTTCGCGCTGTTTCTGGCCGATCAGATCAAAGGCCTGCTGCTGGGCGCGGCCATCGGTCTGCCGCTGGTGGCGCTGGTGCTGTGGCTGATGGACATATCGGGGCCGCTATGGTGGCTGTGGGTCTGGCTGGTCTGGTCCGCCTTCCAGCTGCTGATGTTGGCCGTTTTCCCGACGGTGATCGCGCCGCTGTTCAACAAGTTCCAGCCGCTGCAAGACGAGGCGCTGAAGGCCCGCATCGAATCGCTGCTGCAAAGAGCCGGCTTCAAGAGCCAAGGCGTATTCGTGATGGACGGCTCTCGCCGCTCCAGCCACGGCAACGCCTATTTCACCGGCTTCGGCGCCGCCAAGCGCATCGTCTTCTTCGACACCCTGCTGTCGCAACTGAGCCATGACGAAATCGAGGCCGTGCTGGCGCACGAACTGGGCCATTTCAAACGCAGGCACATCCTCAAGCGCATCGCGATGGCGTTCGGGCTGTCGCTGCTTCTGCTCTGGACCTTGGGCCAATTGCTGCACGCGCCCTGGTTCTACCTGGGACTGGGCGTGGCCGCCCCCAGCACCGCAATGGCGCTGATCCTGTTCTTCATGGCGATCCCGGCCTTCACTTTTCCGCTGACGCCGCTGTCCAGCCTGATGTCGCGCCGGCATGAATATGAGGCTGACGACTTCGCCGCCGAGCATACGCGTGCCGACGACCTGATTTCCGCGCTGGTCAAGCTATACCGCGACAACGCCTCCACCTTGACGCCAGACCCGATCCATTCCACCTTCTACGATTCGCACCCGCCCGCCGCGCTGCGCATCCAACATCTGAGAGGAAACCAAGCATGAACCTGCTGGAGCTGTCCTGCACGCCGCAACACGGCGAAAGCCCGCTGGCCGACCACACCGTCAAGCAACTGCTGTCCACCCTGCCCGGCTGGCAAATCGTCGGCATCGAGCTGAACAAGACTTTCCATTTCGCCAATTATCACGAGACCATGGCCTTCGTGAACGCGCTCGCCTGGATCGCCCACCAGGAAGATCATCACCCCGACCTGTCGGTGCATTACAATCGCGCTGTGGTGAACTTCAGCACCCACGACGCCGGCGGCCTGACGCTCAACGACTTCATCTGCGCGGCCAAGACCGAAGCCCTGCTCAAGCGCCCATGACAGCCAGAGTAGGACAGATCATCCGCAGCCATGGCCGCCGCTTCATCGTCGAAGCCGATGGCCAAGTTTACGACTGCACCACCCGCGGCAAGCGTGTCGACTACGCCTGCGGCGACATCGTCGACATCCTGATCCAGAATCAGGAACAGGCTGTGATAGAACGTGCCCATGAGCGCCGCAGCCTGCTGTATCGCCAGGACGACTGGAAAACCAAAGTCATTGCCGCCAACGTCACGCGCATCCTGTTCGTGATCGCCGCCGTGCCCTCCCCGAGCGAGGAATTGCTGGGACGCTGCCTAATCGCGGCGGAGGCCGGCGACATCGAGCCCGTCATCGTCGTCAATAAGTGCGATCTGCCGGAAACCGCCACGCTGCTGGGAAAATTGCAACTGTATGTGAATCTTGGCTACCAACTGGTTACATTGTCCGCCAAGCAGGACTTCAGCCCGTTGCAACCCTTGCTGCGCGGGCATACCAGCGTGCTGGTGGGACAGTCTGGCATGGGCAAGTCCACACTGACCAACGCGCTCCTGCCCGCAGCCAACGCGCGCATCGGCGACATCTCCACCGCCCTCGATTCGGGCCGCCACACCACCACGCACGCCACCCTCTACCACCTTGATGCGGACAGCCAGCTGATCGACTCCCCAGGCCTGCAGGAATTTGGCTTGAAACATCTGCAAGCAGCGGATTTGGTGCATTATTTCCCGGAGATGCGCCGGTATATTGGACAGTGTCGTTTCCATAACTGCACACACCGAGTCGAACCTAACTGTGCGATCATGAACGCTGCGGAAATCGGCGAAATCAGCGCGCACAGACTGTCCTTATTGCAGCGCCTGACGCTGGAGCTGGGCTGAGCGAAATGTAAATCAGGAAGCACACACTTCTTATTTACTTTTTATGCTTCGCTAAATAAGCTGTAACAAAAGGGGTTCAGTATTACTCAGGCATAAATTCGACACCAAAAGAGGAGCCAGCATCATGACGAAAAGGATTGCGCTAGTTACCGGTGGGATGGGCGGCATCGGCACCGCCATTTGCAAGACGCTGGCCGAAGCCGGCCATATCGTAGCGACCACCTACAGCAAACCGGGCCGCGAACAAGCCTGGCTGGCAGACATGAAGGGACTGGGCTTCCATGACATCCACTGCTACCAGTGCGATGTCACCGACTTTGCCGCCTGCCAGGAAATGGCCGCGCGCATCGCCAAGGACCTGGGCCCGGTCTCCATCCTGGTCAACAACGCCGGCATCACCCGCGACGCCAGCTTCAAGAAGCAGACCAAGGACGACTGGGATGCGGTAATCCGCACCAATCTGGACTCGGTCTTCAATATGACCAAGCCCGTGCTGGATGCCATGCTGGAAGCGGGCTTCGGCCGCATCGTCAACATCTCGTCCATCAATGGCCAGAAAGGCCAGTTTGGCCAGACCAACTACTCCGCCGCCAAGGCCGGCATGCATGGCTTCACCATGGCGCTGGCACAGGAAGTGGCCAAAAAGGGCGTGACGGTGAACACCATCTCTCCGGGTTACATCGCCACGGAAATGGTGATGGCGGTGCCGGAAGACGTGCGCAGCAAGATCATCGCCCAGATTCCGGTCGGCCGCCTCGGCAAGCCGGAAGAAATCGCGGCGCTGGTGGGCTTCCTCAGCTCGGAACACGCAGGCTTCATCACCGGCAGCAATATCGCCATGAACGGCGGCCAGCACATGATGTAAGCGCCAGGCCCCATCGACGCGCCGCCCAAATGGGCGGCGTTTTCTATTTCCGCCCGCCTTGGTGTATGCTGACCGGCCTCGAATCCAACCGCAGGCCCCGCCATGGCAGAAAACCTGATTATCGAAGGCGACAGCAAGGAAGCGAAATACCAGACCCTGCTGCCGCAAGCCCACGCTCTGATCGCCGGCGAAACCGACGTCGTCGCCGCGCTGGCCAACCTCTCATCGGCGCTGGCCATGACTTTCGATTGGTTATGGACCGGCTTCTACCTGGTCAAGGGCGAGCAATTGGTGCTGGGCCCCTTCCAAGGGCCCATCGCCTGCACCCGCATTCCTCATGGCCGCGGCGTGTGCGGCAGCGCCTGGGCGCAAAACCGGACACTGCTAGTGGAGGACGTGGACGCCTTCCCCGGCCATATCGCCTGCTCTTCCAGCGCCCGCTCCGAAGTGGTGGTGCCGGTGCGCAACGCCGCCGGCGTGGTGGTAGCCGTGCTGGACATCGACTCTGCGCAACCGGCCAGCTTCGACCAGACCGACGCCGACTACCTGGAACGCATCATCGCCCCGCTGGGCGCGCTATTCCCCGCCTGACAGCGCACTAATCTCCAAAGCAAACAGCCCTGCGGCGCACGCCGTCAGGGCTGTCAAACCAGGCCAAGCGCGCCGCCCCGCCAAGGCGGGGCGCGCTCAATGCGCCGTCAACTCGATCAGATGTTTTCCACCTTGGCCATCTTGCGGCGCTCATGCTCTTGCAGGTAGCGCTTGCGGATGCGAATGGACTTCGGCGTGATTTCCACCAGTTCGTCATCGTCGATGAACTCCACGGCCGATTCCAGCGTCAGCTTGATCGGCGTGGTCAGGCGAACGGCTTCGTCGGTGCCGGAGGCGCGGACGTTGGTCAGCTGCTTGCCCTTGACCGGGTTCACCACCAAGTCGTTGTCGCGGCTGTGGATGCCGATGATCATGCCTTCGTACAGCTTGTCGCCCGGGGATACGAACATGCGGCCGCGGTCTTCCAGCTTCCACAGCGCGTAGGCCACGGCTTCGCCGTTCTCTTGCGAGATCAGCACGCCGTTGTGGCGGCCCGGCAGGTCCGGCTTCACCGGCGCGTAGTCGTCGAACACGTGGCTCATCAGGCCGGTGCCGCGGGTCATGGTCATGAAGTCGGACTGGAAGCCGATCAGGCCGCGAGCCGGAATGTGGTATTCCAGGCGGGTGCGGCCCATGCCGTCAGATTCCATATTGGTCAGCTCGCCGCGGCGGCGGCCGATTTCTTCCATCACGCCGCCCTGGTGGTCGTCTTCCAGGTCGATGGTCAGGTTTTCGTACGGCTCGCACTTCTGGCCGTTGATTTCCTTGAACACGACGCGCGGCTTGGCCACGGCCATTTCAAAGCCTTCGCGGCGCATGCTTTCCAGCAAGATGGTCAGGTGCAGTTCGCCACGGCCCGAAACGCGGAACACGTCGGCGTCGCCGGTGTCTTCCACACGCAGCGCCACATTGGTCAGCAGTTCCTTGTTCAGGCGGTCGCGGATCTGGCGGCTGGTGACGAACTTGCCCTCGGTGCCGGCCAGCGGCGAGGTGTTCACCATGAAGTCCATGGTCAGCGTGGGCTCGTCCACCGACAGAACCGGCAGGCCTACCGGCTGCTCCTTGTCGCAGATGGTCACGCCGATGCCGATATCTTCGATGCCGGAAATGATCACGATGTCGCCGGCTTCCGCCTCCGGCACTTCCACGCGCTCCAGGCCCTTGAAGCCGAGCACTTGGTTGATGCGGCCGGTGGCCACTTGCTCTTCATGGTTCATCACCACCACTTGCTGGCCGGACTTGATG
The DNA here is from genome assembly GCF_008275125.1 of Chromobacterium paludis. Classification (NCBI taxonomy): domain Bacteria; kingdom Pseudomonadati; phylum Pseudomonadota; class Betaproteobacteria; order Neisseriales; family Chromobacteriaceae; genus Chromobacterium; species Chromobacterium paludis. Next base: position 1,611,985 of record NZ_CP043473.1, read on the forward strand.
CGGCCGTTCAGGATGCGGCCCAGGCCCAGGCGGCCGGTGTAGGTGGAGTAGTCCAGAGCGGAGATCTGCAGCTGCAGCGGGGCCGCCGAATCGCCAGCCGGAGTCGGCACGTGCTTCAGCACGGTCTCGAACAGCGGGCGCATGTCGTTGGACTCTTCTTCCAGCTCATGCTTGGCGAAGCCGGACAGGCCCGATGCGTAGATGATGGGGAAGTCCAGTTGCTCGTCGGTGGCGCCCAGCTTGTCGAACAGGTCGAAAGTCTGGTCCACCACCCAGTCCGGACGCGAGCCCGGACGGTCGATCTTGTTGATCACGACGATGGGACGCAGACCCAAAGCCAGCGCCTTCTTGGTCACGAAGCGCGTTTGCGGCATCGGACCTTCCACCGCGTCGACCAGCAGCACCACGCCGTCCACCATGCCCAGCACGCGCTCCACCTCGCCGCCAAAGTCGGCGTGGCCCGGAGTGTCTACGATGTTGATGTGTACGCCTTCGTAGTTGATGGCAGTGTTCTTGGCCAGAATGGTAATGCCACGCTCTTTTTCAAGATCGTTGCTGTCCATTACGCGCTCGTCCACTTGCTGGTTTTCGCGGAAGGTGCCGCTTTGTTTCAGCAGTTGGTCAACCAGGGTGGTCTTGCCATGGTCTACGTGAGCGATGATGGCGATGTTGCGGATTTGTCGGGTCATGTTTAGCGCTTCGGCTGGAATTCGAAAACAGAAAAATCGAAAGATTATAGCACACCAGGCCAGCATCAAGAAAATTTCGGTGAACACAGATGGTAGTTCTATCGTTTCGCCAACCATCAAGCCTCGTCTCGTCGCCGCCCGCGTTTGGCGCTACACTGCGGACCATCCGGCAACACCAAGGACATCGAATTTATGTACGACTGGAATGCGCTTTGGCATGAGCGCGAAGCCTACCGCACCGGCTTCGACATCCACCACGACGACGCCAACGAGCTGGCCGACGCCTTGCAAGCCAAGCTGATCCACCCCGCCGGCCGCCCCGGCGACGTGGCCGTTTACGAAAACGAAGACCGCTACATCCTGGCCGGCCACGACAACGGCCTGCAATTGCTGGACGTGATGAAGCACGGCTTGTTCGACGTCACGCTGCGCTTCGTGACCGAAGACGAGCAGCAAGACGCGACGCCGCCCTATGTCGAAATCCACGTCGACAATCTGGCCACCGAGGAGCAAGCCGTCTGGCGCGGCGAAGTCCGCCTGGACGACGAAGGCCGCGTCTGGGTGGGCAAACGCACCCTGGACGAAGGCGTGCTGCCGGCCATGCCTTTCGACGAGCTATCCTTCACCGACAGCGCCGACTTCCGCGAGGAGCTGGCCCGCGTCTGGCATGAAGACCTGCCGCAGCTGCGGCCCTTGATCGAATCCTGGTTCCATCACGACGGCGACGCCATCCCGGACGAAGAAGCGGCGCACTACGGCGACCCCGACCGCGTGCAGCAGATTTGCGACCGCTACGCCGAAATCGTGCGCCGCGAACAGGCCATGCTGTCGCGCCTGTTCAGCGACGGCGAGCTGCACCTGATCGCCGCCGTCATCGCCGGCATCCAGTTTGACAGCGCCGCCTCCTGCCGCGGCCTGTGGCTGGCGGTGGAGGCGCGCATGATCGAGGACGAGCTTGACCAGCAGCATCAAGTGAACGGCGAGGCGCTGCTCGCCAAGCTGAAAAATCTGAGCTACGCGCAGGAAGTGGCGCTGATAGAAGCGCTGTCCCCGCTGCAATCTTGACTCCCCGATGGCGCGCATGGCGGTCGTTTCGGGTATCATGCACGCCGCTTGGAGCAATCGCACTAATATCGCAACGCGCCGCCAGCATGGCGGCGCGTCACTTTCAGGAAGAGCATCCCCATGACTGAAGCCACCGCCCTGCGCATGCTGCCGCAACACCAACTTTTCCGTCCCGGCGACGTATTCGTCCTGTTCGGCGAACTGTTCGGCCGCGGCTACGCCAACGGCCTGATCGCCGAAGCCAAGAAGGCCGGCATGCAAATCATCGGCATGACCGTGGGCCGCCGCGACGAAGACAACCGCCTGCGCCCGCTGAACGAAGAAGAGCTGGCCGCCGCCGAAGCCAATCTGGGCGGCAAGATCATCAACGTGCCGCTGATGGCCGGTTTCGACCAGGACGCGCCGAAAGGCGAAGCCACGCCCACCCAATTGCTGGGCGCGCTGACCCTGAAGACCTGGCAGGACGACAAGCTGGACTGGGCCCACATCGAAAAATGCCGCCAAGTCGGCGTCGCCCGCTTCCAGGCCAGCGTGGCTCAGGCCATGGCGCAGCTTGACGGCATGATAGAAGACGGCCGCAATGTGTTCTTCGCTCACACCATGGCCGGCGGCATCCCCAAGGCCAAGGTGTTCCTGGCCATCGCCAACCGCGTGTACAAGGGCCGCGGCGAGCGCTTCCTGTCCACCGAGGCCCTGCTGAACAGCGACCTGGGCAAGCTGATCCTGCAGAACTTCGACGAAGTCACCGCCAACACCTTCCAACACCTGATAGACGGCAGCGCCCAGCTGCGCCGGCGCCTGGAAACCGCCGGCGGCCAGGTTCGCTACACCGCCTACGGCTACCACGGCACGGAAATCCTGATCGACGGCGAATACCAGTGGCAGACCTACACCAACTACACCCAGGGCTACGCCAAGATGCGCCTGGAAAGCGTGGCCCGTGCCGCCTGGGAGCAAGGCGTCAAAGCCACGGTGTTCAACTGCCCGGAAATCCGCACCAACTCGTCCGACATCTTCGTCGGCGTGGAACTGCCCCTAATCGGCCTGCTGCGCGCGCTGAAACGCGAAGACGGCGGTGCCTGGGCAGATGAGCAATGGCAAGCCTGCGCCGACCTGCTGCAGGACGGCCACGCGCTGGAGGATGTGCTGAGCAAGCTGGACCAGCTCAATGACAGCGAAGTGATGCGCGGCTTCCGTAATTTCCAGGCGTGGCCGATGCCCAACAGCCCGGAGCTGGCCGATGTGATGATAGGCGCGTCCGACGCCATCACCGCCATGCACCGCGACGCCAAGGCGCTGATCACCGACCGCCTGAGCAGCCTGGTGATAGAAGCCAGCGGCGCGCTGATGTTCGGCGAAGCGGCCCAGCCCGCCGGTCCGGTGCTGTGGCTGAACCACGACATCATCGCCCGCCAGTTGAACCGCGCCCACGGCTAAACGCCTGCCGACTCAAGCCTCTCCGGCTTGAGTCGGAAACATCGTCAGCGCCACCTTGCCCAGGTTGCGGCTCTCCGCCATGTATTGGTGGGCATCCTGCACCTGGCCCCAGGGATAGCTGCTGTCCACCACCGCGCGCAGCCGGCCGTCCAGGATGGCCGGCAGGATGGTATCGCGCAGCGCCGCCGCCAGCCTGGCCTTCACCGTCAGCGGCTGCGGCCGCAAGGTGGAGCCGATCAGGCTGATCCGCTTCATCAGCAGCCGGCCGAAATCCAGCTCCGCCTTCAGTCCGCCCAGCAGCCCGATATTGACCAAGCGCCCGTCCGGATTCAGCGCCTGCAGGTTTTGCGCCAGATAGCCGCCCCCCACCGGGTCCAGCACCATGTCCGCGCCGCCCCAGCCCTTGATCAGCTCGCCGAAATTCGGCGTGTCGCGGTAGTTGAACACGCGGCTCGCGCCCAGCTCGCGGCAAAACGCCAGCTTTTCCTCGCTGCCGGCGCTGGCGATAGCTTGCGCGCCCAGCAATGCCGCCAGCTGAATCGCCGCCGCGCCCACGCCGCTGGCGCCGGCATGGATCAGCGCCGTTTCGCCCGCTTGCAGCCCGGCCTTCTCCACCAGATTGAACCAGGCCGTCATCCAGGCTTCCGGCAAGGTGGCCGCCTCGATCCAGGATAAGGCGTCCGGCTTGGCGATGGCCAGCGCCTCGTCCAGCTGAACATATTCGGCGTAGCCGCCGCCCTCCACCAGGCCGAACACCGCGTCGCCAGGCTGAAAAGCGGAGCCGTCGGCCGCCTCCTCCACCCAGCCCGCCACTTCCAGCCCCAGCAAAGGACTGGCGCCCGGTGGCGGCGGATACAGCCCCGCGCGCTGCATCAGATCGGCGCGGTTGACGCCGGCCGCCATCACCCGCACCAGCAGCTTGCCCGGCGCCAAGGCCGGCCGCGGCCATTCGCCGATCTCCATCGTTTCCACGCCGCCAGGCGCTTGTTGAACCACCGCCTGCATCATCATGTCCATATTTCTCTCCCATTTGATATCCGGCAAATGCGGCCAGTCCCGCCTGGCGCAAGAGGCCGCGGCGATTAGTCCGCTTTGACATGCCGCGCCATGAGCTAGATCAAGCAAGCCGCGCCGGCATTGATTACAATCCTCCGTCATGAGCGAGAACTGTTTCCATTGCGGTTTGCCGGTGCCGCCAGGTGCCCACTTTCCCATACGCTACCGCCAAAAAGAAGAAGCCGCCTGCTGCGCAGGCTGCCAGGCGGTGGCCGACACCATCATCCAGTCCGGCCTGGCCGACTACTATCAGCACCGCACCGAAGGCGCGGAGCAGGCCGCCGCGTTGCCGGATGCCGTGCTGGAGCAAATCAAGCTGTATGACTCGGAGGAGCTGCAGCAAAGCTTCGTCCATCGCGCCGAGGGGCAAACGCGAGAAGCCGCCCTGATGCTGGAGGGCATTACCTGCGCCGCCTGCATCTGGCTGAACGAGCAGCACCTGCGTCAATTGCCCGGCGTGTTGGCCGTGGACATCAATTACAGCACTCAACGCGCGCGCGTGAGCTGGGACAACAGCCGCATTCAGCTATCCGCCATTCTGCAAGCCGTCGCGGCCATCGGTTATCGCGCGCACCCCTATGACGCGGAACGCCAGGAGAAATTGCAGCAGAAGGAACGCAAGCAGGCGCTGACCCGGCTGTGGGTGGCCGGCCTGTCCATGATGCAGGTGATGATGTACGCGGTGCCCATCTATTTGGCGCCGGACGGCGACATCGCGCCGGACTTCCTGTGGCTGCTGCACTGGGCGGGCTTCATCCTGACCCTGCCCGTGCTGCTGTACTCGGCCCTGCCCTTTTATCGCAACACCTGGCGCGATCTCAAAACTGGCCGCGTCGGCATGGACACGCCCGTAGCCATAGGCGTGCTCACCGCCTTTGGCGCAAGCACCTGGGCGCTGATCCACAAGTACGAGCACGGCATCTATTTCGACTCGGTGTCCATGTTCGTCTTCCTGCTGCTGGGCGGCCGCTACCTGGAAGGCATCGCGCGGCGCAAGGCCGGCGCCGCCAGCGAAAGCCTGGTCAAACTGGTGCCCGCTTTTTGCCACCGCCTGGCCGGGTGGCCGGCCAGCCGCGACAGCCACGAGGCCACCGTCGCCAGCCTGCGCCCCGGCGACGTCCTCTTGATCAAACCCGGGGAAACCATTCCAGCCGACGGCACCGTGCTGAATGGGCTGAGCGCCAGCAATGAATCGCTGCTGACGGGCGAGAGCCGTCCGGTGCCCAAACAGGCCGGCGACCGCCTGATCGCCGGCAGCGTCAATGCCGCCAGCCCGCTGGTGATGCGCGTGGAACAGGTGGGGCAAAGCACCCGGCTGGCCGGCATCGTGCGCCTGCTGGATCAGGCCCTGTCGGAGAAACCCAAACTGGCGGTGCTGGCCGACCGCTTCGCCAGCTGGTTCGTCGCCTTGCTGCTGCTGGCGGCGGCGGCCAGCTATATCGGCTGGCACTTTATCGATCCGGACCGCGCGCTGTGGATCATGGTGGCGGTGCTGGTGATCTCCTGCCCCTGCGCGCTGTCGCTGGCCACGCCGGCCGCGCTGACCGCCGCCAGCGGCAATCTGGCCGCGCAAGGCGTGCTGACCACCCGCGGACATGCGCTGGAAACGTTGGCCCGCGTCAGCGACGTGGTGTTCGATAAAACCGGCACGCTCACTCATGGCCTGATGCGGCTGCGCGAGGCGAAGGGCCCGCTGCCGCGCGAGCGGGCGCTGGCCGTGGCCGCCGCGCTGGAGCAGGCATCGGAGCATCCTCTGGCCCGCGCCCTGATCGAGGCGGCGCATGGACTGGCGCTGCCGGCTGTCCAATCGACGGTCAACCACCCGGGCCACGGCGTCAGCGGGCTAGTGGACGGCCGCGAATGGCGACTGGGCTCCACCCCCTTCCTCGCCGCCTGGCTGGGACGCGAGATCGGCGAAGAGGCGGACTGGCACCCGGATTGCAGCCAGGTGTTGCTGGCCAATCACGAAGGCGTGCAGGCGCGCTTCGCCATCGGCGACGCCTGCCGCGACGATGCGGCCGCCTTGCTGGACCAGCTGCGCGCGCGCGGCCTGGCCGTGCATCTGCTCAGCGGCGACGGCGAACAGGCTGTTTCCAGCCTGGCAGGCGAGCTAGGCATAGCCAACTGGCGCGCCCGCGCCACGCCGGAGGACAAGCTGGCCTTCGTCTCCCGCCTGCAGGCCCAAGGCAAGCGCGTGCTGATGGTGGGCGACGGCGTCAACGACGCGCCGGTGCTGGCGCGCGCGGACGTGTCCATGGCCATGGGCGGCGGCACCGACGTGGCCCGCGCCAGCGGCGACATGGTGTTGATCGCGGACCAACTAACGCTGATTCCTCGCGCCGTGACGATGGGACGGCGCACGCTGGCGGTAATTCGGCAGAATCTGCTATGGGCGGCCGGGTATAATGTGGTGGCGCTGCCGCTGGCCATCACCGGCCACGTCACGCCATGGCTGGCCAGCCTGGGCATGGCGCTCAGTTCGCTCTTGGTGGTCGGCAACGCCCTGCGTCTCACCCAAAGGAAGCCCTGATGGAAAGCTTGTACCTGCTCATACCGCTCAGCCTGGTGCTGGCCTTCCTCATCGGCGCCATCTTTTGGTGGGCGACGCGTTCCGGCCAGTTCGACGATATGGAGGGCCCGGCTCACCGCATCCTGATGGACGACGACAGGCCGCGCCGCGACGAGGAATGACATCAAACTACCCATGCGGGTAAATTGCCCCTTGCCGGCCGCTGCCCTTCCGAGTGGGCGGCTTTTTGCTGTAGAATGCCGCGCCTTTAAGCATTAGCAAATCATTATCTGCTAGTTTCAAAGGCACTTCCGTGAATACCATCCAAGCTCTGGCCGGCATGCTGCTGCTCGTCGGCACGGCCTTCCTCTTCTCCAGCAACCGCCGCGCCATCCACTGGCGCACCGCGCTGATCGGCCTGACCATCCCCAGCGCCCTGTTTCTGCTCATCAATTATGTGCCGGCCCTGCATGGCGCGTTTTCCGCTTTTGGCGCCGGCTTCGCCAAGGTGCTGAGTTTTTCCGGCGACGGCGCGGGCTTCATCTTTGGCGATCTGGCCCACCCAGGCGGCAAGCTCGGCTTTCTGTTCGCCTTCACCGTGCTGCCGGTGATCATCTTCTTCTCCGCCTTCAGCGCGCTGCTGTATCACTTCGGCATCCTGCAAAAAGTGGTCAACGCGCTGGCCTGGTTGATGCAGCGCAGCCTGCGCCTGTCCGGCCCGGAAAGCGTGGTGACCGCCGCCAACATCTTCCTGGGCCAGACCGAGGCACCCTTGCTGGCTCGGCCCTATATCCAGCACATGACGCGCTCCGAGCTGGCCTGCTTGATGGTCGCCGGCATGTCCACGCTGTCCGGCGGCGTGATGGCGGCCTACGTCGCCTTCCTGGGCGGAAGCGACCCGGCCGAACAGGCGCGTTTCGCCACCTACCTGCTGACCGCCTCCTGCATGAACGCGGCCGGCGCGGCCACCTTCTGCAAGATCATGTTCCCGGAAACCAGACCGGCCGATATCTCCAGCAACAAGCTGCAGGCGGCCGAGGAAAAAACCGGCGGCAACTTCGTCAGCGCCGTCGTGTCCGGCGCGCTGGACGGCATGAAGATGGCCGCCGCCGTGGCCACCATCCTGCTGGCCATCGTGTCGCTGATCGCACTGGCCAATTACGCGATGAAAGACGGCCTGGGCGAACTCTTGGGGGTGAACGGCGCCATCCGCGCCGCCACCGGCGGCATGTTCGACGGCCTGACGCTGCAATATCTGGCCGGCCAGCTGTTCCGCATGCTTGCCTTCCTGATGGGCATCAGCTGGAACGAGACTCTGGGCGTGGGCAGCCTGCTGGGCCAGAAAATCGTGCTAAACGAATTCATCGCCTATCTAGACCTGGCCAAGATGAAGACCGCCGGCGCGCTGTCCGCGCCGACGGTCATGATTTCGACTTTCGCCCTGGCCAGCTTTTCCAACTTTTCATCCGTCGGCATCTGCGTGGCCGGCATCGGCGCGTTGGCGCCGTCGCGGCAGAACGAACTGGCGCAAATCGGCATGCGGGCGCTGCTGGCCTCGGTGTTGACCGGCTTCATGACCGCCTCCACCGCCGGCCTGTGGCTGTCGCTGCTTTGATCCTGCCGGCAAACTGACAATCAGGCGGGAATCCGTTAGCATGCGGTTCCCGCCCTTTTCATGAACGGCTCCATGAAATCCGAATTCTCCTTCTTCGCCACCCGGCGCTTTCTGCCGCTGTTCGGCACCCAGTTTCTGGGCGCCTTCAACGACAATATGCTGAAAACCGCCATCGTGGTGCTGATCAGTTTCCACGGGCTCAGCACGGCCGGCCTGCCGCCACAGCAGCTGGTCAACCTGGCCGCCGGTATTTTCATCCTGCCGTTTTTCCTGTTTTCCGCCAGCGCCGGCAAATTGTCCGAGCGCTACGACAAGGCGCGCATCGCCCGGCTGATCAAGCTGGCCGAAATCGCCATCATGCTGCTGGCCGGCGCCGGCTTCCTGATGAAGTCCGCCGCCATCCTGCTGGTCGCGCTCTTCCTGATGGGCACTCACTCATCCTTCTTCGGGCCGCTCAAGTACTCGGTGCTGCCGCAGTATCTGAAGGAACATGAGCTGGTGGGCGGCACCGGCCTGATCGAGATGGGCACCTTCCTCGCCATCCTGATCGGCCAGCTGCTGGGCAGCGTGCTGACCCACAGCGGCGCGCTGTGGATCATCGCCGCCTTGCTGGGCACCGCCGTGCTAGGCCTGTTCAGCAGCGCGAAAATGCCGTCCGTGCCGGCCGGCGCGCCGCATCTGAAGCTGTCCTGGAATTTCATCGGCGACTCCTTCCAGCTGGTGCGCCAGGCCTGGCAGATCCACGACGTGCGCTGCGCCATCCTCGGCATCTCGTGGTTCTGGCTGATGGGCGCCATTTACACCACCCAGCTGCCCACCTTCACCCGCCTGCATCTGGGTGGCGACGCCGATGTCTACACCCTGTTGCTGGCCCTGTTCTCCATCGGCATCGGCATCGGCTCCATGGCATGCGCCAAACTGTCTCACGGCCAGCTGCAGCTGGGCATCGTGCTCTTGGGCAGCGCCGGCATGACCGTGTTTGGCGGCGATCTGGCCTTGGGCGCGCTGCCGCACTATTACGGCAAGCTGGCCACGCTGACGGAATACCTGGCCCGTCCGGGCAGCTGGCGCAGCATCGTCGACGTGGCGCTATTGGGATTCTTCGGCGGCTTCTTCACCGTGCCGCTGTACACCTGGCTGCAGACCGGCAGCCCGGACGCGTTCCGCTCCCAGGCCGTCGCCGCCAACAACATCATCAACGGCTTCTACATGGTGGCGGCGGCAATAGGCAGCGCGCTGATGCTGAAGTGGTATGACAGCATCTCCATGCTGCTTCTGGCGGCGGCCTTGCTCAATGTGCTGGCCACGGCCCACCTGGCTTGGTGCGCGCCGGTGATCTGGCGCCAGCGCTTCAGCTGGATACGGCCTTTGCTTGGCCGTTCCTGAAAAACGGCTGCGGGGCTGAGCCCCCGCAGCTTGCTTCCCGCGCCCTACTTGCCCGCCACGCCATTCGTCACCGGCCGCCCGGCCGGTTTCTCCATGGCCTTGACGCCCTCCGCGCTCGGCAGCGAAACGAAAAAGCAAATGCCGCCCCCAGCGCGATTTTCCGCGTAAATGCTGCCGCCATGCGCAAGGGCGATTTGCCGGCAGATGGCCAGGCCCAGACCCGTGCCGCCAGCGCCGTTGGCGGTGGCGCTGCTCTGCACGAACTTGTCGAAAATGCTCTCCAACTCAGGCTCCGGCACCCCCGGCCCCTGATCCGCCACGCCCAGCGTCAGCACAGAGCCAAAATGCTGCAGGGCGATCTCTATGCAGCCGCCGCGCGGTGAAAACTTGATCGCATTGGACAAGAGATTGGCCAGCACTTGCTGCATGCGCGTCCTGTCCACCCACGCCGTGCGCGACCGCTGCGGCAAGACCAGGCTCAGCCGGATGTCCGCCTCCTGCAGCCTGGCCTCCTCACCTCGCGCCATCTCCGTGACCAGCGCCGCCAAGTCCACATCCTCGCGCTTCAACACCAGCCGTCCGGACTCCAGCTTGGCCAAATCGAGCAAATCATTCAGCAATACCAGCAGACGCTCGCCGCTGGCGTGAATATTGTCGAAATAGCGTTTCAGCCTGGCGGCGGGCGCGGTCAACGCCTTGTCGCCCCCGATCTCGGCGAAGCTCAATATGCCGTGCAAAGGCGTGCGCAGCTCATGCGACATATTGGCCAGGAATTCCGACTTGGACTGATTGGCGCGCTCCGCGTCCTCCTTGGCCTGCAGCAGGGCTGCCGTGCGCAGCGCCACCAGTTCCTGCAAATGGCTGCGATGCTCATGCAGTTCCAGCTCGGCCAGCTTGCGTTCGCTGATGTCTCGCCCCACGCCGCGGTAGCCCAGCAGCCTGCCGTCCGCGGCAAACTGCGGACAGGCGCTGATGGCCACCCAATACAACTGTCCATTGCGCCGGCGATAGCACAGCTCGCAGTCTTTCACCGCCATGCGCTGCTCCATCCACAGGGTCAGCAGGCGCTGCTGTTCCGGATTGGCCCTCACCGGCATCCACTCCGTCCAGTGGCGACCCAGCAGCTGCGCGCGCGGCATGCCCACCAGGTCGCAGAACTGCGCCGAGCAATAGCTCAGCCGCCCCTGCCCGTCCAGCTCCCACAGCCAATCCGAAGCGATGCTGGCGAACATGCGGAAGCGCTCCTCGCTCTGCTGCAAGGCCCGGGTCGATTTCTGCGCCAAGCGCTCGGCCAGCGCTCTTCGCCTCACCAGCAAATTCAAATAAAAGCCCAGCAGCACGGTCAGGAGCAGCAAGGCGGCGCCGCCGGCCAGCCACACGGCGGACATGTCAGCCTGCGGCCAAAGAAAAGCCCCATGCCGCATAAGCGTCGGCACGGGGCGGGTACAGGGTGGAAAACCTGGCCAGGTCAGCCATGAACACTTCCTTCGCTCTGATAGCATATGAAATATTCATAGCGCGGCCATGCCGCTTTGCGCAAGCTCGGCCTCAGGCCAGCCGGGCCAAGGCGTCACGCAGCGCCGTGCGCAGCCCCTCCTCGATCACCGGGTGATAGAACGGCATGTCCAGCATCTGCGATACGGTCAAGTGCTGTTGATGGCTCCAGGCCAGCAGATGCGCCAGGTTCTCCGCGCGCGGACCTATCATCTCCGCGCCAAGGAAACGCCCGGTCTCCTTGTCCGCATAAACATGCAGCAGGCCCTTGTTGACGCCCATCACGCGGCTGCGGCCCTGATCCTCAAAGCTCACTTCACCGACCACGAAGCTGTCTTGCGGCAGATCGGCGAAGCGGCGGCCCACCATCATCATCTGCGGGTCTGAGAACACCACGGCGATGGGCGAGCGGCGCAGACCCGGCGCCACGTCCGGATAGCGCGCGGCGTTGACGCCCGCCGTCTTGCCCTCGTCCGCCGCCTCGTGCAGCAGCGGCAGGATGTTGTTGGCGTCGCCCGCGATGAACACCGGCGCGCCCACGCACAGCAAGGTCTCGGGATCAAACAGCGGCGCGCCCCGGGCATCCAGCCGCACGCTGGTATTTTCCAGCCCCAGTCCGCGCACATTGGGCGTGCGGCCGGTGGCGGCCAGCACATAATCGAAACGCTCTTCGACTTCCTCGCCGTCCAGGCGCACATAACGGATGCGGGCGGCATCGCCGTCATTGGCCATCTCCAGCACCTTGGCGCTGGGGTCGAGATAAAACTGTTCCGACAGCGCCTGGCGGGCGTAATCGCGCACCTCCGGATCGGACAAGGGACCGACGCCGCCGCCCACGCCGAACACGCGCACCCGCACGCCCAGCCGGGACAAGGCCTGGCCCAGCTCCAGGCCGATCACGCCGGGGCCGAACACCGCCACGCTTTGCGGCAGATCTTCCCAATCGAAAACATTGTCATTGACGATCAGCCTATCCCCCAAAGCCTGGAACGGCGCCGGGATGGCCGGCGACGAGCCAGTGGCGATCACCACCCGCTTGGCCTGGACCAGGGTGTGATCGTCCACTTGCAGCGTGGTGTTGTCGACGAAACGGGCGTAGCCGCGCAGCTTGTCCTCGACTGGAATGCCGTCCACGCCGCGCACCACGAAGCCGACGAAGCGGTCGCGCTCGCCGCGCACCCGGGCCATCACTTCGCGGCCGTCGATGCGGATCTCGCCATCGACATGCACGCCGAACAGGTCCGTGTGGCGGGCGTGATGGGCGGCCTCGGCGGCGGCGATCAACAGCTTGGACGGCATGCAGCCGACGCGGGCGCAGGTGGTGCCGTAGGGGCCGCCTTCTATGACCAGCGCGGAGGCGCCTTCGGCCTTGGCGGCGCGGTAGGCGGCCAGGCCGGCAGTGCCGGCGCCGATGACGGCGACGTCGATATGGATGGTTTTCATGCTCTGTATCCTCTTATTTGGCGGGGATGCGGCGCGACACGCATGCGGGCATGCCGTCCCGCATCCCGGCAAAAAAATGGCCGGCAGGAGTACCGGCCCAAGAATGCCGGCGGCGTCAGGGCCCGAAGCCGCCGGCAACGAACGTCAGTTCAACCTTACTTGGCGAAGCGCTTTTCCACTTCGTCGGCGGAGCCGATCAGTTGGCCGTTGATGAACACCTGCGGGGCGGTCATCGCGCCGGACACGGCGCCCAGCACCTTGCCGCGGATCTTGTTGTCCAGCGGCACTTCGACGAAGTCGTAGCCGTTTTCGCTCAACACCGCCTTGGCGCGGGCGCAGTGCGGGCAACCCACCTTGGTGAAGACCACGACTTGGTCGGGCTTCTTGGCGGCCGGGTTGATGTAGTTCAGCAGGGTGTCGGCGTCGGACACCTTGAACGGATCGCCCGGTTCCTGCGGCTCAATGAACATCTTGTCCACCACGCCGTTTTTCACCAGCATGGAGTAGCGCCAGCTGCGCTTGCCGAAACCCAGGTCGGCCTTGTCCACCAGCATGCCCATGCCTTCGGTGAATTCGCCGTTGCCGTCCGGGATCATCACCAGATTGCCGGCTTCCTGATCCTTGGCCCATTCATTCATCACGAAGGTGTCGTTGACCGACACGCACAGAATGGCGTCCACGCCGTTGGCGAAGAAGGCTGGCGCCAATTCGTTGAAGCGCGGCAGGTGGGTGGACGAGCAGGTGGGGGTGAACGCGCCCGGCAGCGAGAACACGGCGATGGTCTTGCCATCGAACAGTTCAGCGGTGGTGACGTTTTTCCACTCATTGTTTTCGCGAATGCGGAAAGTGACGTTCGGTACGCGTTGGCCTTCACGATTTTGCAGCATGGCTATCTCCTTAGCGGGTGATGCGGTTGTTAACTATCAATGCGTGCATTCTGATAGCCATGGCAAATTTAGTCTAATTGATTGTCACAAGAGTTTTGATTGTCTTTTTTAATGGGAGGACTCCGTGGCTGGGCAGTGCCTGGGGCCGACGCTAAAATGACGACATTCGCCACGCCCCGTTTCCACCTGTCATGCATATCCTGGGTCTGCACCACGTCGCCATCATCGCCTCCGACTACGAGAGGTCGAAGGCCTTTTATCAGCGCGTGCTGGGCCTGCCGATCCTGGCCGAGAACTGGCGCGCGGAAAGACAGTCATGGAAACTGGACCTGGCCCTGCCTGGCGGCGGGCAACTGGAGCTATTCAGCTTTCCAGCCGCGCCAGCCAGGCCCAGCCGGCCCGAAGCCTGCGGGCTGCGCCATCTGGCATTGGCGTGCGCCGACGCGGAAGACGCGCGCCGCAGCTTGCAAGCGCAAGACATCGCCTGTGAGCCCATACGCGTGGACGAGTACACCGGCGCCCGGTTTTTCTTTTGCGCCGATCCCGATGGCCTGCCGATAGAGTTTTACCAGACAGCTTGAATTTCGCATCCCGCGCCCGCCGCCGACTGCGGCGCGGGATGCCATATTGAATCATCGACACCACCGCGCCAGGGCAGACTGCCCGCGCGACATGCAGATCAAACGGAACCGATATGAAAGCCCCGACCACCTCACTGCGCCTGAGCTGCCTGACGATACTGGCCGCTGCCGCCCTGCCCGCCTGGGCCGGCCCGGATGACACGCTGGTCGCCGCGCGCGAGGCCTTCCGAGCCAACGACCTGGCCAAGCTCGCCAGGCTGGGGGACAGCCTGCCCACCAATTATCCCCTGAAAGACTATCCAGCCTATTGGCTGACCTGGAAGGCGCTGGAAAAAAACGACGACACTCAGGTCAAGCGTTTCCTGTCCCAGGTGCCGGAAGGCCTGATGCCGGAACGCATACGCAATGAGTGGCTCAAGAAACTGGGCCAGCGTGAAGACTGGTCCACCTTTACCGAGGAATGGAAAAAGCTGCCGGAAGAGGGGCGCGACGAAGAGTCCACCTGCTATGGACAGCTACTGCAACTGCGCAATGGCCAAAAGCCGGACAATCTGGACCGCTTCCTGGACAGCAAGCCTGCCCCGGATGGCTGCACCCGCCTGATAGAGGGCGCGTACGCGCGCAGCCTGCTCGATCAGGACTGGCTGTGGCGCCGCGTGCGCCTGCTGCTGGCCGGCAACTTCCTCACCCAGGCCCGGCAACTCGCCGCCGACACCCAGCTGCCCTTGGACAACGCCGCCTTGAACAAGCCGTCCAGCGCCACGCCGGACACGCCGGGCGGGCAAGAAGCCATGCTGTATGAAGTGGAGCGCAAGGCTAAGGGCGACCTGGAGGGCGCCGCCACCCTGCTGGCGCAAATGGCGCCGCAGCTCAGCCCGGACCGGGCCGGTTTCGGCTGGGGCCAGCTCGCGCTGCTCTCCGCCCGCAAGCAGCAATCCGGGCTGGCGCTGCAATGGTTTGAAAAGGCCGACCCGCGTCAACTGACTGCGGATCAGTGGGAGTGGTGGGCGCGTTCCGCCCTGAGGCTGGAGCAATGGTCACAGCTGCAAACCATCATCCGCCGCATGCCGACGGCCGTTGCCGCCAAGCCGGCCTGGCGCTACTGGCTGGCGCGCTCGCTGAAACAGCAAGGCAAGCCCGCCGAGGCCGCCCCGCTGTTCAGCCAGGCCAGCGCGGGCCACAGCTATTACGCGCTGCTGTCGCTGGAGGAGCTGGGCAACTCGCTCTCCGCCTCCGCCAATAAGACCGGCCCCAGCCAGACCGACATCGACAAGATGAAGACAGACCCGGCCGTGCGCCGCTCGCTGGCGCTGCTGAATGTCGCCGAAATCTTCACCAGGCCGGAATTCCGCACCGACGCGCAACGCGAATGGCGCTGGGCGATGCGCGGCCGCAGCGACATGGAGCTGCTGGCCGCGGCGGAGATCGCGCGCAAGGAAAACTTCTACGACATGGCGATTTACAGCGCCGAGCGCACCAAGGAAGAACATGACTTCTCGCTGCGCTACCTGACGCCCTATCGCGACGTCACCCAGAAGTACGCGCGCCAGCTGGACATCGACGATGCCTGGGTCTACGGCCTGATCCGCCAGGAAAGCCGCTTCATCACCATGGCCCGCTCCGGCGTCGGCGCTTCCGGCTTGATGCAGCTGATGCCGGCCACCGCCAAATGGGCGGCCAAGAAGATAGGTTTGACCCACTTCGCCGTCAACGACATCGAAACCAATGTGCAGATCGGCACCTGGTATCTGCGCTATGTGCTGGACAATCTGTCCGGCAATGCCGTGATGGCCACCGCGGCCTACAATGCCGGCCCCAGCCGCGCGCGCAACTGGCAGGCCGACCGGCCGCTGGACGGCACCATCTACGCGGAAACCATCCCGTTCAGCGAAACGCGCGACTACGTGCAAAAAGTCATGGCCAATGCGGCTTACTATTCCAGCACCTTCGGCCATGCCAATATCTCGCTGAAGAACCGCATGGGCATGATCCCGGCACGCTGAGCACACGGCACGGAAACGGAGAGAATATGGCAAGAATCTGCGTAATCGGCGGCGGCGGCTTCATCGGACGCCATCTGGCGGCCCGGCTGTCACGGCACGGACATCGGCTCACCATCCCCAGCCGCAAGGCCGCCCTGCCTCAGTTGCAAGTGCTGCCGTCGGCAGAGCTGGTCCAGGCCAATGTTCACGATCCCGCCGCGCTGGCGCGGCTGGTCTCCGGCCACGACGCCGTGGTCAGCATGGTGGGCATCCTGCATGGCAGCCGCGCCCAGTTTGAAAAAGCGCACGCCCAATTGCCGGAAAAGATCGCCGCCGCCTGCAAGCTCGGCGGCATCAAGCGGCTGATTCACGTCAGCGCGCTGGGCGCCGCCCAGGATGCGCCCAGCGACTACCAGCAAACCAAGGCGCTGGGCGAGCTGGCCGTGGAAAACAGCGGGCTGGACTGGACCATACTGCGGCCGTCCGTGGTATTCGCAAGAGACGATGCCTTTCTCAATCTGTTCGCTGCGCTGCAGCGCGCGCTGCCCGTGCTGCCGCTGGCCGGAGCCGGCTGCAAAATGGCCCCGGTGTGGGTGGAGGACGTGGCGGAAGCGGTCCTCCGCTGCCTCGAACGACAGGAAACCATAGGACGCAAGCTGGACCTGGCGGGCCCGGAAACCTACACTTTGGCCGAACTGGCACGGCTGGCCGGCCGCCTCAGCGGCCATGCCCGACCGGTGCTTGCCCTGCCGGAACCCCTGGCCATGCTGCAGGCCGCGCTGATGGAATGGCTGCCCGGCCCCACCTTGATGAGCCGCGACAATGTGCGCTCCCTGCGTTGGGACAATATCAGCCCGGATCCTTTCCCTAGCGCCCTGCTGGGCTACGCGCCCACCGCGCTGTCGGCGCTGGCCCCGGACTGGCTGGCCGGCCGCGACAGCAACTACATTGCATCCCGATATCGAGAGAAGGCGGCGCGCTAGGCATGGAAATCTATATCGTCGGCGGGGCCGTGCGCGACCGCCTGCTGAATCTGCCCGTCAAGGACCGCGATTGGGTCGTGGTCGGCGCCATGCCCGAACAGATGCTGGCCGAAGGCTATCGGCCAGTCGGCAAGGATTTTCCCGTCTTTCTGCACCCGGAAACCCATGAAGAGTACGCGCTGGCCCGCACCGAACGCAAAATCGGCAAGGGCTATCACGGCTTCACCTTCCACACCTCGCCCGAGGTGACGCTGGAAGAAGACCTGGCGCGGCGCGACCTGACCATCAACGCCATCGCCGAAGCGGCGGACGGCAGCCTGACCGACCCCTACGGCGGGCAGGCCGACCTGCGCGCGGGCATCCTGCGCCATGTCAGCCAGGCCTTCGTCGAGGACCCGGTGCGCATTCTGCGCCTGGCTCGCTTCGCCGCGCGCTTCGACTTCGCCGTGGCGCCGGAGACCATGGCCCTGATGCGGCAGATGGTGGACAACGGGGAAGTGGACGCGCTGGTCGCGGAGCGGGTATGGCAGGAGCTGGCCAAGGGACTGATGGAGGACAAGCCGTCGCGCATGCTGCTGACGCTGCGCGAGTGCGGCGCGCTGGCGCGCATCCTGCCAGAGGTCGATGCCCTGTTCGGCGTGCCGCAACGCGCCGACTACCACCCGGAGATAGACTGCGGCGACCATACCCTGCGGGTTCTGGACTACGCCGCCGCGCAGGGCCAGCCCCTGGCCGTCCGTTTTGCCGCCCTGGGGCACGACCTGGGCAAGGCGCTCACGCCGGCGGAGGTGCTGCCGCGGCACATCGGGCATGAAATACGCGGCATTGAGCCGCTGTCCGCGCTATGCCGCCGCCTGCGCGTGCCCAGCGACTGCCGCGACCTGGCCCACATCACCCTGGTCCATCACACCAAAGTGCATCAGGCATTCGAACTCCGACCGGACACGGTGCTCAGGCTGTTCAAGGAATGCGACGCCCTGCGCCGCCCCGAGCGTTTTTTGCAGATGCTGGAAGCCTGCCTCGCCGACGCGCGCGGCCGGCTGAATTTCGAGGAAACGCCGTATCCGCAACTGGCCTACCTGGAAAAGCTGCTGCTAGCGGCCCAATCCGTGGATGCCGGCGCCATCGCCGCAGCCTGCGCAGACAAGGCGTCCATTCCCACCGCGATAGACCGCGGCCGGATCGAAGCCATCACGCAAGCCCGGCAAGCCTGGCGCGAAGCCAACGACGGCCGCTGATCACGCGCCGGCCAGCTGCCGCACCCGCTCGAACAAGCAGACGGTCGCCGCCATGGCGACGTTCAAGGATTCGGCATGGCCGGGCATGGGAATGCGGATGCGCGCATCGGCCAGGCTCAGCAAGGCATCGCTGACGCCGGCGCCCTCGTTGCCGAAGACAAAAGCCACCGCGCCGCTCAGATCATGGCCGTACAAGGAGCTGGCGCCCTCCAGATGCGTGACCAGCTTGCGGCCGGGAAAGCGCTGCAACTCGCCGGCCAGATCCGCTTGCTCGTGTATGCGCAAGACAAAGTGCGCCCCCATGCCGGCGCGCAGCACCTTGGGCGAAAACACGTCCACGCAGCCCTTGGACAAAAAGACATCGTAGACGCCCGCCGCCGCGGCGCTGCGCAGTATGGTGCCCAGGTTGCCTGGGTCCTGAATGTCTTCCAGCAACACGCGCGCGGCATCGGCCGCCGGCGCCGGCGGCTGCGGGCGCTCGCACAACGCCAGCAGCTCGCAGGCGCTGGACAGGGCCGTCGCCTTGGCCATCACCGCCTCGGGCATCGACACCACCACCGTGCCGCCGGGCAGCCTGTCCAGCACCTTCACCACCTCCGGCTTGCCGGCGGCGGACTCATTCAGGTACAGCCGGCCCGGACGCACCCCCGCCTGCAGGCAGGACTCCAGCAGATGGATGCCTTCCAGCACCATCACACCCTCCTTGCGGCGATCACGGCTGTACTGGACCAGCCGGGCCAGCGCCTTGACTTCGTCGTTATGCGGAGAGCGGATGGTTTTGGCGATATAGTGCATGGCTTGGGCTTATCTGTGGCGTAAAAACGAAGGGGCAGAGTTTACCTGCCCCTTCGCCATCTTGCATCATTGCGGCAGCAGCGTCAGCCGCGTGACCAGATCCTTGAAGCGGTGATAGGTGGCGTCGTCAATGGCGCGGCCGCTGGCCGCGTTGTCCACGTAGAACACGCCGCTGAGCTTGTGGCCGCCGAACAGCGTCATCAACGCGAACTCCTGATCGCCGACATGCTGGAAAAACACGTCGTCGTAACGCCGGGTCAGTTGCTGACGCACCGAGGCCGGCGCATGAAAACTCTGCGGCTTGCTGGTGAACACGCCGAAGAAGCTGCCCGGCTCCAGCTCCACGGACAAGCGCCGCAGCGGGCTGTCCGCCGACACGCCCACTTGATAGCGCAGCTTGAGCATATGGCCGTCGTGTTCGTAATGGTAATACAGCACGCGTTCGAACTTCAGATCGTTGGCCAGGAAGCGGATGGACTCGCGGATGGCTTTTTCCAAGGGGTCGCCGCCAGGCAGGCCTGCGGCCTTCTTCATTTCCATCTTCTTGCCGTCGCTGGGCAGCAACAGCAGCGCGCGCGCGGGGAACGTGTAGCCAACGACATGCGGGTGCCTGGCCACATTCAGCACCGCATGCACCACGGCCTGATAGGCCATTTCCGGGGTGCTGTTGATCAGTTTGGCCGCGGTATCCACCCCTACCTGCCAAGTGCTGCGCGATACGCCGTGCTCTAGCGAATTAGCCGTCGCGATGGCCAGCTTCAGCAACTGGCGGCGCTTGTTGGGCGCGCCCGGACCCAGCAAGGCGTTGAATCCCGCCGGCAAAGGCATGGCCTTGATGAAGGCCGCGAGTATCTGCGCGTAATCCGCTTCAAAAACGTCGGACATCTCCTGCAACAGCGGCCTGTCCGGCAGGCGGTTGCGCTGAATCATGTAAATGCAGCCCGGCAGGTTGTACAACAAAGCGGCCACGAAGCAATCTTCCACCTTCAGATCGCCCATGATGGACAGCCACTCCTTGACCAGCAGCGCCGCCACCCGGCTGCGGCCCAGCCAATCGCCCACCGCCTCGTACACGTCCTCGTCCAGCTTGTCCGGCACCGGCTCCAGCGCTTCGATGCGGTTGAAGCGCGTCACCACCGCCTCCAGTCCCATCAACAGCAAGGTCTGCTCGACGGCTGGAATCGACTCATTGCGCTGCAACGCCCGCGAATTGCCGACCACGCGAAACAGGTCCAGCAGCAGGAAGGGGTCGGACAGGCAAAGATTGGCCAGATAGGTGAAGTTGATCAGGTCGCTGTGGCGGGCGCAGGCATCGCGCACTTCGTTCAGCGTATCCGGCAGAATGGGCCAGCGTTTGTCGGCTATCGTTTGCGACCAGTTATTGAGATCCATGTGGATGGCGCCAGATCAGGAGTTCTTTTTGCAGGGGACCGTCAAGCGGCAGGCGCTCGTCGGGCTCGATATCGGGTACCACGAATGTATTGCTGATGAGCAGGCTGCCCGCCCGCCCTTCCGCCAGGAATTTGCTCCAGACTCTGGGCATGGGCTCCGGCGATAGAAACACGTAGATCGCGTCATGATTTCCCCAGTTTTCCGTCCAGAAGCTTCGGCAAGCAATGACCAAGCCGCCTGGCTTCCCTCCGCCCAGCCAGCGCAGCCGCGCCAGCAGCCAGCTGCCGACGGCATTCTCCAGCGCCAAGACGCGCAAGTCCGGCCGCAGGCCCGCCAGCGCCACAGCCAGCCGTCCATCCCCGCAACCGGCCTCCAGCAAGCGGGCGCCCGGCGGCAGCAAGGCTTCCAGCCGCTCAGCCACTTGCCTGCCCGAGCGGTACAGCGGCACGCGCTCAAGCGCGGCGTTCCGCCCGAACGCCAGCAACGCCAGCAAGCCGGCCAGATACCAGAACGGCGAAACATGCAGCCGCGACATCAGCGCCGCCGCAGGCATGAACAGCGCATGGGCCAGACACTGCCAGGCCGGGCGGCGCAAAGCGGCGCATGAAAGCGCCGCGAACAGGCCCTGCAGCAGGGCCCAGCCCACGGGATTCGCGCCCGGCGCGATGAACATCCAGGCCGCCAGACTGGCCAGCAGCTGCAGCAGGAGGTGACGCCAGCGCCCCATGCGTCAGGGCTTGGCCGAGCCGTCGCCGGCGGACGGCCCATCCGGCGGTCCGCCTATCACTTCCTGGTTCATCTGCGGCTTATAGCCGTCATTCAGAATGGCGGTCTCGGTTTCCTTGTTCAGCACCACGATGCTGATGCGGCGATTCTCCGGGCTGAACACATCGCTCTTGATCAGGGGGATGACCGAGGCCATCCCCACCACGCGCAAGATCTTGCTTTCGCTGAGACCGCCGGCTACCAGCTCCCGGCGGGCGGTATTGGCGCGATCCGCCGACAGCTCCCAGTTGCTGTAGCCGCCCTGGCCGCCGGCGAAGGGCTTGGCATCGGTGTGGCCCGAGATGCTGATCCGGTTGGGCAGCTGATTCAACTCCTGGGCCAGTTGCTGCAACAGCACGCGGGTATACGGCAGCATGCGCGAACTGCCGGAGTCGAACATCGGCCGGTTCTGCTCGTCCACGATCTGTATCTTCAGGCCTTCCGGCGTCATTTCCAGCTTGAGCTGGTTTTTATAATCCTTGAGGAAGGCGCTGGTGTCTATCGTGTGTTGAATCTTCTGTTGCAGCTGGTTCAGGCGCGCCTGCTCCTGCTGCTTCTGCATGATGTCTTCCTGTTTGGCGCCGGCCTTGTTGACCTGGCCCGCCTGCTTGGTCAGATCGTTGCCGCCACCCTTGATGACGGATGTGGCGTCGCCGGCCCCGGCGCCCCCGGACAAGGCGACCTTGAGCGGAGTCTTGAAGTATTCGGCGATGCCGTTCAAGGTGCCCTGCGAGGCCGAGCCCAGCAGCCACATCAGCAGGAAGAAGGCCATCATCGCCGTCACGAAGTCGGCGTAGGCAATTTTCCAGGCGCCGCCGTGATGGCCGTGCCCGCCCTTCTTGATTTTCTTGACGACTATGGGTCGTTGCGATTCATCAGCCATGGTTATTCCCTGCCCCGCTTATTTCTTCTGCTTGACGTGGTCTTCCAGCTCCTTGAACGACGGCCGGTCTTGCGAGGACAAGGCCTTGCGGCCGAACTCCACCGCCACCTGCGGCGCGTAGCCGTTCAGGCTGGCCAGCAGCGTCACCTTGATGGTCTGGTAAACGCGCGTGCCTTCGCCCAGCTTGTGTTCCAGGATGGTGCCCAGCGGGCCGACGAAGCCATAGGCCAGCAAAATACCGAGGAAGGTGCCGACCAGGGCGTGCGCGATCAGCATGCCCAGCTCGGACGGCGGCGCGCCGACGGACTCCATGGTGTGCACCACGCCCATCACGGCGGCCACGATACCGAAGGCCGGCAGGCCGTCGGCCAGGCCCTTGACGGCCGACACCGGCACCTCGCCCTCGTGGTGGTGGGTTTCGATTTCCACGTCCATCAGGTTTTCGATCTCAAAGGCATTCAGGTTGCCGCCCACCATCAACCGCAAGTAGTCGCAGATGAACTCCACGACGTGGTGGTCGTGCATCACGGTGGGATATTTGGTGAAGACCGGGCTGGACTCCGGGTTTTCGACGTCGGCCTCGATCGACATCAGCCCTTCCTTGCGCACCTTGGTCAGGATCTCGAACAGCAGGGAAAACAGATCCATATAGAAGCCCTTGCCATACGGACTGCCCTTGAATACCGTGGGCAGCGCCTTCATGGTGGCCTTCAGCGGCGCGCCGCCGTTGGCGACGACGAAAGCGCCGATGGCGGCGCCGGCGATCATCACCACCTCCAAAGGCTGCATCAGCGCGGCGACATGGCCCCCCGCGGCGATGAAGCCCCCCAGCACCGAACCCAGAATGATGAGATACCCGATTCCGACGAACATGCGTCAAGTCCTGTATTGTTTTTTATTGCCCCATGCTGCAGATTGCATTACAGCATGCCTTTTTGCAATTCATTATAGAAATAATAGAAAAAGCGGGTTGAATTGTATCAACCCGCCCCATTCGCTGCAAAACCGGAAAGCGGCGCACCTGAGCGCCGCCGCCTCCGCATCATAGCCGTCCTCAAACCAAGCTGCGCGCCTTCAATGCCTGTTCAAACTCTTCCAGGCAGCGGGAGGCCAGCGCCAGCATCTCGTCCACCTCGGCCCGCGTCATCACCAGCGGCGGCGCCGATACGATATGGTCGCCGCAGGCGCGCATGATCAGGTTGTTGCGGAAGAAGATGTCGCGGCATAGCGTGCCGATTTCGCCGAAGTCCGGGAACAGTTCGCGCGTGGCCTTGTTCTTGACCAGGGTGAAGGCCTGGATCATGCCCACGCCGCGCACATCGTCCACGTGCTCGAAACGGCTGAAGGTTTCGCGCCAGCGCTGCTGCATATAAGGACCGATGTCCTCCTTGACGCGCCGCACGATGCCCTCGTCGCGCAAGGCGACGACATTGGCGTGGGCGACGGCGGCGCAAACCGGGTGGCCGGAGTAAGTGAAACCGTGGTTGAAGTCGCCGCCGGCGATCAGCCCTTCGGCCACGCGCTTGCCGACAAACACCGCGCCGATCGGCAGATAGCCCGAGGACAAGCCCTTGGCCGTGGTGAAGATGTCCGGCTGGAATCCCAGTTGCTGATGGCCGAACCACTCGCCGGTACGGCCAAAGCCGCAGATCACCTCGTCCG
This sequence comes from Chromobacterium paludis, assembly GCF_008275125.1. Classification (NCBI taxonomy): domain Bacteria; kingdom Pseudomonadati; phylum Pseudomonadota; class Betaproteobacteria; order Neisseriales; family Chromobacteriaceae; genus Chromobacterium; species Chromobacterium paludis. The sequence goes on from NZ_CP043473.1 coordinate 1,635,847, forward strand.
CCACCAGCAATACATCATGCTTGCGGCAGATGCGCTCGATTTCCGGCCAGTAGGTGGCCGGCGGAATGATGACGCCGCCGGCGCCCTGGATCGGTTCGCCGACGAAGGCGGCCACCTTGTCGGCGCCGATTTCGAGGATTTTCTCTTCCAGCCAGCGCGCGGCCACCAGGCCGAACTCGTCCGGCGTCATGTCCTTGCCATGCTTGTACCACCACGGCTGCTCGATATGGGCCATGCCCGGAATCGGCAGGTCGCCCTGCTCATGCATATACTTCATGCCGCCCAGGCTGGCGCCGCCTATGGTGGAGCCGTGATAGCCGTTCCAGCGGCCGATCAGCGTTTTCTTTTCCGGCTTGCCCTGCACATCCCAGTAGCGGCGCACCATGCGTATCATGGTGTCCACCGACTCCGAACCGGAATTGGTGTAGAACACATGGTCGAATCCGGCCGGCGTCACCTCGGACAACAGGCTGGACAGTTCGATCACGGCGGGATGGGTGGTCTTGAAGAAAGTATTGTAAAACGGCAGTTCTTCCATCTGGCGGCGCGCCACCTCGGCGAAGTCCTTGCGGCCGTAACCGACATTGACGCACCACAGGCCGGCCATGCCGTCCATGATCTTATTGCCTTCCGAATCCCACAGGTAGACGCCCTCGCCGCGCGTCATCACGCGCGCGCCCGCCTGGTTCAGCGAGGCGGTATCCGTGAACGGATGCAGGTGGTGAGCGGCATCCATCTCGCGCCATTGGCTGGTGCTACGTTGCTTCTGCATAAACACTTCCTTCCTGTTTTCTCCGACGGGGCGAGCCGGCGGCCCGCCCTTCCTGCGCCTGCGGCGTCTTACTTATTCTCTTGTCCTGCCTGTCGTCGCGATTCTAACCGTTTGCGGTCGCCTCGCCCATCACACGTGCAGCAACAGGAACTTGCGCTCCCACGGGCTGATCACGCGGAAATACTCGGAAAATTCCTTTTCCTTCATCGCCACATACATTTTGACGAAGCGCGTTCCCAACACTTCGGCCATCTCCTTGCACCCCGCCAGCTGCAGCAGCGATTCTTCCGAGCTGTTCGGAAACTGGTAAGGCAATTCGTAGGCGTCGGTTTGGCGCGGCTCGGCGGGCTTGAGCTTGTTCACCATGCCCAGGTAGCCGCAAGCCAGCGTGGCGGCGATGGCGATGTAAGGATTCACGTCCACGCCCGGCACCCGGTTCTCCACGCGGCGCGCGGCCGGCGAGGAGTGCGGGATGCGCAGGCCCACGGTGCGGTTGTCGTAACCCCATTCGACATTGGTCGGCGCCGCGGTGTAGCGAGACAAACGACGGAATGAGTTCACATAAGGGGCGAACAGCGGCATGGTCTGCGGGATATAGGTTTGCAGGCCAGCGATGAAGTGGAAGAAATGCTCGGACGGGCTGCCGTCTTCGCTGGTGAAAATATTGCGGCCGGTATTCTTGTCCACCACGCTCTGATGGATGTGCATGGCGCTGCCGGGCTCGTTTTCCATGGGCTTGGCCATGAAGGTGGCGTACATATTGTGGCGGAACGCCGCCTCGCGCACCGTGCGCTTGAACAGGAAGACTTGGTCGGCCAGTTCCAGCGGATTGCCATGCAGGAAGTTGATTTCCATCTGGGCAGTGCCGATTTCGTGAATCAGCGTGTCCACTTCCAGATTCTGCGCGTGGCAGTAGTCGTAGATGTCCTCGAACAGCGGGTCGAATTCATTGACGGCGTCGATGGAGTAAGAACGCCTGCCGAACTCCGCCCTGCCGGTCCTGCCTATCGGCGCCGCCAGCGGCACGTCCGGGTCCGGATTCGGCGACAAGAGATAAAACTCCATCTCCGGCGCCAGCACCGGCTCCAGTCCCAATTCGGCATACAAGCCCAGCACGCGCTTGAGCACATTGCGCGGCGCCACGTCCACCGGCGTGCCGTCGGCGCGGTAGCAGTCGTAGATCAGCTGCGCCGTCGGGTCCACCGCCCACGGCACATAGCGCAGGGTGTTCGGGTCCGGCTCCAGCACCATGTCCGGATCGGTCAGGTCCAGCAGGCTGTCGTCAGGGTAATCGCCGGTGACGGTCTGGATCAGCACCGCTTCGGGCAGGCGCATTTCCGGGTCGGAAACGAACTTGTCCTTGGGCACGATCTTGCCGCGGGCGACGCCCGTCATGTCCGGCACGATGCATTCGACTTCGGTGATGCGGTGCTCTCGCAACCACTCATTGATCTGGTGATTCATAACGCTTCCTCTGTATTCTCCCCGGCCGCTGGCTGCGGCTCTGGTTCGGGAGGTGCTACTTATGAGTCATCAAAACGCGCCCAGGGTTCATCTTCCCGTGCGCGGCACGGCTTACTCCCCGATGCGCCGCGCCCTCCGCGCGCGGCAGGCTTCGCCGAAGGCGCCGAAAATCGCCTGCGACAAGGGGTTTTCCCAGTAGCGCCATTCCGGGTGCCATTGCACGGCGAAGGCGAAGGCCTGGGCGTCGCGGACGCGGTAGGCCTCCACCAGGCCGTCTTCGGCATGGGCCTCGGCGTCCAGCGCGGGCGCTAGACGCTTGATGCCCTGTTGATGCAAGGAGTTGACTCTCGCGCCGCGCTGGCCTGTCCATTGCTCCAGCAGGCCGCCGCCCGCAAAAGTGACTTCATGCGACGGCGCGTACATCTCGGCCACGTCTTCGCTCTCGGCCTCGCGGTGGTCGCGGAGGCCGGGCTGCTCCTGCACATGCTGGTGCAGCTCGCCGCCCAGCGCGACATTGATTTCCTGGAAGCCGCGGCAGATGCCCAACAAGGGAATGCCGGCCTCCAGCACCATGCGGATCAAAGGCAAGGTGGTGGCGTCGCGCTTGGGATCGTGCAAGGTGCCGCCTCGGCTGGCCGCGCCGCCGTAATGATGCGGCTCCACATTGGACGGCGAGCCAGGCAACAGCACGCCGTCCAGCGTGGCCAGCGTGGCGCGCAACAGCGCCTCGTCGCCCAGCGAGGGAATCAGCAGCGGCAGCCCGCCCGCGCCTCCCGCCGCGGCGGCGATGTATTTGTCGCCCACCGCATGGAAGGGCAGCAGACCGATCATTTTCAGATCGCATGGAATGCCGATGATGGCTTGCGTCATGGTGAAACGACTCCTGTTCAGCTGGCGGCCTTGATGGCTTCCATGGGATCGACGTAGGCATAGCCCAGGTCTTGCGCAACCGCCTGATAGGTGACGCGGCCGCGGCAGATGTTGAGGCCGTTGCGCAGATGGGCGTTGTCCAGCAGGGCCTGGCGCCAGCCCTTGTTGGCCAGCTCCAGCGTATAGGGCAAGGTGGCGTTGGTCAGCGCCTGGGTGGAGGTGCGCGCCACGCCGCCCGGCATATTGGCCACGCAGTAGTGGACGATGCCGTCCACCATGTAGATCGGGTCCTGGTGGGTGGTGGGCCGGCTGGTTTCGAAACAGCCGCCCTGGTCGATGGCCACGTCCACCAGCACCGCGCCCGGCTTCATGGTCTTCAGCATGGCGCGCGTCACCAGCTTGGGCGCGGCCGCGCCGGGGATCAGCACCGCGCCTATCACCATGTCGGCGTCGCGTATGCTCTCGTCGATATTGGCGCTATTGGACATCAGCGTCTTGATGCGGCCGCCGAACACCATGTCTATTTCCTTCAGGCGGGCCAGAGACTTGTCCAGAATCGTGACATCGGCGCCGGTGCCCATGGCCATGCGCGCGGCGTTGAGACCCACCACGCCGCCGCCTATCACCACCACCTTGGCCGGCGCCACGCCCGGCACGCCGCCCAGCAGCACGCCGCGGCCGCCCTGGGCCTTTTCCAGCGCATGCGCGCCGGCCTGGATGGCCATGCGGCCGGCCACCTCGGACATCGGCGCCAAGAGCGGCAGGCCGCCGCGCTCGTCGGTGACGGTTTCATAGGCGATGGCCACGGCGTCGGATTCGATCAAGAGCTTGGTCTGTTCCGGGTCCGGCGCCAGGTGCAGGTAAGTGAACAGCACCTGCCCGGGACGCAGCAGGCGGCACTCCACCGGTTGCGGCTCCTTGACCTTGACTATCATGTCCGCCCGTTCGAACACCTCTTCCGCATTAGAAGCGATGGAGGCGCCGGCCTGAATGTACTGCTCGTCAGTAAAACCGATGGCCAGTCCCGCCTGGGTCTGCACCAGCGCCTTGTGGCCCGCGGCCACCAGTTCGCGCACGCCGGACGGGGTCAGGCCCACCCGGTATTCGTGGTTTTTGATTTCCTTCGGAACGCCAATCAACATAGTCGCCTCCAAGCGGGTTCGGTTGAGAGCCGCGCGGCCACACCCGTTTAAGAAAATTCACATCGCGCTTGCCCTTTCCAACTGATTCTGACTATAAAAGCTGACCCTTGCAAAGATATTTGATTTTGCGACGCAGCAAGCACATTCGCCCATGCGCGCGGTACAATGCCGCATTTGTCTAAAATTATTAACATACGGATGGAGCAGGAAAATGGACGTCGGCGCGCGATTGAGAATGGTCAGGACCAAATTCGGCCTGTCGCAGCGAGAGCTGGCCAAGCGGGCCGGCGTCACCAACGGCACCATTTCGCTGATCGAGCAGAACCGCGTCAGCCCCTCCGTCAGTTCGCTGAAAAAAGTGTTGGAAGGGCTGCCGATCACGCTGGCCGAGTTTTTCACTTTCGACGCCGAACCCAGCCAGCCGCGCGTGTTCTACCAGGCCGACGAGCTGCCCAACCTCGGCAACGAGGACATCAATCTGATGTTGGTGGGCACCGCGCACGACAAGCGCGACATCGCCATCCTGCGCGAGCGCTACCTGCCCGGCGCCGACACCGGCCCGGACATGCTGGTGCACGAAGGCCAGGAAGGCGGCGTCATCATCCGCGGCAGCATAGAGGTGACCGTGGGCAATGAGAGCCGCGTGCTGGGGCCGGGCGACGCCTATTACTTCGACAGCAAGCTGCCGCACCGTTTCCGCAATGTCGGCGACGACATCTGCGAGATGGTCAGCGCCAGTTCGCCGCCCACTTTCTAAAAGGGAGACCGTCTTGCAGCTGGCCTACGCCATCATTTATGTGCCGGACGTGCCGGCATCGCTTCGCTTCTTTGAATCCGCCTTCGGCTTCCAGCGGAAGTTCCTGCATGAATCCGAAGCCTACGGCGAACTGGACACCGGAGAAACCACGCTGTCCTTCGCCCAGCATGAGCTGGCCGCAAGCAATCTGCCAGACGGCCATGTCCGCGCCAGCGAGTCCGCCCAGCCGCTGGGCATGGAAATCGGCCTGGTCACGGACGACGTCGCCGCGGCGCATGCCCGGGCGCTGGCGCACGGCGCCACCGAGCTGGCGGCGCCCAAGCAGAAGCCCTGGGGCCAGATCGTGTCCTATCTGCGCGCGCCGGATGGCGCGCTGATCGAAATCTGCAGTCCCGTGTCAGTCTGAAACTCAATAACAGAATCCATGAGGAGAGCCGCATGTCCCGCAGTCACGCAGAATGGAAACAGCTTGCCGCCGAACTGAAAATTGAAGGGCGCGCCTTTGTCGACGGCGCCTACCGCGACGCCGCCGACGGCAAGCGCTTCGATTGCGTCAATCCCGCCACCGGCGCCAAGCTGGCCGACATCGCCCATTGCGGCGAGGCCGAGGTGGAGGCGGCGGTCAAGGCCGCGCGCCGCGCCTTCGACTCCGGCGCCTGGTCCGGCTTGGCGCCGCGCCAGCGCGGCGCCATCCTGAAACGCTTCGCCGCGCTGATGCGCGAGCATGCGGAGGAGCTGGCGCTGCTGGAGACGCTGGATGTCGGCAAACCCATCGGCGACACCACTTCGGTGGACGTCCCGGGCGCCGCCTACTGCGTGGAATGGTTCGCCGAGGCGATAGACAAGATAGGCGGCGAAGTGGCCCCGGTGGACCCCAAGCTGGTGGGACTGGTCACGCGCGAACCGGTGGGCGTGGTGGCCGCCATCGTCCCATGGAACTTCCCCATCTTGATGGCCAGCTGGAAATTCGGCCCGGCGCTGGCCGCCGGCAATGCCGTCATCGTCAAGCCGTCGGAAAAATCGCCGCTTAGCGCCATCCGCGTCGCCGCGCTGGCCAAACAAGCCGGCATGCCGGACGGCGTGTTCCAGGTGCTGCCCGGCGGCGGCGAAGTCGGCAAGCTGCTGGCCCTGCACATGGACGTGGACTGCGTCGCCTTCACCGGCTCCACCGGCGTGGGCAAACTGATCGCCGGCTACGCCGCGCAATCCAACCTGAAGCGGACCTGGCTGGAGCTGGGCGGTAAATCGCCCAACATCGTCCTGGCGGACTGCCCGGACATCGAACGCGCCGCGCGCGCCGCCGCCGGCGCCATTTTCTACAATATGGGCGAAATGTGCACCGCCGGCTCGCGCGTGCTGGTGCAGCACAGCATCAAGGAACGCTTCCTTGAAGCGTTCAAAAAAGCCGCCGCCGGCTACTACCCCGGCGATCCGCTGGACCCCGCCACCGCCATGGGCGCCATCGTCGACGACATTCAATACCGCAAGGTGCTGGGCTATATCGACAAGGGCCTGAGCGAGGGCGCGCAACTGCTGCTGGGCGGCAAGGCCGTGCATACGGGCCAGGGCCTGTTCATCGAACCCACCGCCTTTGACTGCCCGCGCGCCGATCTGGCCATCTGCCGCGAGGAAATCTTCGGCCCGGTGCTGTCCATCATCACCTTCGACGATGTGGAAGACGCCATCCGCATCGCCAACGACACGGAGTACGGCCTGGGCGCCGGCGTCTGGACTGCCGATGTCAGCACCGCGCATCGGGTGTCGCGCCGCCTGCGCGCCGGCACCGTATGGGTGAACTGCTACGACGAAGGCGGCGACATGAACTTCCCCTTCGGCGGCTACAAGCAGTCAGGCAACGGCCGCGACAAATCGCTGCACGCGCTGGAAAAATACACCGAACTGAAGAGCACCTTGATCAAGCTGTAAGCCCTCTGCGCCGGCCGGGCTCATGCCTGGCCGGCCGCCAGCCTCGCCAGCCAGCGGCGGATGGCTAGCTCGTCCTCTCCCGACAGCTGTTCGAGCATGTTTTTCTCCAGCACGCTCACCCGCCGCTTGCTTTCTTCGAGCAACTCGGCCCCCCGTCCGCTCAATTGCAGATGCACGATGCGGCCATGCCTGGCATGCGGCGTAGCTTCCACCAGCCCGGCCTTCTTCAGATTGGCCACGATCACGCTGACCGTCTGCGGCGTCAGCATGGCCAGCCGCGCCAGGTCGGCATTGGAGTGGCCGGGATACGCCGCCAACATGGTCAGCACCGAAAACTGCGGCGGCGTAATGGCCAGGTCGGCCAGGGCGCGCTCCATGCGCAGATGATGAGCGGCCGCGGCCTGCCGCAACAGATAGCCGATATGCCCGTCCTCACCGCGCTTGCCCTCTCCGGGTGCCGGCAGCGCTTCGCTGAATGACTTGATCATAATATCAAAGCTCTGATATGTTTGTTGATGTCAGAACTCTGATATTAATCACAAAGCCATAAGGACGCCATCGATGAATCTGGAAATCCGCGAAATCGACACAACCGAGGCCGTATGCGCCTGCTTTCCGCTCATGCGGCAATTCCGCCCCCATCTCGCCAGCGCGGAGGAGCTGGCCGCGCGCTGGCACAGCCAATGCGAACAAGGCTACCGCCTGCTCGGCCTGTATCGGGAGCAGGCCCTGCTTGCCCTCGCCGGCTGGCGGATCATGGAAAACCTGGTGCATGGCCGCCATATGTACGTGGACGATCTGGTCACCGATGAAAACTATCGGGGCCAGGGCCTGGGCGAGACCCTGCTGAACCATCTGAAGCGACTGGCGCCGCAGCACGGCTGCGCCCGCCTGCTGTTGGACACCCCCATGTCCAATACGCTGGGCCACCGCTTCTACTACCGGCAAGGACTGGTGGCCACCGCTTTCCGCTTTATGCAGATTCTCGAGGAAACCCGGACATGAGCGACATCCTTCACATCAGCGCCAGCCCCAACGGCATCCATTCCTACAGCCGCCGCATAGGCGATGCGCTGGCGCTGCGCCTGGCCGCAGCCAGCGCGGGCCGCGTGGCGGAAAGAGACTTGAGCGAAATGCGTTCCGCCTCGATAAACCAGGCCTTTGTCGAAGCCAGCCTGAGTCCCGCGGACCCGCGCGGGCCAGAACAGATGGCCGCCTTGGCGCTATCGGAGCAGCTGATAGGCGAACTGGAACGTTGCACCTGCCTGATCCTGTCCACCCCCATGCACAACTTCACGGTGCCGGCGTCGCTGAAAACCTGGCTCGACTTGGTGCTGCGCCCTGGACGCACCTTCCGCGGCGGGCCAGATGGCAAGACCGGCCTGCTGGCGGACCGTCCGGTTTGTCTAATCGTGTCGAGCGGCGGGCCGCTGCCATCGCAACCGGATTGGCAGGCTGACTTCCTGACGCCTTATCTGCGTTACGCCCTCGCCTGCATGGGCTTGCGCGATGTTTCCGTCCTCTATCAGGAGAATCTGCGCCGCGGCGACGAGGCCTGGCGGCGCGCGCAGCAGGAAGCCGCGCAATGGCTGGATCGGCAAACCGCTCGGCTGACCCAGGCCAGGGTCTGTTGACGCAGTCTGAGCGGTCGCGCCGGGTGTGCTTTGCGACGAATCGTCGCGTTTCGCGCGCCGCATAGCCATGCGCTGCCCGCGCGGAACAAGCAAGCGTCGGCGCGACAGGCGCCCGGCCCTGCGGATTTGGCGCAGCGCAAACGCGATCCGCACACCCAATCTCAACCGCCTTCCGCCACGCTATGCCCATATCGAAGGCGCCTTGGCTATAATCATCGGGAAATCCTAGGAAATGAGCCGGCTGCAGTTGACGCCGGCTGCAGCACAGGTTCCCTGCCATGCTTGTCCTTGCCTCGATCTGCCATGCTTTTGCCCGTCGCCTGCTGCCAGGCTTGCTTGCGCTTGGCTTGCTGGCATTTCCCGCCGCCCACGCTTCCGCCAACTCCGCCTGCCCCAACGGCCCCATTCGGGTCGGCTTCTATAAATTCGGCGCCGCTTATCGAGACGGCAAGGGCTACGACGTGGACATCGTGCGCGAACTGGCCAAGCGCCTGCGCTGCCCGATAGCCGACGAGGTGGAGCTGCCCCGGATACGGGCCTTGAAAATGCTGGAAACCGGCCAGATCGACATCGGCACCTCCACCCTCGCCACGCCGGACCGCCTCCGCTATGCCTGGATCTATCCTTACAACCACACCAAGAACATGGTGCTGCTGCACGCCTCCATCAAGGCGCGCACGCTGGCGGACCTGCAGAACGACCCCGCCCTGCATTGGGGCAAAGTGCGCGGTTATCGCCACAGCCCGCAACAGGATCAACTACTGGCCCAGATGGACGCGCAACACCGGCTGTCGGTGGCGGATGACGAGGATGATCTGTACCGCATGCTGGACGACGGCATCATCACCGCCGCATTCGCGCATCCGTCCAGCTACGGCCGCTGGCTGCGCGATCCCTTGGTTGCCAAGCGCATCACGGTGCTGGACCTGTTTCCCAACAGCGAGACCCTGGCCAGCGGCATCGCGCTGAGCAAGGCGCGCTTCAGCCAAGCGGCGGCAGAGCGCTGGCATCAGGAAGTGCTGAACATGTATAAGGACGGCAGCCTACTGGACATCCTGCGGCGCTACCTCAGCGAGGGCGCCGCCAGGCAAATGATGCAGCAGCCGTTGGATTGAGCGATGAGCGGCCGCCTGTCTAGGACATTACGCCGATTGGCAATCTTGGCGGCCCTGTCATGCGCCGGCGCCGCGCAGGCCGCGGCCAACCCCGCCTGTCCCAACGGCGGGCTGACCATCGCCTATTACGAATTCGGCGTGGCTTACCATCGCGGCGCCGGCTACGACGTGGACCTTGTCCATGCGCTCGCGCAGCGTCTGGGCTGCGCCATTCGCGACGAACAGGGCTACCCGCGGATACGGGCGCTGAAGCTGCTGGAATCCGGACAGGCGGATATCGGCACCTCCACGCTGATCACGCCGGAGCGACAGCGCCTTCTCTGGCTGCTGCCATACAATCGCAGCAAGAATCTGGTGCTGGTGAACCATGATGCGCGCGCGGACACGCTGGACGCCTTGCTGAAAACGCCGGGCCTGCGCTGGGGCGTGATACGCGGCTACCGCCATAGCCCGGAAGAGGATGCCTTGCTGAGCGCGCTGGAGCGCGAGCGTAAATTAGTGATCGCCAGCAATGAAGACGACTTGTACAAAATGGTGTGCAACGGCGTCGTCACCGCCGTCTTCGGCCATCCCATCAGCTTCGATCCCTGGCTGCAGCGCCATCGCGCCCAGCAGCGCGTGACCGTGCATGATTTCTTTCCGGACAGCGAGATCATCAGCGGCGGCATCGCGCTGAGCAAGGCGCGTTTCGACGCCAGGGCCGCCGCCTTGTGGCAGGAGGCGCTGCGCCAGATGTACCGCGATGGCGCCTTGCGCGCGCTGATGCTGCGCTACCTGACCGAACCCAGCGTCGATCAGGTGCTCAAGCCGCCGCTGGAATAAGCGCCCCATCGTTCACCCATGCCAAACGGCTCCGCCAGGGACGGAGCCGCTTGAGGTAGGCGCATAGGCTAATGGCTTACAGCGCCAGTTTGGCGATGGCCTCCTTGGCCAGATGGATGGACGTGGCGCGCTTGTCCGGGCCCATGCCGATGGCTTCAGCGCGGATGATCTCCACATCGCTCACGCCCAGGAAGCCCAGCACCTTCACCAGGTAGTCTTCCTGGAAGTCCATCAGGCTGCCCTGCTCGCTGCTGTGCACGCCGCCGCGGGCCGACACGATCACGACCTTCTTGTTCGGCACCAGGCCCACCGGGCCGGTTTCGGTGTACTTGAAAGTGCGGCCGGCGGCGGCCACGCGGTCTATCCAGCTTTTCAGTTGCGTCGGGATGGAGAAGTTGTACATCGGCGCGCCTATCACCAGCACGTCGGCGGCGATGAACTCCTCGATCAGCGCGTCGCTCAGCGCGGCTTCGCTGCGTTGGGTCGCGGTCCAGTCCGACTCCGGCGCGAAGCGCGTGCCGACGATCTCGCCGGACAAATGGGCGATCGGATTGGCCGCCAGATCGCGGTAGCTGGTTTCCACATTAACGTGGCGTTGGCGGATGGCGTCGGCCACGACGGCGGACAGTTCGCGGGTGACGGAGTTGTCGGCCAGGATGCTGGAATCAAGGTGCAGCAGTTTCATGATCGGGTCTTTCTGTGTCAGGTGGGAATGAGTGCATGATAGGCAGGCGCAACAATCCGGACTAGACTGCTAAAATCGGAAACATTGTTCCATAAGCGAGACAATCATGCAGGACCTGAACGATTTGCGATACTTCGCCAAAGTCGTCGAGCATGGCGGCTTCATGGCCGCCGGCCGCGCGCTGGGCATGCCCAAGTCCACTTTGTCGCGCCGCGTGGCGGAGCTGGAGAGCCGGCTGGGCGTCCGCCTGCTGCAAAGAACCACCCGCCGCTTGTCGCTGACCGAGATAGGCAGCCAGTACTACCAGCATTGCCAAGCCATGCTGGCCGAGGCCGAGGCCGCCGACGAAGCCATTCTGCAAAGCAGCGCGGAGCCGCGCGGCGCGATCCGCGTCAGCTGCCCGGAGCTGCTGTGCAAGACCATGCTCAGCGCGGCGCTGCCCCGCTTCCTGGCGCAACATCCGCAAGTCCGGGTGCTGCTGGAGTCCACCAATCGCCGCGTCGATTTGATCGAAGAAGGCGTGGACGTGGCCATCCGCGTGCGCAACGTGATAGAAGACAGCGCCAGCCTGGTGGTGCGGCGCCTGGGCAAGAGCCGCTTCATCCTGGTGGCCAGCCCCGGCTTCCTGCTGCGGCATGGCGAACCGCTGGCGCCGGAAAAACTGGCCGCCTTGCCCGCCTTGACCATGAGCCGGCCGGATGGCCGCGGACAATGGCTGCTGCTGGACAATGTCGGCCAGACCTACACCATCCACCTGGACGCGCCCAGGCTGATGACCGACGACATGATCGTGCTGCAGGAGGCCGCTGTCGCCGGACTGGGCATCGCCGCCCTTCCCGCCAATGTCTGCCACCAGGCCTTGGCCGACGGCAGGCTCAAACGCATCCTGCCGCAATACGACTTTCCCTGGGGCATCCTGCACGCCGCCTTCCCGACCCGGCGCGGCCTGTCGCCGGCGGTGCGCGCCTTCCTGGACTTCATCGCCGAAGAATTGATCAGCGAGGAAATGGCCGGCGACTGGGGGCGCGCCGACATCCGCCCGGCATGACATTTGCTAGGCGCTGGCATCGCCATTTGGAAACGATGCCATGTTCACGCTGCGCCCGCTGACCGAAACCGACTCCATCGAGCAACTCACCGTACTGTTGCACCAGGCTTACGCCCAACTGGCCGCCATGGGCCTGCGCTACACCGCCGTTGACCAAAGTCCCGAGGTCACTCGCCGCCGCATCCGCGGCGGCCACTGCCTGCTGGCATGGCACCAAGATGAGCTGGCAGGCACCGTCACGGTGCACCGCGCCCTGCTCACCTCGCATTGTCCGCAATTCCGCCAGCCGGACACTGCCGTGCTGGTGCAACTGGCCGTCGCCCCGCGCTGCCAGGGCCTGGGTCTGGGCGAATGGCTGATGCAGGCGGCGGAAGACTGGGCCCGCGCCCAGGGCTGCGCCGCCATCCGCCTGGACACCGCGCGCGATGCCGCCCATCTGCTGCGCCGCTACGCGCGGCGCGGCTATGTCGAGGAGGCGCCGCTGCAATGGCCGGACAAAGCCTACCAGAGCGTGGTCATGGTCAAATCGCTGGAAACTCTGCCGCCCCAAGCCGCTCGAACCCCTAGTTGCAGCGCAACAAGCTGATGGCTGCGCGCCACACTGCGGCCCCAGACCATCCGCATTTATTGCAATGCAGCAAATAACGAGTACAGTGGCAGCCAAGGCCATCGCCGTGGGCCGCCATACCGTTTCCACTCATCCAAAAACAAGGGGTTGCAATGTGGTCAGCTACTGCAGTTCGAGCCGGGAATCTACCGTTCGCCCAACCGTTGTTTGATTACTGGCTGGATGCCTGCCAGCGCGGCGTCCTGTACTGGGACACCCTGTACCAGCGCGGCGCCACCTATCTGGAGCACTGCGAAAGCGGCAAGCCGCCGGTGCTGGTGTTCGACTACGAAATCATCATGGACGCCCGCGAGCTGCCCGACCCGGCCAACTACGCTTTGGCCTCCATTCAGCCCCCTGCAGGCTGCCCGGCCACCGATCCGGCCAAGCGCCCCTTCGTCGTCATCGACCCGCGCGCCGGCCACGGCCCCGGGATTGGCGGCTTCAAGATGGACAGCGAGATAGGCATCGCGCTGCAGCAAGGCCATCCCTGCTATTTCGTCATGTTCTTCCCGCAGCCGGTGCCGGGCCAGACCATAGAGAGCGTGGCCAAGGCCGAGGGCCATTTCCTGGCCCGCGTCAACGAACTGCACCCGGACAGCGACGGCAAGCCCTTCGTCATCGGCAACTGCCAGGGCGGCTGGGCGCTGGCCATGCTCGCGGCCGTGGCGCCGGACCTGGTCGGCCCCATTCTGCTGGCCGGCTCGCCGCTGTCCTACTGGGCCGGCGTGCGCGGCAAGAACCCGATGCGCTACGCCGGCGGCCTGAACGGCGGCACCTGGAGCGCCTCCCTGGCCGGCGACCTGGGCAACGGTCACTTCGACGGCGCCCATCTGGTGGAGAATTTCGAAAAGCTGGACCCGGCCAACACGCTGTGGAAGAAGTCCTACAACCTGTACTCCAAGGTGGACACCGAACCGCAACGCTACCTGGACTTCGAGCGCTGGTGGGGCGGCCACTATCTGCTGAACAAGGCGGAGATGGAGTGGATCACGCAGAAGCTGTTCGTCGGCAACGAGCTGGTCCACGGCAAGATCACCAGCCACGACGGCACCATGCGCGTGGACATGCGCAACATCCGTTCGCCCATCATGGTGTTCGCGTCCTGGGGCGACAACATCACCCCGCCGCAACAGGCGCTGAACTGGATCGCGGACCTTTACGACAGCGTGGAAGACATCCGCAATAACGAGCAAACCATCGTCTACTGCCTGCACAACAAGGTGGGCCACCTGGGCATCTTCGTCTCCGCCGGCGTGGCCAACAAGGAGCACAGCGAATTCGCCAGCGCGCTGGACCTGATCGACGTGCTGGCGCCGGGCCTGTACGAAGCCGTCATCGAGGACATCGCGCCGGACTCTCCGGGCCAGGAATACATAGAAGGCCGCTACATCATCCGCTTTGAGGCGCGCGACGTGCCGGACATCCTGGCGCTGGACGACGGCCGCGACGACGAGCAAGCCTTCGAAGTGGTGAAGCGCGTGTCCGAAATCAACCAGGGCGTATACAACCGCTACCTGTCGCCGGTGGTGCGCGCCTTCAGCAACGAAGCCAGCGCCCGCCTGCTGCGCGAGCTGCATCCGGCCCGCTTCGAACGCACGCTGATCTCGCCCAAGAACCCGTTCCTGTGGTGGCTGCCCGGCCTGGCCGCCCACGTCCGCGAACAGCGCCGCCCGGTGGCGGAAGACAACCCGCTATGGCAATGGCAGGAGCGCATGTCCGACCTCATCGTCCAGTCGCTGGACCGCTACCGCGACCTGCGCGACGCGGCGCAGGAACAGCTGTTCCGCTCCGTCTACGAATCGCCGCAGCTGGCCACGCTGGTCGGCGTGCAGCCGGCCGGCGAGCCGCGCAGCCAGGCGCTGGCCTGGGAAAGCCGCGAACTGGCGCGCCTGAAGCGCGAAGCGCTGGACCCTTGCTTCGAACAGGGGTCGCTGGCAGACGGCTTCGTCAGGCTGCTGGTGTATGTCGGCAATGGCATGGGCGCAATAGACGAGCGTCCTTTCAATGCCATCCGCCGCACCATGCGCGGCGTCCATAAGGAGTATCCGCTGACGCTGATGCAGTTGAAGCAGACCATACGCCGCCAGGTTTCGCTGGTGCGCGCCGACCCTCAGCGCGCGCTGAATGGCCTGGGCTCGCTGCTGCCGCAACAGCACATCCGCCATCAAGCATGGATGCTGGTGCGCGACCTGCTGCTGGTGAACCGCCATGACATTCCGGCGGAACAGCAAGCGCGGCTGAAACAGGTGGCCGATGCGCTGGGCTTGTCGGAGCAGGACCGCCTGACCGTGCTGGACAAGTCTGAGATCCGCCCCATGACGGCCGCCAGCGCTCAGCCGGAAGCGCCCACCGCCGCGACTGCCGCGCCGGCCAAGGCCAGCCCGGCGCGCAAAGCCGCCGCCTCTCAGGCCAAGACCGGCACGAAAACGGCCAGCAGCGCCGCCCGCAAGCCGTCCGCCAAGACCAACGGCCAGGCCCAGCCCGCCAAGCCTGCGGCAAACCCGCCCAAGGAGTCCTGATGGACGAACCGGGACGCCAGCAGGCGTCCCGGTTGTTTGCAATCGCCTCCGCGGCGGCAGACCGGCCAAGCGTCCGCGCCGGAATGCGCATCACCCCGGCAGACCGGCAGCGTCTCCCCGCTGCGCCTCCCGCACCCGGTCAATGAACCGCTCGGCGGCGCGGCTCAGAATCGCACCCTCCCTCATCAGCAGCAGCAAGCTCACATCCGGCGGGCGGGCTTCCAGCTTCAACTCGACGAAGCGCTGCGCGGTCAGCGTGGCCCGCAAGGCCTGATTGGACAGCGGCACCACCGCGTCCATCGTCATCAGCAGGCCGCAAAACAGCACATTGGACGTGCAGCACGTGATGCGCGACGGCGGCGCCAGGCCTTGCCCGGCAAACATCTCCTGGACAAAGCGCTCGTACTGCCCGCTGGGGTCCGCGTGCAGCCATTCCGCCTCCCGCAGCGCGTCCAGGGAAACGGCATGGCGCAGCGGGCTGTCCGCACGCACGACGAAGCCGGCGCGCGACGAAAACAATCGCTCCGCTCGCACAAAGGGATCGTCCCCTACCGCGGCGAATGCGCCCAGCGCGAAATCCAGCTGGCCGCTGCGCAAGCCGTCCAGCAATTGGGGGCCATTCAATTCCAGAAAGTCCACCTTCACCTGCGGCATGGCCTTGCGGAAGGCCGCGAAGGCCTGCGGCAAGACCTCCAGCCCGGCCAAGGGCGTCAGGCCGATGCGCAGGCTGCATTCCCGGCCGGAGCGCAATCTGTCCATTTCCCGCTGCGCCCGCTCCAGCTCGCGCATCACCAGCCGCGCGTAGCCCAGCAAGACCTGGCCGGCATCGGTCAGCGTCACCCCCCAGGAGTTGCGCAGCAGCAAGGGCACGCCTTGCTCCGCCTCCAGCTCGCGCAGCGCCTTGGTGATGGCGGGCTGCGTCACGCACAGCGCGCGCGCCGCCGCATTGACGCTGCCGTGGTCCGCCACCGCGACCAAGGCCCGCAATTGGTGTTGCTTCAGCAAGCTCATGGATAACTCCCGGTTATGGCTATCAATATTTGTGCTTATTCAAGGCAAATAGTTTTGCCTAGCATGGTTCAGCGCCTTTCCAACACGAGACCCAGCCATGGCAAACGATACCTTCATCCTGCCGGAAATCCTGAACAGCCTGGATGAATTCATCCAGCTGCGCCGACAGATCCACGCCCACCCAGAACTCGGCTTCGAGGAAAAACAGACCAGCGAACTGGTGGCGGCCAAGCTGCGCCAGTGGGGCTATGCGGTGCATGAGGGCGTCGGCCGAACCGGCGTGGTAGGCACGCTGCGCGCCGGCGACGGCCCGCGCGCGCTCGGCATACGCGCCGACATGGACGCGCTGCCGATACAAGAAAGCACCGGTCTGCCCTACGCCAGCGTCTGCCCCGGCAAGATGCACGCCTGCGGCCACGACGGCCACACCGCCATCCTGCTGGCCGCCGCCAAATACCTGGCCGAGACGCGGCGCTTCACCGGCACTTTGCACCTGATCTTTCAGCCCGCGGAAGAAGGCCTGGGCGGGGCGCCGGCCATGCTGCAGGATGGATTGTTTGAGCGCTTCCCCTGCGACGCCGTTTACGCCCTGCACAACGCGCCCGGCCTGCCGGTGGGCGGCTTCGCGCTGAAGGAAGGCGCGATGGCCGCCTCGTCCGACAGCGTGGACGTGCGCCTGGTGGGCGTGGGCGCGCACGGCGCCATGCCCAGCTTCGGCCGCGACCCCATCGTCGCCGCCTCATCCATCGTGATGGCGCTGCAAACCCTGGTGGCGCGCAACATCCCCGCCACCGAGGCCGGCGTGGTCACCGTCGGCGCGCTGCACGCCGGCAAGGCGCACAACGTGATTCCGGAACACGCGGAAATGAAGCTGACCGTGCGCGCGCTGAGCCGCGACGTCCACGCCACCTTGAAGCAGCGGCTGCATGAAACCATCCGGCTGCAGGCCCAGAGCTATGGCGTGGAAGCGGATATCCACTACCGCACCATCGCGCCGGTGCTGGTCAACACCCCGGATGAAACCCGCTTCCTGGCCAACCTGATCCGCGAGCACGCCGGCGCGGAACGTCTGATCCAGCCGCCGCAAGGGATGATGGGCAGCGAGGACTTTGCCTGGATGCTGGAGAGGAAGCCGGGCTGCTACGTGCTGCTGGGCAATGGCACCGAAAGCCGCGGCGGCTGCATGGTCCACAACCCCGGCTACGACTTCAACGACCAGGCCCTGCCAGTGGGCGCCTCGCTGTGGGCGCGGCTGGCGGAAAACTATCTGCGCGGCTGAGACGCATCGCGATCAAGCCGGCGGCACAGCCGGCATCGCCAGACAAAGGAGAAATCCATGCTGCGTCATCCCTGGCCGCCCCTGCCGGCGGCCTGTTTGGCCCCATGCGCGTGGGCCGGCGCTTTCCTGCCGCCCCGCCGGCAAGGGCTGTCCCTGTTCAACGGCATGCTGAAGAAAGCCGGCGCCGTCCCTTACGGCGCCCTATGCAAGCGCGAGGCCTGGCTGCGGCTAGGCGCCACGCCCATCGGCGCCGCCGTAGGCCTGTTCCACAACTATTTCTGAAGCCGCCCGCCCCTATCCCGATCAAGGAACTGCATATGAACAAGACGCTGACCGCCCCCGCGACCGAGGCGCCGGCTGCGCCAGTTGTGCCCGCCGCCTCATCGCGCCGAGCCATCGTCGCGGTGTCGCTGGGCAACTGGCTGGAGCTGTACGACTTCACCGTGTTCAGCTTTTTCGCCGTGCTGATCGGCAAACTGTATTTCCCCTCGCACAGCGAGTACGGCTCCTTGCTGATGGCGCTGGCCACCTTCGGCATCGGCTTCGTCATGCGCCCGCTGGGCAGCGTGGTGATAGGCCGCATCGCCGACCGCGCCGGCCGCAAACCGGCGCTGACCTTGACCATCTGGCTGATGGCCGGCGGCACCGCCCTGATCGGCCTGGCCCCCACTTACGACCGCATAGGCCTGCTGGCGCCCTTGCTGATCGTGGCCGGCAGGCTGCTGCAAGGCTTCGCCGCCGGCGGCGAAGTGGGCGCGGCCACCAGCTTTTTGATGGAGTCCGGCGCGCACAAGCGCCGCGGCTTCATGGTGAGCTGGCAGATGGCCACCCAGGGCGGCGCAGTGCTGGCAGGCGCGCTCAGCGGCGCCCTGCTCAGCCGCTTCCTCAGCCCTGAGGCGCTGGAGAGCTGGGGCTGGCGCCTGCCCTTCTTGCTGGGGTTGCTGGTGGGGCCGGTGGGCTTTTACATCCGCCGCCGCCTGGACGAAACCCATCATGCCGAGCCGGCCGCCCAGCCCCGCCTGGCGGAGCTGATTCGCGCCCGGCGCGGCCAGCTCGCCTTGGGCGTCATGCTGATCATGGGCGGCACCGCCAATATGTATGTGGTCGGCCACTACCTGCCTTCGTATTTGATCAAGGTGATGCATCAGCCGCCGGCCTCCGCGCTGCTGGCCGGCTGCGCGGCCGGACTGGTCCTGCTGCTGGCCTCGCCGCTGGCCGGCAAGCTGGCGGACCGATTGCCGCGACGCAAGCCGCTGTTGCTGGCCGTCAACGCGCTGTCCGTGCTGCTGGCCTTGCCCTGCTTCATGCTGCTGCACGCTTCTCCTTCGCTGTCGGCCGCGGTGCTGCTGGCATTGACCATGAGCTCGTTATTGGCCCTGGGCAGTCCTGCCGGCTTCCTGCTCATCATGGAAGCCTTTCCGCGCCACAGCCGCGCCACCGGCCTGGCCATCGTCTACGCCTGCGGCGTGACCCTGTTCGGCGGCTTCGCCCAGTTCATCGTCACCTGGCTGATCAGCGTCAGCGGCAACCCGCTGGCCCCGGCCTGGTACCTCATGGCCTGCGGCGCGGCCAGCCTGCTGGCGCTGCTGGCCTTTCGCGAGGAGCATGCGCCGGATTGAGGCCCGTCGCCTCACGCGGCCAGCTTAAGTCCATCTCCGAGGCGCTTCGCCCGCCCTCCTGCGCCGATAACGAGAGAGCATTGACTATCCAAACACGAAAAGCTAATATTTGCTGCACTGCGGGAGAGAGGGGCCCAGCCCCCGCCGAAGACGCAAACTCCCATAATCGCTCAGGCAAGCCGTACCGCAGCGCAATATTGATTCAAGCCGATTGGAGAGAGGCCGCCGCGCGCGGCCCACCGAAGGGGCAAGTGGCCGCCGGCCATGCAACTCTCAGGTAAAAGGACAAGGGGAGAGGCTGTTCCGTCCACCGGAATTCCATCCAGGAGACTGCCTTGTCCGCACGCATCATCGGCGGCGCCCGGCCCATGCCCGCGCCCTCCATCTTAAGCATCCTTCTCGTCTGCGCGTCCGACACCCGGGAGGCGCGACCATGCTGAGCCTGATCTACCTGATCGCCATCACCGCCGAAGCCATGACTGGCGCCCTGGCCGCCGGTCGCCGCCACATGGACATCTTCGGCGTCAGCGTCATCGCCTTCCTCACCGCCTTGGGCGGCGGCACCGTGCGCGACATCGTGCTGGGCCGCTACCCCATAGGCTGGACCCAGCATCCGGAATACGTATTGCTGGTCATCAGCGGCGGCATCGCCGCCGTGCTGATCTCGCGCTACATGCGCCATCTCAACCGCCTGTTCCTGCTGCTGGACGCGCTGGGTCTGGTGGCCTTCACCATCATCGGCTGCGACGTGGCGCTGGGCATGCACTACCACCCGGTCATCGTGACCATGGCCGGCATGATCACGGGCATCGCCGGCGGCATTTTGCGTGACGTGCTGTGCAACCGCGTGCCCATCGTGTT
Source organism: Chromobacterium paludis (assembly GCF_008275125.1). Taxonomy (NCBI): domain Bacteria; kingdom Pseudomonadati; phylum Pseudomonadota; class Betaproteobacteria; order Neisseriales; family Chromobacteriaceae; genus Chromobacterium; species Chromobacterium paludis. Next base: position 1,655,981 of record NZ_CP043473.1, read on the forward strand.
CCGCCGCGAGCTCTATGCCAGCGTATCCCTGCTGGTGGCCATCCTCTACCTGGGCCTGTCCTCCATGAATATTCAACATGATTGGAACATTGCCGCCAGCTTCGCCTTTGGCCTGGCCTTACGCCTGACCGCGTTATGGCGCGAATGGCAACTACCGGTATTCGCCTATCGGCATGAGCATCACTAATGTCAATGCGCCCCACTCGGGGCGCATTTCATTTGCATGGCAAGGCGCCGCCTTGAAATCACAAGCGCATCAATGCCATCATGCGCGCTGTTCAACGTCACGCCTCCCCATGATCCGTCGCCTCCTGCCCCGCGCCCTGCTCGGCTTTCTCATCCTGATCGCCGGCTACTTAGCCGCCGCGCTGGTGCTGGGTATCTTGCCCAATCAGCGCGACTACGCGCCTCCCGCCAGCGGCGTGCCGGTTTACCTGGACAGCAATGGCGTGCACATCAGCCTGGTCATGCCGGTAAGCGCGGCAGGCGTGGATTGGCGCGCCCGCTTTCCCGTCCAGCACATCGCCCGGCCAGACCGTTTTGGCGCCTCGCCTTATGTCGCCGTAGGCTGGGGCAGCCGCACTTTTTTCCTGGAGACACAGCACTGGTCGGATTTGACACCGGGCAAGGCATTAGCAGCCTTGGCGCATGACGAGGCCGTGCTGCATGTGGAATATCAGCCTCAACCAACCGTGGGCAAAGACACGCGGCGCCTGCTGTTGTCGCCGGAGCAATACCATCGTCTCGCCGCCTACATCGAATCCAGCGTCCAGCAGACGCCCGCTGGCCAGGCGCAATGGCTGAGCGCCTATCGCTACGACGCCAACGACGCCTTTTATGCGGCGCAAGGCCACTATTCGCCGTTGACCACCTGCAACCAGTGGGTCCGCGATGCGCTGGCGGCCGCTGGCGTGTGCACCGCGCTGTGGTCCCCGTTTGCGCAGGCTTTGTTCTGGCACGCCTGAACCCAGCCGATAAGCATGTCTGGCTTTGCTGACATACCTGTACTTTGGTGCAGGTTTTTTTGAAGATTGTCGGACATCAGTTGCAACAGGCTTATTGACGCATTTAAGATGCGCCATCCCCCAATTCATCCATTCATGCCCTCACAGCGAGGGCGTGTTTGCTCATGTCATAGATCATGGACTTTTCCCAGCTCCTTGCCAGCTTCGCCTCCGCCTTCACCCAGGACCGCCGCCAGCTCACGCTGTCGCTCGGCGCCGGCAGCATCGCCGCCGAACAGCTGCTGCCGCTGGCTTTGGACGGCGAGGAAGGGGTGTCCCGGCCGTATCGCTTCACCGTCCGCTGCCTGTCGCCCGACGGCGCCATCGAACTGAAGACCCTGCTTGGCCTGCCGGCCCGCATCGGCATCGAGGACGCCCAGGGCGGCGAGTCCATCCGCTGCGGCGTGGTCAGCCAGGCCAAGCTGGAAGGCGCGGACGGCGGCTTCGCCAAGTACGCGCTGACCATCGAACCGCCGTTCGCCCTGCTGCGCCACCGCCGCACTTCGCGCGTATTCCAGGACCTGACCGTCCCGCAGATCATCGAGCAGATCCTGACCGAGCATCAGCAGGCCAACCCCGCCTTCGCCCGCGGCCAGGCGCTGGCGCTGCAAGTGGGCCAGGCCGATGCGCGCAGCTACTGCCTGCAATACCGCGAGAGCGACTACGACTTCATCGTGCGACTGATGCACGAAGAGGGTTACGCCTGGCGCTTCGAGCATGTGGACGGCGACGCGCCCCAGGTCAAGCTGGTGGTGTTCGACGACGTCTACAGCCTGCCGCCGGCCCAGATCGAGCGCGCGCGTTTCCACCGCGCCGACGCCACCGAGGAAGAAGACGGCCTGACCGACTGGCAGGCCGCGCGCCAGATCGTGCCCGGCCAGGTGGCGCTGGCCACTTTCGACTACCAGCCGGTGTCCACCCAGCAGGTGGGCGATCAAAGCCGCATCGAGCAAGGCCAGGATGGCGCCGCGCTGCAATCCACCCTGCAGGACTACGACCCGCAAGGCCTGTATTACGCCGGCGGCGCCGAACCGCTCTCCCGCTACGCCCAGCTGCGGCAGCAGGCTTACGACCTGCAAGCCAAACAATTTGAAGGCGGCGGCACCCTGCGCGGCCTGACCGCCGGCCAGTGGTTCCGCCTGGACGACCACCCGGCGCACGAAACCGACAGCGCGCAAGACCGCGAATTCGTCGTCACCGGCCAAACCCTTCACGCCCGCAACAACCTGCCGGCCGACCTGGCCCAGCAACTGAGCCTGGCCGCGCCGGGCCTGCTGGCGGCAGGGCTCGCCACCGACGCCGCTTTGCAAGAGAACGGCGCTGGCAAGGGTCGTTTCCTCCCCTCTCCCCTCGCGGGAGAGGGGCAGGGGGAGAGGGGGCGTCTCGCCGCGAGCGAGAGCCCCTTCACCACCCGCATCCAGGCCCAGCGCCGCGGCATCCCGCTAACCCCGGCCTACGCCCACACCGCGCAGGCCAAACCCACCTCGCTCGGCGTGCAAACCGCCACCGTGGTCGGCCCGGCCGAACCGACGGACCAAGCCGCCGACGAGATCTACACCGACGCCCAAGGCCGCATCAAGGTGCAGTTCCACTGGCAACGGCCGCAGGAACATGCCCAGTTCGGCGCCAACCTCGACGACAAATCCAGCTGCTGGCTGCGCGTGGCCATGCCCAGCGCCGGCGCCGGCTTCGGCCACCAGTTCATCCCGCGCATCGGCCAGGAAGTGCTGGTCGACTTCATCGAAGGCGACATTGACCGCCCCGTGATCACTGGCGTGCTGTACAACGGCAGCCACCCGACGCCGGACTTCAGCGGCGCCGGCGCGCTGCCCGCCAACAAAACGCTGTCCGGCATCAAATCGAAAGAACACCAGGGCGGCGGCTACAACGAGCTGCTGTTCGACGACACCCCCGGCGAAGTGCGCGCCAAACTATCCAGCGAATCCGGCAAGACCCAGCTGAATCAGGGCTTCCTCACCCATCCGCGCAGCCACGGCAAAGCCCAGCCGCGCGGCGATGGTTTCGAGCTGCGCACCGACCAGCACGGCGCCATCCGCGCCGCCCACGGCCTGCTGCTGTCCACCGAAGCGCAGAACGGCGCCGGCGGCAAACAGCTGGCGCGCGAACACGCCCAATCCCAACTCGACGCGGCGCTGTCGCTCAGCCAAGCGCTGGCCGAAACCGCCAGCGGGCAGCTCGCCGACACCATGGAAACCGGCCCCGACGAAATCGGCCCGGACAACGCCAAAACCGGCAAAAAGCCAGATGGGCACCTGCAGCACCACGTCGACGCGCTCAAAGCCTGGGAAGCCGGCAGCAACACCGACAAAGACGGCAAAACCGCGAAAGAACAAGCCGGCCAACAGCCGCTGCTGATCCTGTCCGGCCCGGCCGGCATCGCCTCCCTGACCGAACAAAGCCAAACCGTCTCTGCAGGGACCAACCTCAACCTGGTCGCCCAGCGCGACGCCAACCACACCACGGGCCGGCGCTGGATTCACAACGTGGGCCAGCACATCAGCCTGTTCGTGGCCGGGGTGAAAGACAAGGTGGCGCTGAAGCTGATCGCCGCCAAGGGCAAAGTGCAGGTGCAGGCGCAGAGCGATGCTATGGAGCTGACGGCGGATAAGGATGTGACCATCACGTCAGTAAAAGGCAAGGTGCAGATCGCCGCCAGCCAGGAAATCCTGCTCGCCAGCGGCGGCGGCTATATCCGCATCGCCGGCGGCAATATCGAAATCCACTGCCCCAGTGCGGTCAGCGTGAAGGGGGCTAGCCACAGCTTGAGCGGGCCGGCGCAATTGAAAATAGCATTCCCGGCCATGTCGCTTGCTGAGGAGCAAAAAACCAGCAAGCAAATTTCCATCAACCAATTGATGATGAATCTACTATCCGGTGCCAATCATTCAGCTAGTCTCAAATACACCTATATCGACCCTTCAAACAATAAGACGCTGTTGACAGGCACACTTTCCAAATCCGGTGAAACCGACAGGGTTTATTCAGAATTACACCAAAACCTCACTCTTATTGTCGAGAATGTAAAAGAACCATGGTCGGTGATAAAAGATCATCATTATTTTGCCGAAGATACTGACGAAGACGAAGTCATCAACCTGATTGATAGCCATGACTGAAGATAACGATTTTTATGTATTTGTTGCCACCATCTATGGCGAGGCGGCTGGACAAAGCACAGCATCGTGGCAAGCCATCGCTAACGTGATAATGAACCGCATTAAGCAAGGCCGCGAGTGGAAGAAATACAAAACTCCTGCAGACATTGTCAAAAATACTGGCTTTGACGCCTATACTCAGAAAAACAAACCGTACCAAGAAGCGTATAACTACCTTGTCAATGGCATGGCCACACCGCATTCTGGTAAAATTGATTTACTAAAGTCGTCCGTCGCGCCTATCTATGCGGGTAACGCCGCCGACAATGCCAAAAGAGCAGTTTTATACTACAGCCCCAAAGCACAAGAGAAGCTTTATAAAAAGACCCCCTCCTGGAATTTCTCCCTGCTAGAAGAAGTACAGGTTTCTGGCGCTGAAAAAGATGATTTCAAATTTTTCCGGTACAAAGACGTCGCGAAATTAAAGGTCCGAATCCGTCGTGTTGACCATCCTATCGCCAATCGCGAGGTCAAATTTACCGTCGGAAAATTTGAAAAAAATCTTAAGACTAATAAAGATGGAGAATTGCCAGTCATTCTGACCGACAAGATTGGCGAACAGTTCAAGCTTTGGGTTAAAAATTCGAAAGGAGAACTTGTAAAAGTTTATGATGAAGCCATCACAGCAGCTGAAATTGCGATAGACATCATTCGCAATAAAATTGCACACAATTCTCAGACAGAAAAACACATTGGCAAGCCCGTACCTAAGAGCACCACATCGCATATCGTTAAAAAGGGAGAAACGCTCTCCAAGATAGCTATGTTATATAGCACCAGCATTGCTGAGATATGCAAAGCAAACAAAATCAATAATCCGAATAGCATTACCGTTGGGCAAGAGCTAAAATTACCACCGAAGAAAAATAAGGAAACACCAGAGAAAAAATCTGCGAAGACGGCACCTCCTCCTGCAGCGCATAGCACTCATGAGGTGCTATCTCATCGAAATGAGGATGGCCATCCGAATGAAACTATCGGAAGAACCAAATCCGACTCGACCTCGATCGCAAAAATTCTATTCCCTATCGCTGGCCACAATAGAAAAAGCTACAAGCCAGGCACCCCTGGAGAATTTGGTCATAATCGATCAAATTCTAGAAAACACGCGGGTTGTGATATATACGCAGCCGCTGGAACACCAATTCGAGCAGTGGCCGATGGAAAGGTGGTCTTTACACACGGTTTTTACTGGAAGACCAACGAAGTCAGCATTGACCATGATGGTTTTATCGTACGATATGGTGAAGTAGACCCAGAAAGTATTGTAGTCAAAGTTGGAGACACCATTAAACGTGGACAAACCATAGCCAAAGTTGGCCAGCTAATCATGCCGAGTGGAGAAAAGTACAAACAATGCATGCTGCATTTTGAAATGTATAACTCCTCAGATTCTGTTATCAAAGCCACACTCTCCAATGGCTCTAAACCATTTCGAAGAAGAAGCGACTTAATTAACCCAACTGCAACCCTGGATGCCGCAGATGATTAGAAAAACAACCTCCTACTTTATTATAACTGCCATTTACTCAACATCAACCACAGCAATCGCAGCAGATCTTAGCCAGAAAGAACTTTACTCTTTAGTCTCACAGTCGAAAAATACTGTTGGGAAATCGAGCAGCAGTTTCATCAGAAAAATAAAAGAAAACTGCAAAGCAGACAATGGGAAAGATAGTTATCTATTCCAAAAAAACTATCAAAACATCTATCGCTGTACAATCAGCAACGAAGACTACACTCTAGGATTCAATGAAGAAATCAAAAACAATAAAACCACAAGCAATTACTTTGGCCTACTTGCACCAAGCAATAAATATCTCGCACTGCTAAAGAGCATACAAAATAAAAATGGGAAAGGCTATGCACTTGACAGCACAAAATCCACCACAAAAAGAGTTGGATGGACCAGACCTTTAAATAATGAAAATAGTATCAGCATTGAAATAGGTAATTTGGTTGGAGAAAATAAATCATTTCTTCAATCCTACCTAGAAGATAGTGGCGCACCATAAGGAGAGATAATGAAAACGCTAGTAATTTTTTCAATAATGCTATTGCTATCTTTCTCAGCTTTCGCAGAGGAAAATAGAACACCATCACCAGATAAAAAAGAAACTCTTATTTACAACTGCAGGGAAACTAGCTGCTCGGCATGGATTGAAACTGGAGGGGAAAAACATTTTTTCTTTCAGGATGTCCCGACCAACACAGTTTCGGCTAAATGGCTTACGACAAGCCTTGCCCAAGTCTCATTTTCTTGCGGGAGCCCTTGCTCTGTCAGCTTTTTCTATACAAAGGGGAAAGGAGTTTCAAAAGATATTCATGACGTACTGGCTATCAATCCTAAACGATCGTGTGTGCTCATCCCGATAGATGACGGCATCGCCACTTATTCAATTTTTGGCAAAATCCAAGATCCTTCTCTCTGGCATGCCAAATACAATGACAAGAGATTCAATTTTTACACTCAGTCAGCGGTCATCTTTTCAACTATCCATGCAAAATTCGATCAGGATGGCACGTTGAGGTTGAACTTCACGAAAAAAAATGGCGAAGAGGCTCAGCATAAAGTTATCAAAGCCTGCGGTGAAAAATAAAATATTATTTGCTTAAGGTAACTCACAAATATAACATGCTTTATTCATGTGTACCGCACTGAAGCCATCATACGAATCCAGTTTTATCAACTGTTACTATTGAGCAGTCTTTTCGCCGCCATACAAAAGTGGCATCTGACCATCGATAAGATGCCAATATCGCTATAAGCTGGGACACGCTGCAATTGTATGCCGATAAAACGCTGGCCGGTTCCAATGCCGGCCAGTATTCGGCAGAGAACTTGGTGTAGTTGGACATATGCACCCCAGGTACTTTCGCACGCGAACGGCATGCAATCAGGAACAAATCACCAGCATTCTCAAGACAAACAATGCCACGTTGGTCGATACCTACAAGTCTAGCGAACTGGTCTATAAGGCGGCGCAGAACTACAAACTGAATCCTAAAGTTCTGCTGGCTACGATGAAACAGGAGCAAGGCTGGGCTAAAAATGGACGCTACAACAAATTGATGGGCGTAGGACCGGGCGGGCAGCCATCGGTGTTGCATCCCGGACGATTATCTGAGTAAACGCCTCTGGAAACTCACCCTGGCTCGCGAGGGTTTGGGTAAGCTTCTGGAAACGCTCAAGGCCCAGACAACATGATCGTCAAATTGCACAAACAAGCCCGCACCACTCCGGCCATCCGTCAGGAAATTCGGCAAGCGACCGGCACCCTGGCCGAGCTGGCCGCTCGCTACAACGTCACCATTGACACCATCCGCAAATGGAAGAGCCGGGATAGCGTCGAAGATCGTTCCCATACGGCGCACCGGCTGCAGACTACGCTTACGCCGGCTCAGGAACGCATCGCTGTCGAACTACGCAAAATCCTCAAGCTGGGACTGGATGACTTGCCGGTGGTGATCCGCGAGTTCCTGAATCCCGCCGTCTCGCGGTCTGGGTTGGATCGTTGCCTGCGCCGCCATGGCGTGGGCAGTTTGCGCGACCTGGAACCGGCTGCTGCGGTCAAAACCAGCAAGCCGTTCCAGGCTTACGACCCCGGCTATTTCCATATTGATGTCAAATACTTGCCGCAGATGCCGGATGAAACCTCCTGCCGTTATCTGTTTGTCGCGATTACGGCAGCGGCCACGTGCACGGCCTGCTGTTCGGCCAGCGCGACATCTTCAACCTGGAGCGCGACAAGCTGCACCGCGAAACCCAGCGCATGTTGGGCAATGCGCTGCAGCAGACCCTGGCCTACGACAAGGCCGGCCGCCTCTCCAGCCAGCGGCTGATGGGCGCCACGCAATGGAGCCGCCAGTACCAGTACGACTCCGCCAGCCAGCTCACCGGTATCGCTGACAGCCGCAGCGGCCAACTGAATTACCGCTATGACCCGGTGGGCCGCCTGCTGGAGGCCGCCACCCCCAAGGGCGTGGAGAACTTCAACTTCGACCCGGCCGGCAATTTGCTGGACAACGCCCCGGCCGCCGACGGCCATCAGGACAACAGCCTGATGGGCAACCTGCTCAGCCAATACGCCGGCCGCCACTACCGCTACGACAGCCGCGGCAACCTGGTGGAGAAGGAGGACCGGGTTGCCGCGCGGGTCGTGCCCAATCAGATGAAAGCTGTGCTTGCCGATATCCAGACCGATGAGTGTGACGGTTGCCATGATGCTCTCCCCGAAGAAGAAAAAATGCCTCAGCAGGTTTGACGCCTGCTGAGGCATTTAGGTCAGGCTGACCATCACATTAAGCCCCAGCATTCCGGGGCTTTATTGAATAGTATCATCGGGGAGTACTGATGATCTTGTGTTAAATACTTGCAACTGCGCACCCCGCCAATCACGAAATCAGCATCAAGGCAAGCAGCAGAACGGAGACGAAATCTCCAACACAAAGCAGGGGCTATACTTCATCTATCTATTTTTATCAAATCAGAATAATGACCAAACGTTGGATATTTTTGATAATTCTTACTTGGATCAAACTCACCAGTAGCAGCCTCGACAGAATGGGGGTTAAATTTTTCATGCTTTATGTGTAACGAACCATCTTGCTGAAAAATATATGATGCACCACCCGTCACAAGAGGCTTGTCATCTAAAAAATCCCTATATATAGCCATTGTCAAAAACAAATCATCTTGCGATATTTTCTTGAAATGATACTCAAGCCTTTCTCGCAATTGATCATCAAAAAATGTGACCGCAATAAACTCTCTAGCGACATTTAAATAACAAAAAGGCTTACCCGACATCTCAACAATGGCAGTATATGTTTCACCGTCAGTATGCAGCTTTTCAGCATCCTGCTCACTCAATGGATCAATCGGTTTTTTTGAGTGACGAAACCATGATTTACAATATTGTATTTTTATCAATTGTACACCTTTCCTGCAGAGTCCCTAATTACGACTCCAGCCTTATTGGCTGAATTGATTACGCTTTGAGGTACTGGATTAATCTGAACAGGGACTTCCAGTATATAAACCCCGTTCAATGATTGCCCCGCCAGGTTCCCACTGGATGGCACATTAGCAATAGTTGCACCTGTCGGATACTTGTTAGCAATTTCATTTATATAATTATTCGCCGTAGATGGTTGTATATCAGAAAGTTGCGTATATTTTCTTGAGACAATCTCACCCGAAATGGGATTGTACGAATCCAAACGGTAGTAACCACCAACTGGATTTTCTATATACACTTCGTTATATGGGTACGCAGCCGCTTGCTGCTTGTTGAACTGATTCCCTTTATCTAGATTAACCAACCAACTCGGCTTGCTAGATGCATTCGCAACCTGCTCCACGGAGTTTGCAGAACCACCTATTAGCCGAGTAGCACCAACCTCCTCACCAACTTTCTCAACCTGCTGGATCGTCTTCTCTGTCTGACTGAGCTCCGATAGCTCGGAAGAAACTCCTCCCACATTTTTGGTTGACCCAAAGACAACACCCGCAATCGGAATCAGATTCAACCCTTGCTTGATATCATCCGCGCTAAAATCCAGCCCATACTTTTTAAGGTTATCATGAAGCTCTCTGGCAGCCCCCTCGGTTGCCAAGTAACGACTATCCGCCTCTTTGTTCTGTGTAAACTTGTCGGACAGTTCCGTTTTTCGTAAAACTCCACCATAACTTGCTGTATCAACTATAGTCTCGTGATAATCACGCAATTCTTGCTGCTCTTTCCCATATCGCGCACCTTCTTTCTCTAAGGACAAGTAAAACTTATATTCTTTAGAGTCTGGCAAGAATTGTGCTGAGCACTTTAGCAACGCACAAGCCGCTGCCTGCAGCCTATGTTTAGCAGCCGCATCTCCACGCGCAATTTTATCAATGATACTCTGTTGCTTCGCGCTAGTTAATGAGTTGTTCTCCAATTCGATCTTCGCCGCATTCACCGTCGTCGCGGCCGTGTTCGCGCCGCCGGTGCCGGCCGCCACGCCCGCCAGCAGGCCGCTGACCAGGTTTTCCCGCTGCAGCTTCTCTTCCGCCGTCATCTTATCGGGATTGGTATGCTGGATGGCGTCCAGCGCGTTGTTCAGCGCCACGCTGGCCGCGCCGCCCGCCGCCCCCGCGCCGCAGCTCTGGCCGCTGGCGCTCGCGCCGGCGCAAGCCAATGCAGCGTGCAACACCGCGCGGACGGTTTCGCTTTCTACCGTGGGGTTTTGGTCTTTCTCCAACTGATCCGCCAGCTTTTTCACTTCCTGCGCGCCCAGTCCCTGCAGGTAAGCGATGCCGGCGTTCTGGGCCATGCCGGCAAGGCTGTTGCCCAGATTGCCGGTGATGCCGGCCATTACCGCAGTGATTACCTGTCCTCTGCGGCTGCCTGGCGCCCACTTGGCGGCATCCTCCTCGGTGTCGATAGCCTCTTGCTGAAGCTTATGGTACTCATCGCTGTTCTTCGACAGACCGTTGTCTTCCGCGCGCTTCAACGCCTCCTTCGCCTCCTTGGCCGCTTGCATCTTGTTGGAGATGAAAGTGCCCACCTGCTGATTCAAGGCACTGGCCGCGTCAAACAGGCCTTGCACCTGATTGGCGTCGAAGTTGTTGGCCAGCTTGCCGCTACCGTCCTTGTCGCTGCTGACATTGCGGTTGGTGCCGGCTGCGGCCTGGGACGCGGTTTGGCCGGTTTGCGCTTCCTGCAGCGCGTTATTGGTGATGGTGAGGCTGCCGCCGCTGATGCCGGCCCGGGTGGTGCTCTTGTCGTGGTCCGACGCAGCCATGGCCATGCCGGACACGCCACCGGTGCCGGCGGTGACGCTGATGCTGCTGGCGGTGAAGTCGGCGTGGTTTTCCAGATCCTTGAGCACCAACGCGCCGGTTTGCAGGCTGTTTTTGCCATCGGCCACGGCCTTGTCGCTGCTGGCGAGGGCTGCGCCGTTCAAGGTGGTGATGCCGCCAACCTTGAGCTGGAAGCCGCCGTTGCCGGCTTTTATCCCGGACTGGCGCTGCACGCTGGCGTAGTCGGCGTCCATTTTCTGCTGGCTGAGGCTGACCGAGCCGCTGAAGCCGCCATTATAAGTGCCTTCGGCGCTGATCGATTGATTCAGGCTGTGATAGGTGCTGGTATCCTGCAGGCTGTCCAGCTTGAGGTCTCCGGCGATGTCGCCCACCACTTGCTGGCCCTTGGCGATGCCTTGCAACGTGACGTTGCCGCCGGACACCAGATTCAGCTTGCCGCCGGCGTTCAGTTCGCTCAACTGATACTGGCTGCCGTTGCCGTCCACATGGCCGCGGCTCATGCTGGCGTTGGCGTTGATGCCGGCAAACGCGCCCTTGCCCTTTTCCATACCGATGGCGATGCCCACGCCGCCGCTGCTGGAATGGCTGGTGGTGTGCTCGCTGCTGGTGCTCTTGGCTGCCAGCAGCTTGATGTCGCCTTCGGCCTGCAGGGTGAGGTCTTTGCCCGCGACGAACTGCGCGCCCTTGCCGGTGATGGTGCTGTCCAGCCCTGCGCCGTGCGCCAGGTCCACCAGCGTGCCGCCGGACTTGAGCAGGCTGCCGCTTTCGGTATGGCTGTCGCTGACGGTGGTGCTTTCGCTATGGCTGCCGCCCACTGAAATGCTCAGTTTAACCCCATAACCTTGTTTGCCCGGATCGGTGCCTTTCTTCGCCTGCTGATAGGCGGTATAGCTGTTGTAGCCAGCCAGCGCGGCGGTGGCGGTGGACAAGGCCTTGACGCGATCATCCTTGCTCTTGACTGCCGTATCCGCAGCGGAAGCCATGGCCTGCACGCCGCTGATCAAGGGACTGGTCAGTTGCACGGTCAGGCCGCTGGATTTGCTCTCCGTCTTCTGCACGCTGTGCCAGGTGTCTACGGCCGCGTCCAGGTTCTGTTTCTTGGTGTCCAGGTACAGGTCGCCGCCTGCGGTGACATCGCTGCCCTGCAGGGTGAGGGTGTCCCCGGTTTTGAGGCTGAGATTGCCGCCGATGCTGCCCACCAGGCTGCGGTTCTGGCTTTGGGTGGTGCCGGCGCCGTCCAGCTGCTGCGTCAGTTCCTTGCTGCCGATGGTGAAGCCCAGGCCGCCGCCGGAGAAGAGGCCGGAGGTCTCCTCTTTGTGGTACTGGAACAGGCGGTTGGTATCGGTGCCAGAGGTGATGTTGAGATTGCGGCCGGCATCCAGCGTCACGTCGCCGCTGCCCGCCACCTGGCTGGCGTGGATGTTGATGTCGCGCTGGCCCTTGAGGATGACGGTATTGGCCGAAACCGTGCTGCCCGCCTCATGCGTGCTGTCGTGGGCGACGATGTCGGTGGTCGTGCTGCTGCTGAACCAGCCGCTGGAGTGGCGGACGGTCTTGCTGTAATCGCTGTGCTGCTCTTGGGCGCTGCCCAGATTGACGTCGCGTCCGGCGATCAAAGCCTCTTGCCCATTGCTGGTGAGATTGGCCGCCTGAGTGCTGATGTCGCGCCCAGCGTTCAGGAGCAGCCCGCCCTCGCCTTGCACGGTGGTGCCGTGCTGGGTCAGGTCGTAGCTGTTACGGACATTTTCGCCCCAGGTATTGTCGTTGCGGCTTTCCGTGGCGACCGCCCCCAGCTTGATGTCGTTGTCTGCAGACAGCGTGAGCTTGCCGCCGCTGGCCAGGCTGGCACCATTGAGCAGCGCGTCGCCATCGGCATGCAGCTGCAGGTCTCCCTTGCTGGACAAGCTGGCCGCGGCCAGGCTGTCGGTCTGCCAGTTATGGCTGTTGCCCCAGCCGTAGCCGATATCATGGTTGGTATTGATCTCGCTCTGCAGCGTCAGTTGTTTGCCGGCCAGGGCGGTCAGGCTGCCGCCGCTGGATTGGGCGGCGGAGCCGATCAGGCTCAGGTCGCCGCCGGCTTTGAGCAGCACATCGCCGCCGCCCTGCAGCAGCGAGGCGTTATGGCTCTGGCTCAAGGTATCGTAGCCGCCGCCCCACCAGTTGCCGGCGCCGTGCTTGCTGTCCAGCGTGGATTCCAGGGTCAGGCTGTTGCCGGCCAGGGCCTGCACTCTGCCGCCGGCCTTGGCGCTGCTGCCGGACAGAGTCAGATTGTTGTCGGCGCTCAGCATCAAATTGCCGCCGATGTTCAGCAGGCTGCCGACGTGGTCCACCTGCTGGTACTGGAAGCTGCTGTAGCGATTGCTATCGCCCAGGTTGTAGCGGGTTTCGCGGCTGGCGATGTCCAGATCATGGCCCGCCAGCAAGCTGGCGTCGCCGCCTGCTTTCACATCCACCGCTTGCAGCTTCAGGTCATTGCCGGCCTGCAGCCGCAAATCTCCGCCCGCCTGGATACTGCTGCCCGCCTGGCTGTGCTGCGCGTCGTCTGTCACTACTAGGTTTTGCTGGGCGCTCAGGCCCAAGTCGCCGCCTGCCTGCACCTTGCCGCCCTCGATGCGGATATTGTTGGCCAGCGCCAGCAGCGCGGTATCGCTCTTCAGCGTGCCGTTATTGACCAAATCGCCATCGGCCTGCAGCGTCATGCTGTTGCCGGCCAGCACCGCGCCCTGGCCACGCAGGGATTGCTCGTCCGCCTTGGCTAGATAGACCATGGGCACCAGCACGTCCTGGCCGCCCACGTTCTGTTTCACCAGCCACACCATGTCCGATGTCAGCTTGGCCATCTGTTCCGCGGACAGAGCCATTCCCGGCGTCAGCTGGAACTTCTGGGCGTATTGCGTGCCATTGCTCATCAATTGCTGGTATTGCTGCATGGCGCTGCCGTAACCGGACAGGAAGCGCTTGCCAGTCATATCGGTGATGGCCTTGCTGACCATCTGCTGTTCGTAAAAGCCATCGCCCAAGCGCTTTTCCACCTTGCGCGGGTCATAGTTCAGCTGCTTGAGCAGGTAATCCGACGAAACAAAGTTATTGTATTGCGTGAATTGAGGATTGGTTTCCACCAGATAAGGTTGTTGCGGCGCCGTCTGGGCGTGATACAGACCGTTGTCCGGCACGGTGTAGCCGCCAGCCACCGGGTTGCCTGCCTTGGTGCCAGCAGATTCCAGAACAATGTTCCGCTGTGCCGGCACCGACTGATATGGCTTATTTAAATTTGCCGCCGGATCAACAAGAATCGGATCGTGGGTAGGTCCTTTGGATAGCGTCGATACCAAAAGAGTTTGCACAGGCATATTGCTCCCCTGCGCCTGGTCTACCTGGCCATTCAAGGCCTGGCCATTGGCTTGATCCACCTTGCCATTCAGCTGGCCACCCTGAGCTTGGTTCACTTGGCCCTGCAAGGCCTGCCCAGACAGCGTGTCTTGAGTTTGGCCGCCCAAGGCTTGGCCATTGGCCTGGTTCACGCTGCCGTTCAGTTGGTCGCCCTTGGCTTGGTTCACCTGGCCCTGCAAAGCCTGGCCGCTGGCTGAGCCCACCTTGCCATTCAGTTGACCGCCCTGAGCTTGGTCCACTTGGCCCTGCAAAGCCTGGCCGGTCAGTTTGTCCTGCTTTTGGCCATTCAACGTCTGGCCGCTGGCTGAGCCCACCTTGCCATTCAGTTGACCGCCCTGAGCTTGGTCCACTTGGCCCTGCAAAGCCTGGCCAGACAGCTTGTCTTGAGCTTGACCGCCCAAGGCCTGGCCATTGGCCTGGTTCACGCTGCCGTTCAGTTGATCACCCTTGGCTTGGTTCACCTGGCCTTGCAAGGCTTGGCCGGACAGTTTGTCTTGAGTTTGGCCGCCCAAGGCCTGGCCATTGGCCTGGTTCACGCTGCCGTTCAGTTGATCGCCCTTGGCTTGATCCACCTGGCCTTGTAGCGCCTGGCCGGACAGCTTATCTTGCGCCTGGCCGCCCAAGGCCTTGCCGCTAGCCTGGCTCACGCTGCCGTTTAGTTGATCGCCCTTGGCTTGGCTCACCTGGCCTTGCAGCGCCTGGCCGGACAGCTTGTCTTGAGTTTGACCGCCCAGCGCCTGGCCATTGGCTTGGTCCACCTTGCCATTCAGTTGACCGCCCTGAGCTTGGTCCACCTGGCCTTGCAGCGCCTGGCCGGACAGCTTGTCTTGAGTTTGACCGCCCAGCGCCTGGCCATTGGCTTGGTCCACCTTGCCATTCAGTTGACCGCCCTGAGCTTGGTCCACCTGGCCTTGCAGCGCCTGGCCGGAAGCCGCGCTCTGCTCCCCAGCGCCAGTCACACCGCCGCCTTGCGCCTTGTCGAACATGACGTGGATATTGGACAAGGTCGACTGCAGCGCCTTGGCATCCACACCCGACACACCCTTGCCATTGACAATGGTGGGGGCTTGCAAGCTCATGTGCTGGTTGGAGACGACTGTAGCGTCGAGGGAGCCTAAAACCTCAGTATGTGTTTCAACCGTCGGGCTATCGGTTCTTCCCCAGGCATAATTACTCTGCGTTGTGGTTGTTGTAGTTTTTAACAGCGGCTGGCCAGTATTCCTCACTTGATTACCGGCTAGCATATTTATAGTACCGCCAACAGAGATGGAGCTATAGGTATTAGCTACATCACTGGATTTAACACTCATGCTACCACCAACCAGAATACGGCCGGGATTCGTTAAGCCGCTGGCAACGTCTACTGAAACACGGGTAACAGTGGTACGTGACTGCTCCCCGTCTCTCGCCACTTCATCTCTCCCTGCAACAGCCAAACTCGCCATTTCTTTTGGAAGCAAATTTACATTTGGATCATACGGAGTCTTGCCAAAATCAAACCCAAACACCGAATATGATCCATTACTAGGAGTGCCAAAATAATAAACCTGCTGAGGCTTACCTCCCGGCAAAATTAAATGGGACCATCTCGAACCTATCGTCCTCTCACCATCACGCTTCCCACCATGAATGTATGACGAAGCACTATCATCCAGCATGTCAAGATCATAATCAGCAACTACTGTAATGATATGTTTTACAGAATCATCCCTAATAATATTTAATCTAAAGAACTGCGCATCATAAACTCCACACCCTTGCTCAGAGCAACCACTGTTATAATCAAAAGTAACGACCGAGTTGTCACCATTTTGCAATTTAGTAAGATTATAAGAAGATCCACGTCTTGAGCTTCCAGGACTACTAATTGTGGCTTCGCCATATGGAGTCAACAAGGTCTTACTTGTTGAGTTTTGACTCGAACTCTGAGTCACTGTAACCGGATTCGACTCATTACTCACCCGCCCGGCATCAATAAACATATTACCATCCGACTGCAGCGTGGCTATGTGATTGATCACCTGTCCCACGGATGCGCCATCTCGCCCAATATGCATATCGCCCTGGCTGTATAACCAGGCGCCGTCATGGTTGTTCAGCGTGCCGCCGATATTCAGCGCCATATTGCCGGCCGAGGCCAATACCGCCTTACCGCCGCTGTTATCCAAGCTGCCGGCCTGGATGGCGATGTCGCCGGCGGTCATGGAGGCGGTGTTGGTAAGGCTGGCGGCATGTAGATCCAGCGCGCCGGCGCCCAGGCTGCCGTAGTTGTACAAGCCCTGGCTGAGCTGGGTGCTCAGCGTGCCGCCGATATTGACGCTGCCGTTATTGGTCCAGTTGAGGCCCGTCAGGCTAAGGTTGCCGCTGCTTTGCAGCTGGCCGTTGTTCACCAAATTGCCGCTGGCGCTGATGCTGAGATTGCGATTGGCCTGCAGCTGGGTGCCGGCGTTGTTGACGAAATCGCCCTGCAGGCTCAAAGCCAAATCCTGCCCCGCCAGCAAGCTGCCCGTATTGGCCAGGGACGCGGTGTTGACCGTCAGATTGCCCTGGCTGTACACGCTGCCGCCGCTGTTGTCGAAGCGCTGCGACTTCAACTGCCAGTTGCCGTTGCCGGCTATCTGGCCGCCGTTGCTCAGTTGGCCGCTCAGCGTGATCCGGCTGTCGCCGCCGCCCAGCGCCAGTATCTTGCCGCCGGCATTGCTCAGGCTTCCGCTATCCAGCTGCAGCGTCTGCCCGGCTTGCAGCAAGCCGCCGCCGTTGTCCAGCTGGCTGGCTGTCAAGCTCAAGCCTGCCTGGCTGCCCAGCGTGCCTTGCTGGTTGTTCAGCGCGCCGCCGCGCAGAGTCAAATCGCCCTGGCTGCTCAGCACGCCCTGGCTGTTGTTGATATCGCCTGCCGTAACCTGCAATTGTCCACCAGACGTGATCTTGCCTTGGCCGCTATTGTCGAGCTGGCCGCGGACTTCCAGCGTGGCCAGGCCTTCCCCAGCTTGCGCTATCACTCCGTGCTGATTGCCCAGGCTGGAAGCGCTTAACTGCAGTTGGCTGGCCTGCAGTTTGCCATCTCGGTTTTGCGCGTCTTGCGCCACCTGCGCATGCAGCAGGGCGGCGCTCTGCAGCACACCTCCGCTGTTGTCCAACTGATTGGCTTGCAAGGTCAGTTGGCCATTGCTGGCCAACAAGCCGCCGGCGGAGTTATCCAACTTGCCGCTCAAGACCAGCGCGTTAGCCTCGTTGCCCAGCGCCTTCATGCTGCCGCCACGGTTATCCAGACTGGCCGCGTTGATCTGCAGGCTGCTGCCCTGCAACTGCCCTTGGCCGTTGCCCAACGCGCCGCCCAGCTTCAGAGTGAGCGACTGGCCGCTAGCCAAGGTGCCGCCCTGATTGTTCACGTCCTGCGTCAGGGTCAGCTGCTGCGCACCCTGGCTGCCTATCATCCCCTGATGGTTATCCAGGCTGCCGGCGACAATGTTCAAACCGCCATTGCTCAATACGTTGCCTTGCTGATTATTGAAGCCATGGCCGATTTGCAGCTGCGCCGCTCCTTGACCCGTCTGACGGATGTCGCCGCCTCGGTTGCTCAGGCTGTCGGCGTTGACGCTCAAACTCTGCGCCGCAATATGGCCGCCGTCGTTCAGCAAACTGCTTTGCTTGGTCAGGTTGAGCTGACCCGCTGCCTGCAGCGTGCCCTTGGCGTTGTCGACGATGGCGGCGTTGAGGTCGAGCTGGCCATTGCCGGCGATCTTGCCTTGGTTGTGCAGCTCGCCCGACACATTCAGGCTGCTCGCCGCGTCCTTCCCTAGCGCTAATATCTGGCCCTTGTCGGCGTTGGTCAGGCTGCTGGCGCTGAGCTGTAAATCCTTGCCGGCTTGGATGCTGCCGCCGACGTTGTCGAGCTGGCCGGCGTTCAATTTGAGCTGGCCATCGCTGCCGACCACGCCGTCGTTGTGCAGCGTATCGCTGACCGTCAGGTCGACGCCCTGGCCGCCGATCAGGCTGCCTTGAGCATTGTTCAGCGTGTGCAGATCGCCCTTCAGTTGGTTTTGCGCATAAATCTCGCCGGCCTGGTTGCTCAGGCTGTCCGCTTTGACGTTCAGGCTCTGCGCCGCGATGTGGCCGCCGTCGTTGGCCAAACTCGTTTGCTTGGTCAGGTTCAGCGCGCCGGCTGCCTGCAGCGTGCCCTTGGCGTTGTCGACGATGGCGGCGTTGAGGTCGAGCTGGCCATTGCCGGCGATCTTGCCTTGGTTGTGCAGCTCGCCCGACACATTCAGGCTGCTCGCCGCGTCCTTCCCTAGCGCTAATATCTGGCCCTTGTCGGCGTTGGTCAGGCTGCTGGCGCTGAGCTGTAAATCCTTGCCGGCTTGAATTGAACCGGCTGCATTCTCCAATTTGCCGGCGCTGAGCTTCACTTGGCCATCGCTACCTAGGGTACCGTCGTTATGCAACGTATCGCTGACCGTCAGGTCGATGCCCTGGCCGCCGATCAGGCTGCCGTGGGTGTTGTCGAGGGTCTTCAGTTGGCTGCTGAGTTGACCCTGGGCGTAGATTTCGCCCGCTTGGTTGCTCAGGCTGTCGGCTTTGACGTTCAGGCTCTGCGCCGCGATGTGGCCGCCGTCATTCGTCAGGCTGCTCTGCTTGGTCAGATTGAGCTGACCCGCCGCTTGCAGCGTGCCCTTGGCGTTGTCGACGGTGGCGGCGTTGAGATCGAGCTGGCCGTTGCCGGCGATCTTGCCTTGGTTGTGCAGTTCGCCCGACACAGTCAGGCTGCTGGCCGTATCCTTGCCCAGCGCCAGGATTTGGCCCTTGTCGGCATTGTTCAGGCTGCTGGCGCTGAGCTGTAAATCCTTGCCGGCTTGGATGCTACCGCCGACGTTGTCGAGCTGGCCGGCGTTCAATTTGAGCTGACCGTCGCTACCTAGGGTGCCGTCGTTATGCAACGTATCGCTGACCGTCAGGTCGACGCCCTGGCCGCCGATCAGGCTGCCGTAGGTGTTGTCGAGGGTCTTCAGTTGGCTGCTCAACGCACCTTGGGCGTAGATTTCGCCCGCTTGGTTGCTGAGGCTGTCGGCTTTGACGTTCAGGCTCTGCGCCGCGATGTGGCCGCCGTCGTTGGCCAAACTCGTTTGCTTGGTCAGGTTCAGCGCGCCGGCTGCTTGCAGCGTGCCCTTGGCGTTGTCGACGGTGGCGGCGTTGAGGTCGAGCTGGCCGTTGCCGGCGATCTTGCCTTGGTTGTGCAGATCATTGGCGATCGTCAGACTGCTGGCGGCGTCCTTGCCCAGCGCCAGGATTTGGCCCTTGTCGGCATTGTTCAGGCTGCTGGCGCTGAGCTGTAAATCCTTGCCGGCTTGGATGCTACCGCCGACGTTGTCGAGCTGGCCGGCGTTCAATTTGAGCTGACCGTCGCTACCTAGGGTGCCGTCGTTATGCAACGTATCGCTGACCGTCAGGTCGACGCCTTGGCCGCCGATCAGGCTGCCGTGGGTGTTGTCGAGGCTCTTCAGTTGACTGCTCAACGCACCCTGGGCGTAGATTTCGCCCGCCTGATTGCTGAGGCTGTCGGCTTTGACGTTCAGGCTCTGCGCCGCGATGTGGCCGCCGTCATTCGTCAGGCTGCTCTGCTTGGTCAGATTGAGCTGACCGGCCGCTTGCAACGTGCCCTTGGCGTTGTCGACGGTGGCGGCGTTGAGGTCGAGCTGGCCATTGCCGGCGATCTTGCCTTGGTTGTGCAGATCATTGGCGATCGTCAGACTGCTGGCGGCGTCCTTGCCCAGCGCCAGGATTTGACCGGCGTTGCTCAGGGAACTAGCCGTCAGTTGCAGGTCTTGGCCGGCTTGAATGCTGCCGCCGACGTTGTCGAGCTTGCCGGCGTTCAATTTGAGCTGGCCATCGCTGCCGACCACGCCGTCGTTGTGCAGCGTATCGCTGACCGTCAGGTCGACGCCCTGGCCGCCGATCAGGCTGCCGTGGGTGTTGTCGAGGGTCTTCAGTTGGCTGCTCAACGCACCTTGGGCGTAGATTTCGCCTTCTTTATTGCTGAGGCTGTCGGCTTTGACGTTCAGGCTCTGCGCCGCGATGTGGCCGCCGTCGTTGGCCAAACTCGTTTGCTTGGTCAGGTTCAGCGCACCGGCTGCTTGCAGCGTGCCCTTGGCGTTGTCGACGGTGGCGGCGTTGAGGTCGAGCTGGCCGTTGCCGGCGATCTTGCCTTGGTTGTGCAGATCATTGGCAACCGTCAGACTGCTGGCGGCGTCCTTGCCCAGCGCGAATATCTGGCCCTTGTCGGCATTGCTCAGGCTGCTGGCGCTGAGCTGTAAATCCTTGCCCGCCTGGATGGAGCCGGCCGCATTCTCCAATTTGCCAGCGCTGAGCTTCACTTGGCCGTCGCTGCCGACCACGCCGTCGTTGTGCAGCGTATCGCTGACCGTCAGGTCAACGCCTTGGCCGCCGATCAGGCTGCCGTGCGTGTTGTCGAGGGTCTTCAGTTGGCTGCTCAACGCACCTTGGGCGTAGATTTCGCCTTCTTTATTGCTCAGGCTGTCGGCTTTGACGTTCAGGCTCTGCGCCGCGATGTGGCCGCCGTCATTCGTCAGGCTGCTCTGCTTGGTCAGATTGAGCTGACCCGCCGCTTGCAGCGTGCCCTTGGCGTTGTCGACGGAGGCGGCGTTGAGGTCGAGCTGGCCGTTGCCAGCGATCTTGCCTTGATTGTGCAGATCATTGGCGATCGTCAGACTGCTGGCGGCGTCCTTGCCCAGCGCCAGGATTTGACCGGCGTTGCTCAGGGAACTAGCCGTCAGTTGCAGGTCTTGGCCGGCTTGAATGCTGCCGCCGACGTTGTCGAGCTTGCCGGCGTTCAATTTGAGCTGACCGTCGCTGCCGACCACGCCGTCGTTATGCAACGTATCGCTGACCGTCAGGTCGACGCCCTGGCCGCCGATCAGGCTGCCTTGAGCATTGTTCAGCGTGTGCAGATCGCCCTTCAGTTGGTTTTGCGCATAAATCTCACCGGCCTGGTTACTCAGGCTATCGGCTTTGACGTTCAGGCTCTGCGCCGCGATGTGGCCGCCGTCGTTGGCCAAACTCGTTTGCTTGGTCAGGTTCAGCGCGCCGGCTGCTTGCAGCGTGCCCTTGGCGTTGTCGACGGTGGCGGCGTTGAGGTCGAGCTGGCCGTTGCCAGCGATCTTGCCTTGGTTGTGCAGATCATTGGCAACCGTCAGACTGCTGGCGGCATCCTTGCCCAGCGCCAGGATTTGGCCCTTGTCGGCATTGCTCAGGCTTTGCGCCGTCAGCTGCAAATCCTTGCCCGCCTGGACTGAGCCGGCCGCATTCTCCAATTTGCCAGCGCTGAGCTTCACTTGGCCGTCGCTGCCGACCACGCCGTCGTTGTGCAGCGTATCGCTGACCGTCAGGTCAACGCCTTGGCCGCCGATCAGGCTGCCGTGCCTGTTGTCGAGGGTCTTCAGTTGGCTGCTCAACGCACCTTGGGCGTAGATTTCGCCCGCCTGATTGCTGAGGCTGTCGGCTTTGACGTTCAGGCTCTGCGCCGCGATGTGGCCGCCGTCATTCGTCAGGCTGCTCTGCTTGGTCAGATTGAGCTGACCCGCCGCTTGCAGCGTGCCCTTGGCGTTGTCGACGGTGGCGGCGTTGAGATCGAGCTGGCCGTTGCCGGCGATCTTGCCTTGGTTGTGCAGTTCGCCCGACACAGTCAGGCTGCTGGCCGTATCCTTGCCCAGCGCCAGGATTTGGCCCTTGTCGGCATTGTTCAGGCTGCTGGCGCTGAGCTGTAAATCCTTGCCGGCTTGGATGCTACCGCCGACGTTGTCGAGCTGGCCGGCGTTCAATTTGAGCTGACCGTCGCTGCCGACCACGCCGTCGTTATGCAACGTATCGCTGACCGTCAGGTCGACGCCCTGGCCGCCGATCAGGCTGCCTTGAGCATTGTTCAGCGTGTGCAGATCGCCCTTCAGTTGGTTTTGCGCATAAATCTCACCGGCCTGGTTACTCAGGCTATCGGCTTTGACGTTCAGGCTCTGCGCCGCGATGTGGCCGCCGTCGTTGGCCAAACTCGTTTGCTTGGTCAGGTTCAGCGCGCCGGCTGCTTGCAGCGTGCCCTTGGCGTTGTCGACGGTGGCGGCGTTGAGGTCGAGCTGGCCGTTGCCGGCGATCTTGCCTTGGTTGTGCAGATCATTGGCGATCGTCAGACTGCTGGCGGCGTCCTTGCCCAGCGCCAGGATTTGGCCCTTGTCGGCATTGCTCAGGCTTTGCGCCGTCAGCTGCAAATCCTTGCCCGCCTGGACTGAGCCGGCCGCATTCTCCAATTTGCCAGCGCTGAGCTTCACTTGGCCGTCGCTACCTAGGGTGCCGTCGTTATGCAACGTATCGCTGACCGTCAGGTCGACGCCCTGGCCGCCGATCAGGCTGCCGTGGGTGTTGTCGAGGGTCTTCAGTTGACTGCTCAACGCACCTTGGGCGTAGATTTCGCCTTCTTTATTGCTCAGGCTGTCGGCTTTGACATTCAAACTCTGCGCCGCGATGTGGCCGCCGTCGTTGGCCAAACTCGTTTGCTTGGTCAGGTTCAGCGCGCCGGCCGCCTGCAGCGTGCCCTTGGCGTTGTCGACGGTGGCGGCGTTGAGGTCGAGCTGGCCATTGCCGGCGATCTTGCCTTGGTTGTGCAGATCATTGGCGATCGTCAGACTGCTGGCGGCGTCCTTGCCCAGCGCCAGGATTTGACCGGCGTTGCTCAGGGAACTAGCCGTCAGTTGCAGGTCTTGGCCGGCTTGAATGCTGCCGCCGACGTTGTCGAGCTTGCCGGCGTTCAATTTGAGCTGGCCATCGCTGCCGACCACGCCGTCGTTGTGCAGCGTATCGCTGACCGTCAGGTCGACGCCCTGGCCGCCGATCAGGCTGCCGTGGGTGTTGTCGAGGGTCTTCAGTTGGCTGCTCAACGCACCTTGGGCGTAGATTTCGCCCGCTTGGTTGCTGAGGCTGTCGGCTTTGACGTTCAGGCTCTGCGCCGCGATGTGGCCGCCGTCGTTGGCCAAACTCGTTTGCTTGGTCAGGTTCAGCGCGCCGGCTGCTTGCAGCGTGCCCTTGGCGTTGTCGACCGTCGAAGCGTTGAGGTCGAGCTGGCCGTTGCCAGCGATCTTGCCTTGGTTGTGCAGATCATTGGCGATGGTCAGGCTGCTGGCGGCGTCCTTGCCCAGCGCCAGGATTTGGCCCTTGTCGGCATTGTTCAGGCTGCTGGCGCTGAGCTGTAAATCCTTGCCGGCTTGGATGCTACCGCCGACGTTGTCGAGCTGGCCGGCGTTCAATTTGAGCTGACCGTCGCTACCTAGGGTGCCGTCGTTATGCAACGTATCGCTGACCGTCAGGTCGACGCCTTGGCCGCCGATCAGGCTGCCGTGGGTGTTGTCGAGGCTCTTCAGTTGACTGCTCAACGCACCCTGGGCGTAGATTTCGCCCGCCTGATTGCTGAGGCTGTCGGCTTTGACGTTCAGGCTCTGCGCCGCGATGTGGCCGCCGTCATTCGTCAGGCTGCTCTGCTTGGTCAGATTGAGCTGACCGGCCGCTTGCAACGTGCCCTTGGCGTTGTCGACGGTGGCGGCGTTGAGGTCGAGCTGGCCATTGCCGGCGATCTTGCCTTGGTTGTGCAGATCATTGGCGATCGTCAGACTGCTGGCGGCGTCCTTGCCCAGCGCCAGGATTTGACCGGCGTTGCTCAGGGAACTAGCCGTCAGTTGCAGGTCTTGGCCGGCTTGAATGCTGCCGCCGACGTTGTCGAGCTTGCCGGCGTTCAATTTGAGCTGGCCATCGCTGCCGACCACGCCGTCGTTGTGCAGCGTATCGCTGACCGTCAGGTCGACGCCCTGGCCGCCGATCAGGCTGCCGTGGGTGTTGTCGAGGGTCTTCAGTTGGCTGCTCAACGCACCTTGGGCGTAGATTTCGCCCGCTTGGTTGCTGAGGCTGTCGGCTTTGACGTTCAGGCTCTGCGCCGCGATGTGGCCGCCGTCGTTGGCCAAACTCGTTTGCTTGGTCAGGTTCAGCGCACCGGCTGCTTGCAGCGTGCCCTTGGCGTTGTCGACGGTGGCGGCGTTGAGGTCGAGCTGGCCGTTGCCGGCGATCTTGCCTTGGTTGTGCAGATCATTGGCAACCGTCAGACTGCTGGCGGCGTCCTTGCCCAGCGCCAGGATTTGGCCCTTGTCGGCATTGCTCAGGCTTTGCGCCGTCAGCTGCAAATCCTTGCCCGCCTGGACTGAGCCGGCCGCATTCTCCAATTTGCCAGCGCTGAGCTTCACTTGGCCGTCGCTGCCGACCACGCCGTCGTTGTGCAACGTATCGCTGACCGTCAGGTCGACGCCTTGGCCGCCGATCAGGCTACCGTGCGTGTTGTCGAGGGTCTTCAGTTGGCTGCTCAACGCACCTTGGGCGTAGATTTCGCCTTCTTTATTGCTCAGGCTGTCGGCTTTGACGTTCAGGCTCTGCGCCGCGATGTGGCCGCCGTCATTCGTCAGGCTGCTCTGCTTGGTCAGATTGAGCTGACCCGCCGCTTGCAGCGTGCCCTTGGCGTTGTCGACGGAGGCGGCGTTGAGGTCGAGCTGGCCGTTGCCGGCGATCTTGCCTTGGTTGTGCAGATCATTGGCAACCGTCAGACTGCTGGCGGCGTCCTTGCCCAGCGCCAGGATTTGACCGGCGTTGCTCAGGGAACTAGCCGTCAGTTGCAGGTCTTGGCCGGCTTGAATGCTGCCGCCGACGTTGTCGAGCTTGCCGGCGTTCAATTTGAGCTGACCGTCGCTGCCGACCACGCCGTCGTTATGCAACGTATCGCTGACCGTCAGGTCGACGCCCTGGCCGCCGATCAGGCTGCCTTGAGCATTGTTCAGCGTGTGCAGATCGCCCTTCAGTTGGTTTTGCGCATAAATCTCACCGGCCTGGTTACTCAGGCTATCGGCTTTGACGTTCAGGCTCTGCGCCGCGATGTGGCCGCCGTCGTTGGCCAAACTCGTTTGCTTGGTCAGGTTCAGCGCGCCGGCTGCTTGCAGCGTGCCCTTGGCGTTGTCGACGGTGGCGGCGTTGAGGTCGAGCTGGCCGTTGCCGGCGATCTTGCCTTGGTTGTGCAGATCATTGGCGATCGTCAGACTGCTGGCGGCGTCCTTGCCCAGCGCCAGGATTTGGCCCTTGTCGGCATTGCTCAGGCTGCTGGCGCTGAGCTGTAAATCCTTGCCCGCCTGGATGGAGCCGGCCGCATTCTCCAATTTGCCAGCGCTGAGCTTCACTTGGCCGTCGCTACCTAGGGTGCCGTCGTTATGCAACGTATCGCTGACCGTCAGGTCGACGCCCTGGCCGCCGATCAGGCTGCCGTGGGTGTTGTCGAGGCTCTTCAGTTGACTGCTCAACGCACCTTGGGCGTAGATTTCGCCTTCTTTATTGCTCAGGCTGTCGGCTTTGACGTTCAGGCTCTGCGCCGCGATGTGGCCGCCGTCGTTGCTCAGGCTGCTCTGCTTGGTCAGGTTCAGCGCGCCGGCCGCTTGCAACGTGCCCTTGGCGTTGTCGACGGTGGCGGCGTTGAGATCGAGCTGGCCGTTGCCGGCGATCTTGCCTTGGTTGTGCAGATCATTGGCGATGGTCAGACTGCTGGCGGCGTCCTTGCCCAGCGCTAATATCTGGCCCTTGTCGGCATTGCTCAGGCTTTGCGCCGTCAGTTGCAAATCCTTGCCGGCTTGGATACTGCCGCTGGCATTGTCGAGTTGGCCGACGCTGAGCTTCACTTGGCCGTCGCTGCCGACCACGCCGTCGTTGTGCAACGTATCGCTGACCGTCAGGTCGACGCCTTGGCCGCCGATCAGGCTGCCGTGCGTGTTGTCGAGGCTCTTCAGTTGGCTGCTCAACGCACCTTGGGCGTAGATTTCGCCTTCTTTATTGCTCAGGCTGTCGGCTTTGACGTTCAGGCTCTGCGCCGCGATGTGACCGCCGTCGTTGGCCAAACTCGTTTGCTTGGTCAGGTTCAGCGCGCCGGCTGCTTGCAGCGTGCCCTTGGCGTTGTCGACGGTGGCAGCGTTGAGGTCGAGCTGGCCATTGCCGGCGATCTTGCCTTGGTTGTGCAGATCATTGGCGATCGTCAGACTGCTGGCGGCGTCCTTGCCCAGCGCTAATATCTGGCCCTTGTCGGCATTGCTCAGGCTTTGCGCCGTCAGTTGCAAATCCTTGCCGGCTTGGATACTGCCGCTGGCATTGTCGAGTTGGCCGACGCTGAGCTTCACTTGGCCGTCGCTGCCGACCACGCCGTCGTTGTGCAACGTATCGCTGACCGTCAGGTCGACGCCTTGGCCGCCGATCAGGCTACCGTGCGTGTTGTCGAGGGTCTTCAGTTGGCTGCTCAACGCACCTTGGGCGTAGATTTCGCCTTCTTTATTGCTCAGGCTGTCGGCTTTGACGTTCAGGCTCTGCGCCGCGATGTGACCGCCGTCGTTGGCCAAACTCGTTTGCTTGGTCAGGTTCAGCGCGCCGGCTGCTTGCAGCGTGCCCTTGGCGTTGTCGACGGTGGCAGCGTTGAGGTCGAGCTGGCCATTGCCGGCGATCTTGCCTTGGTTGTGCAGATCATTGGCGATCGTCAGACTGCTGGCGGCGTCCTTGCCCAGCGCCAGGATTTGGCCGGCGTTGCTCAGGGAACTAGCCGTCAGTTGCAGGTCTTGGCCGGCTTGGATGCTGCCGCCGACGTTGTCGAGCTGGCCGGCGTTCAATTTGAGCTGGCCGTCGCTGCCTAGGGTGCCATCGTTATGCAACGTATCGCTGACCGTCAGGTCGACGCCCTGGCCGCCGATCAGGCTGCCTTGAGCATTGTTCAGCGTGTGCAGATCGCCCTTCAGTTGGTTTTGCGCATAAATCTCGCCGGCCTGGTTGCTCAGGCTGTCGGCTTTGACGTTCAGGCTCTGCGCCGCGATGTGGCCGCCATCGTTGGCCAAACTCGTTTGCTTGGTCAGGTTCAGCGCGCCGGCTGCTTGCAGCGTGCCCTTGGCGTTGTCGACGGTGGCGGCGTTGAGATCGAGCTGGCCGTTGCCGGCGATCTTGCCTTGGTTGTGCAGTTCGCCCGACACAGTCAGGCTGCTGGCCGTATCCTTGCCCAGCGCCAGGATTTGGCCCTTGTCGGCATTGTTCAGGCTGCTGGCGCTGAGCTGTAAATCCTTGCCCGCCTGGATGGAGCCGGCCGCATTCTCCAATTTGCCAGCACCAAGCTTCACTTGGCCATCGCTGCCGACCACGCCGTCGTTGTGCAGCGTATCGCTGACCGTCAGGTCGACGCCCTGGCCGCCGATCAGGCTGCCGTGGGTGTTGTCGAGGGTCTTCAGTTGGCTGCTCAACGCACCTTGGGCGTAGATTTCGCCTTCTTTATTGCTCAGGCTGTCGGCTTTGACGTTCAGGCTCTGCGCCGCGATGTGGCCGCCGTCGTTGGCCAAACTCGTTTGCTTGGTCAGGTTCAGCGCACCGGCTGCTTGCAGCGTGCCCTTGGCGTTGTCGACGGTGGCGGCGTTGAGGTCGAGCTGGCCGTTGCCGGCGATCTTGCCTTGGTTGTGCAGATCATTGGCAACCGTCAGACTGCTGGCGGCGTCCTTGCCCAGCGCGAATATCTGGCCCTTGTCGGCATTGCTCAGGCTGCTGGCGCTGAGCTGTAAATCCTTGCCCGCCTGGATGGAGCCGGCCGCATTCTCCAATTTGCCAGCGCTGAGCTTCACTTGGCCGTCGCTGCCGACCACGCCGTCGTTGTGCAGCGTATCGCTGACCGTCAGGTCAACGCCTTGGCCGCCGATCAGGCTGCCGTGCGTGTTGTCGAGGGTCTTCAGTTGGCTGCTCAACGCACCTTGGGCGTAGATTTCGCCTTCTTTATTGCTCAGGCTGTCGGCTTTGACGTTCAGGCTCTGCGCCGCGATGTGGCCGCCGTCATTCGTCAGGCTGCTCTGCTTGGTCAGGTTCAGCGCGCCGGCCGCTTGCAGCGTGCCCTTGGCGTTGTCGACGGTGGCGGCGTTGAGGTCGAGCTGGCCATTGCCGGCGATCTTGCCTTGGTTGTGCAGATCATTGGCGATGGTCAGACTGCTGGCGGCGTCCTTGCCCAGCGCCAGGATTTGGCCCTTGTCGGCGTTGCTCAGGCTGCTGGCGCTGAGCTGTAAATCCTTGCCCGCCTGGATGGAGCCGGCCGCATTCTCCAATTTGCCAGCGCTGAGCTTCACTTGGCCGTCGCTACCTAGGGTGCCGTCGTTATGCAACGTATCGCTGACCGTCAGGTCGACGCCCTGGCCGCCGATCAGGCTGCCGTGCGTGTTGTCGAGGGTCTTCAGTTGGCTGCTCAACGCACCTTGGGCGTAGATTTCGCCTTCTTTATTGCTGAGGCTGTCGGCTTTGACGTTCAGGCTCTGCGCCGCGATGTGGCCGCCGTCGTTGCTCAGGCTGCTCTGCTTGGTCAGGTTCAGCGCGCCGGCTGCTTGCAGCGTGCCCTTGGCGTTGTCGACGGTGGCGGCGTTGAGATCGAGCTGGCCGTTGCCGGCGATCTTGCCTTGGTTGTGCAGATCATTGGCGATGGTCAGACTGCTGGCGGCGTCCTTGCCCAGCGCTAATATCTGGCCCTTGTCGGCATTGCTCAGGCTTTGCGCCGTCAGTTGCAAATCCTTGCCGGCTTGGATACTGCCGCTGGCATTGTCGAGTTGGCCGACGCTGAGCTTCACTTGGCCGTCGCTGCCGACCACGCCGTCGTTGTGCAACGTATCGCTGACCGTCAGGTCGACGCCTTGGCCGCCGATCAGGCTGCCTTGAGCATTGTTCAGCGTGTGCAGATCGCCCTTCAGTTGGTTTTGCGCATAAATCTCACCGGCCTGGTTACTCAGGCTATCGGCTTTGACGTTCAGGCTCTGCGCCGCGATGTGGCCGCCGTCGTTGCTCAGGCTGCTCTGCTTGGTCAGGTTCAGCGCGCCGGCTGCTTGCAGCGTGCCCTTGGCGTTGTCGACGGTGGCGGCGTTGAGATCGAGCTGGCCGTTGCCGGCGATCTTGCCTTGGTTGTGCAGATCATTGGCGATCGTCAGACTGCTGGCGGCGTCCTTGCCCAGCGCTAATATCTGGCCCTTGTCGGCATTGCTCAGGCTGCTGGCGCTGAGCTGTAAATCCTTGCCGGCTTGGATGCTGCCGCCGACGTTGTCGAGCTGGCCGGCGTTCAATTTGAGCTGACCGTCGCTACCTAGGGTGCCATCGTTATGCAACGTATCGCTGACCGTCAGGTCGACGCCCTGGCCGCCGATCAGGCTGCCTTGAGCATTGTTCAGCGTGTGCAGATCGCCCTTCAGTTGGTTTTGCGCATAAATCTCACCGGCCTGGTTACTCAGGCTATCGGCTTTGACGTTCAGGCTCTGCGCCGCGATGTGGCCGCCGTCGTTGCTCAGGCTGCTCTGCTTGGTCAGGTTCAGCGCGCCGGCTGCTTGCAGCGTGCCCTTGGCGTTGTCGACGGTGGCGGCGTTGAGATCGAGCTGGCCGTTGCCGGCGATCTTGCCTTGGTTGTGCAGATCATTGGCGATGGTCAGACTGCTGGCGGCGTCCTTGCCCAGCGCTAATATCTGGCCCTTGTCGGCATTGCTCAGGCTTTGCGCCGTCAGTTGCAAATCCTTGCCGGCTTGGATACTGCCGCTGGCATTGTCGAGTTGGCCGACGCTGAGCTTCACTTGGCCGTCGCTGCCGACCACGCCGTCGTTGTGCAACGTATCGCTGACCGTCAGGTCGACGCCTTGGCCGCCGATCAGGCTGCCTTGAGCATTGTTCAGCGTGTGCAGATCGCCCTTCAGTTGGTTTTGCGCATAAATCTCGCCGGCCTGGTTGCTCAGGCTGTCGGCTTTGACGTTCAGGCTCTGCGCCGCGATGTGGCCGCCGTCGTTGCTCAGGCTGCTCTGCTTGGTCAGGTTCAGCGCGCCGGCTGCTTGCAGCGTGCCCTTGGCGTTGTCGACGGTGGCGGCGTTGAGATCGAGCTGGCCGTTGCCGGCGATCTTGCCTTGGTTGTGCAGATCATTGGCGATGGTCAGACTGCTGGCGGCGTCCTTGCCCAGCGCTAATATCTGGCCCTTGTCGGCATTGCTCAGGCTTTGCGCCGTCAGTTGCAAATCCTTGCCGGCTTGGATACTGCCGCTGGCATTGTCGAGTTGGCCGACGCTGAGCTTCACTTGGCCGTCGCTGCCGACCACGCCGTCGTTGTGCAACGTATCGCTGACCGTCAGGTCGACGCCTTGGCCGCCGATCAGGCTGCCTTGAGCATTGTTCAGCGTGTGCAGATCGCCCTTCAGTTGGTTTTGCGCATAAATCTCACCGGCCTGGTTACTCAGGCTATCGGCTTTGACGTTCAGGCTCTGCGCCGCGATGTGGCCGCCGTCGTTGGCCAAACTCGTTTGCTTGGTCAGGTTCAGCGCGCCGGCTGCTTGCAGCGTGCCCTTGGCGTTGTCGACGGTGGCGGCGTTGAGATCGAGCTGGCCATTGCCGGCGATCTTGCCTTGGTTGTGCAGATCATTGGCGATCGTCAGACTGCTGGCGGCGTCCTTGCCCAGCGCCAGGATTTGACCGGCGTTGCTCAGGGAACTAGCCGTCAGTTGCAGGTCTTGGCCGGCTTGAATGCTGCCGCCGACGTTGTCGAGCTTGCCGGCGTTCAATTTGAGCTGACCGTCGCTGCCGACCACGCCGTCGTTATGCAACGTATCGCTGACCGTCAGGTCGACGCCCTGGCCGCCGATCAGGCTGCCTTGAGCATTGTTCAGCGTGTGCAGATCGCCCTTCAGTTGGTTTTGCGCATAAATCTCACCGGCCTGGTTACTCAGGCTATCGGCTTTGACGTTCAGGCTCTGCGCCGCGATGTGGCCGCCGTCGTTGGCCAAACTCGTTTGCTTGGTCAGGTTCAGCGCGCCGGCTGCTTGCAGCGTGCCCTTGGCGTTGTCGACGGTGGCGGCGTTGAGGTCGAGCTGGCCGTTGCCAGCGATCTTGCCTTGGTTGTGCAGATCATTGGCGATCGTCAGACTGCTGGCGGCGTCCTTGCCCAGCGCCAGGATTTGGCCCTTGTCGGCATTGCTCAGGCTGCTGGCGCTGAGCTGTAAATCCTTGCCCGCCTGGATGGAGCCGGCCGCATTCTCCAATTTGCCAGCGCTGAGCTTCACTTGGCCGTCGCTACCTAGGGTGCCGTCGTTATGCAACGTATCGCTGACCGTCAGGTCGACGCCTTGGCCGCCGATCAGGCTGCCGTGGGTGTTGTCGAGGGTCTTCAGTTGACTGCTCAACGCACCTTGGGCGTAGATTTCGCCTTCTTTATTGCTCAGGCTGTCGGCTTTGACATTCAAACTCTGCGCCGCGATGTGGCCGCCGTCGTTGGCCAAACTCGTTTGCTTGGTCAGGTTCAGCGCGCCGGCCGCCTGCAGCGTGCCCTTGGCGTTGTCGACGGTGGCGGCGTTGAGGTCGAGCTGGCCGTTGCCGGCGATTTTGCCTTGGTTGTGCAGATCATTGGCGATGGTCAGGCTGCTGGCCGCGTCCTTGCCCAGCGCCAGGATTTGACCGGCGTTGCTCAGGGAACTAGCCGTCAGTTGCAGGTCTTGGCCGGCTTGAATGCTGCCGCCGACGTTGTCGAGCTTGCCGGCGTTCAATTTGAGCTGGCCATCGCTGCCGACCACGCCGTCGTTGTGCAGCGTATCGCTGACCGTCAGGTCGACGCCCTGGCCGCCGATCAGGCTGCCGTGGGTGTTGTCGAGGGTCTTCAGTTGGCTGCTCAACGCACCTTGGGCGTAGATTTCGCCCGCTTGGTTGCTGAGGCTGTCGGCTTTGACGTTCAGGCTCTGCGCCGCGATGTGGCCGCCGTCGTTGGCCAAACTCGTTTGCTTGGTCAGGTTCAGCGCGCCGGCTGCTTGCAGCGTGCCCTTGGCGTTGTCGACCGTCGAAGCGTTGAGGTCGAGCTGGCCGTTGCCAGCGATCTTGCCTTGGTTGTGCAGATCATTGGCGATGGTCAGGCTGCTGGCGGCGTCCTTGCCCAGCGCTAATATCTGGCCCTTGTCGGCATTGCTCAGGCTGCTGGCGCTGAGCTGTAAATCCTTGCCCGCCTGGATGGAGCCGGCCGCATTCTCCAATTTGCCAGCGCTGAGCTTCACTTGGCCATCGCTGCCGACCACGCCATCATTGTGCAGCGTATCGGTGATCGTCAGGTCAAGCCCTTGGCTACCGATGACACTGCCCTGGCGGTTATCCAATGACGCGGCTTGCAATTCGAGGCTGCCGTCGCTGACCAAACGGCCTTGCTGGCCGTTGTCCAGCGCGCCGGTAGCGATGGTCAATTTGCCGTGCCCGCTGTGGGCCAATTGTCCCTGGCGGTTATCCACCCTACCCGCCTGAAACGTCAGGTCTGCGCCAGCGCTGCTCAAAGCGCCACCGCGGTTGTCCAACTCGCCCGCGATGCGCCATGTTGAACTTGCCGCGCCGCTTTGCGTCACCTCGCCTTGCCGGTTGTCCAGCGCACCCAGCGTGAGCTCCACTTGGCTAGCGGACAGCTGGCCCGATTGATTGTCCAGCTTGCCTTCCACAGTCAAACGCGCGGCTCCTTCCGCGCTGAGGTGGGCATGCTGAGTGTTCAAATCTCTGGCCGCATGGACGGTCAGCGCGCCATGGCTGGCGCTGACGGTGGATTGGGCCAGATCGATCTGGCCGCCTTGCAGACTGACGTCCTCGCCCGCTAGCAGTTGCCCGCTGCTCTGCAGCGCGCCGGCGCCATACACGCGCAACTGGCCGCTGGCCGTCAGCTTGCCATCGGTTTGCGCGCCGGCAGCCAGCGTGCCGTCGCCCTGCAGCGCCGCCGTATTCAGCGTGATATCACCCTGAGCGCTCAGCGCCTGATGCAGCGTCGTCTGGCCGACGATGTCGGCCTGGATGGCACCCTCCGCGCGCGTGACGCCGTCGTGGCGCAACTGTCCTTCGACCTGCAGCCTCAAGTCGTGCTGGCTATTCGTCTTGCCTTTCAGGATCAGATCGCCGGCGCTGGTCAACTGCAGGTCGCCAGCTTGGGCGGCCATAGTGCCCAGCTGGTTGACGCCGACGCCCTTCTCGGTGCCGATCAATTTGATGGAGTCAGCGTACATGCCGCCCAATTGCGCCACGTCCAAGGCGAAGACTGGCGCGTCCGCAGCCTGGGGCGCCAAGGCCTGAGCCTGCAGGCTGGCGGCATCCACTTGATTGCGTCCCAGCACGATATCCAATTTCTTGGCATACAGTTGGGCGTTGACCGATAAGGCGCGGCTGATGATGGCGAAGCTATCGAGATTGGCCACATTCAAGCCCGCACCTTCGACATTGACCCGCCCGCCTGACACGCGGTATCCGCTCAAGCCCCCTTGCGCATCCAGCTGCGGCACACCCGTGGTTAACACGGCCCGCGGCGTGTTGATGAAACCGCAGCCGCTGCAGGTGATCCCCCAAGGATTGGCGATCACCACTTGAGCCCGCTGTCCGGCCACTTCCAGATAGCCTCGCAATTGAGAGGGGTTGGGCTGTGTGACTTCGTTGAGAATGATGCGGGCGCTGCCGTTCTTAAGATTGGCATTGCCGCTGATATAGCCCGCCAATTGTGTATTGACGTTGACCGCGCTGTTATTGAGCAGCGCGCCGCCCGGTCCGACATTAAACGACTGGTATTGGTTATGCGACACGCCGCCGGCCGTCGGCGCGGCAATCTGCACTACCGGCAGGCCATTGGCGGAGGTGATAACGCCAGGCTGCTTGCCCGGCTGCGCGCCGGGGTCAGCGACGATATCCGCCGCCAAGACGCTGCTTCCCAGCCCCAAGCCGATCAGCAATACGCTCAGCCGCAAGCTGAAAGCCCGGCTGCGGCCCGCCAGCGTGGCCGCGACCCCTTGCGCGCCATTGCCCTTGCCCTGCCCGTTCGCATCCTCCTGCACCACCATCAATTGGCCGCGGGATCGGTTGAATATGATTCGATAGAGTTTTTTATTCATGATGTCGGATCGAGAAAATGAGGCAGGGCAGCGGAATTACCACTGTGCGGAAATCGAGAAATGAGTGATGGCCGGACGGTCCCAACCGGATGGTTGGTGCAAGGCGCGCTCGTGGGTCAACTCGGCGGATAGATGGCCTGCCAGGCTGGCCCTCAGGCCCACGGCCCATCCAGACAAGGCGCGGTCAGGACCGCTGTCATACGCCGGGCGCGCAATCTGCCCGGCATCCAGTCCCAGATAGGGCTCCAGCACCAATCCCTGGTATGGCGGAAGCGGCCAGCTCAGCTCATTGCGCGCGTAGTAGCCGCTCTGCCCCGTCAGCGAACTGGTATTGAAGCCGCGCACTGTGCTGCGGCCACCTATGGAGAACTGTTCACTGGACATCAGCAAGTCCGGGCTGTATTGACCGCGCAACTCGCTGCTCCAGCGCAGGGTTTGGCTGCCGGCATGCAGCGGCAGCTGCAGGCTGAGCCGGCCCTGATACAACTCATGGCGGGCAGAAGGGCCGCCTTGCGCCGCCAACGCATCCGGCTGCGCGCCCCAGGCGCCGATGCCTCGCTGATAAGCGAAAGCGCCGTCCAGCACCGCCTCTCCCCAATACTGGCGATGGCTAAGCTCCAGCCCGGCGATGGTCAAGTCCCGCCGCTGCTGTGACACTTCGGCATCTTCGACAAAGCTGCGCGACGCTTTGCGCGTCAAACTGAATTTGAGCTCGGTCTTGCTGCTCTGGTCGCGATGCAGCACTCGCGATAAAGACAGCTGGGTATTGCGGCTGTGGCCGCTGGAAATAAAGCTCTGATTCACGCCCTGCACAGTCTGGTGATACCCAAAGCCGCTGTAGCTGGCCATCGCCGTCCAATTGCCCAGAGGAATCAGCCAGGAGACCGCAGTCGAATGGCTTAGCGGATGCTGGCCATGCTCGGCGTCCTGTCCCCAAGATAAAGACAGCACATCGTTCAAACCCGACAAACCAGCCAGCGTCAGGCTGCCGTTCGCCTGCAGGCGACCGGTGGCGCTTTGCCCCGAATCATCCAGCGTCAACGCGCCGCTCAGCGGCCGCGCGCCTTGCCTGCTAACCACCACCACGCTCTCGCCCGGCGCGTCGCCCGGCGCCATCTCCATCGTCGCTTGCTGGCCAGGCAGCCGGCCCAACTGCTCCAGCCCCTGCTCCAGGTCCCGCACATTGAGAATCTCGCCCGGGCCGGTGGGGAAGGCGCTGCGCAAGCCGGCATCGTTGCCCCCCTCCTTCAGCCGGATGGCCTGGATGCGGCCCGGCACCACGGCCAGACGCAATTCGCCGCTGCGCAGGTTTTGTTCCGGCAGATACACGCGGCTAGTGACGAAACCGCGCGCGACAATGCGGTCCGTCAACGTCGCAACCAGCTGATTTAGCTCTCCCAAGCCCACGCAACCGGTCGTCGCGCCCTCTGCCGGCGGCTGCAGCCAAGACAGCCACTCTCCCGGCGCGCCCGACAAGATCACATGATGGATGGAGAAGCAGCGAGCGTCGGTCGTCTGCGTTTTGGCGGGAGGTGGCGCAGCCTTGACTGGCGGCGGAGTGAACGAGTCGGGACGTTTTTGCAACTCCAACCGTTGCAGATCCAGCTGTTGCTGATGGCTGCGCAATAGTTGATCGGTTTGCTGCCGCACAGCATCGGGCAACGGGTCTGCTGGGGAGGCGCCGCAGAATGCGGGCAATAGCAAGCCGCCCATGAAGGCGGCCAAGATACGAAGATTCATAACAAGGAAAATAGAGTAATTATTTAATTTATATTTCAAAATTTCTTAATATTTTAAATAAAAAATACATGAATCAAGCTAAGTGAAACTACCTACCAAAACCAATTTGCAGCAAAGTCCCTCACGTCCCCTAATTTGTGAAATTTTATGTTTTTACTCACATTGTATTTACAAACAAAATCCAATAGCTGCCCACTCAGGATCACTCCGAGCAGCCCGCAGTCGGCTTCGCGGATGAGTATGCTCACTATGGAGCCAGCATCCTTACCACACTTCCGGCCACAGGCCTGCCAGATCACCACGGTTTTCCATCAAAGACGGATGGCCGCTATCAACTGCTCTTAAAGCTCCCCCCCACTCGACAGCCCTGTGCACGCAAGCGCACAGGGCTGTTTTCCTCAGCATCCCCACACCACATTGCCACCACCATCGCTTAAACCTGCAGCCCCCTTCTCCGACCCATGCTTGACATTACATCTTACGATATATATCTTAAGATACGTATCGTAAGATATGCACCGGAGAGTACACATGAAACACAGACACCTTGACCAAGGATGGCCTCATCCGCTCGCTTGGCTGGCTGCCAGCGGTTTTGGCCGCCGCCATGGCGGCAGGGGCGCGCACGGCGGCGACGGCGAAATGACGCGTGGCCGCAAGTTCGGCGCGGAAGATTTGCAACTGCTGCTGCTTGCCCTGATCAACGAGCGCCCCTCGCACGGCTACGAGCTGATCAAGGAACTGGCCAGCCGTTCCAATGGCTACTACAGCCCCAGCCCCGGCATGGTGTATCCGGCGCTGACTTATCTGGAAGAACTGGGCCAGGTCACAGTGGAAGCCGCTGGCAACCGCAAATGCTATTCCATCGCCGCGCCGGGCCAGTCCCGCCTGGCGGAACAGAGCGAGCATGTCCAATTGATGCTGGCCAAGCTGCGCCACGTCGGCCGCAAGATGGAGCTGGCGCGGCGCGCCTATGCCGGCGAGGAGATCGGCGAAGACGGCGCTGCCGGCTGGACCCGCGAAATGATAGAGGCGCGCCGTGCGCTGAAGCACGCACTGCTCTTGCGCGACAATGCCGACGCCGACGAGCAGCGACGCATCGCCGCCATCCTGCAACGCGCCACCGCCGAGATTCTTGGCGACACACAAGCGTAAGGACGTCCCATGACCCCAGACCTGATGGTGCAGAAACTGCGCCACGCCACCCGCATGCGCCTGCTGCAAGTGCGCCGCGTGCAGCGACTCTCGCCCTCCATGCTGCGCGTGACCTTGGGCGGAGAGGATTTGGCCGGTTTCGTATCGGCCTCATTCGACGACCACGTCAAGCTGTTCTTCCCCGCGCCAGGCGAGGACAAACCCGCCATGCCGGCAGCCGGCGAGAGCGGCATCGCCTTGGCGGCAGACCACCCCAAACCGCCCATGCGCGACTATACGCCGCGCCGCTACGACGCCGTCAAAGGCGAATTGGACATAGACTTCGTGGCCCACGCCGGCGGCGTGGCGGCGGACTGGGCGCGCCAGGCCAAGCCCGGCGACTACCTGGGCCTGGGCGGCCCGCGCGGCTCCCGGGTGGTGCCAACTGGCTTTGATTGGCACTGGCTGATAGGCGACGAATCGGCGTTGCCTGCCATCGCCCGACGGCTGGAAGAGCTGCCCGCCCAGGCACGCGGCCAGGCCTGGCTGCTGGTGGAGGACGAAAGCGGCCGCCTGCCGCTCGCCGCCCCTGCCGGAATGGAAATCGTCTGGGTGCATCGCGCGCGGCATCAGGATTTGCTGCAGGCAGTGCGGCAGGCGCCGCTGCCCGCTGGCGTGGGCTACATCTGGGCCGCGGGCGAAAGCGGCGAGATGCGCCCGCTGCACCGGCATCTGCAGGCGCGCGGGGTGGACAAGGAGCGCATGCGCGTAGCCGGCTACTGGAAGCGCGGCGACGCCGGCGCGCACGAAAGCATTTCCGATTAAGCCTTGATATCCAGCGCCGTCCGGAAGAATTGAATCAAGGCCTCATTCATCTGCCTATGCAGGGCGGCCCGGTCAAAGCCGGGCGCGTCCTGGCAGATTTCCGGCTCGTGCCTGGCCACCGCCTCCGCGCAGGGCGCGAGGAAGTCAAAGTGCCCGGCGTTTTGCACCACCTTGTAATCGCGCGCGGTGGGCAGCAACGGATGCAGCTTGGCCTCCGTCGCCGGCTCCACGCCGTCGCCGCCCTTCTCTGAAATCCACAGAAACACAGGAATCTTGATGCCTGCCACGCTGGCCGCATCGGGGAAAACATTTAACGGATCGACTGCCGCCGCGGCCTTGACCCGTACATCATGTACCCAGTCGCGCATGCCCGGGGCTTCGCGCTCCAGTTGCCGGCAAAGGGGCCGATCCATCTTGCAGCGCACCTCGGAACCGGCGAAGTTAGGCACCGCCCCCGCCACGACCAGCGAGGTAAAACCGCCGCGGGAAAAGCCGAACACGCCTATCTTGGAAGCATCAATGCGCGACGCCTCCCGCGCCTCGCCCAGCATGTAGTCGATCACCCTTTTGATCTCGATCGGCCGCCGCTCAAAGGCCAGCATGTCCCACGGGTACTTCATGCTCATGCCGCTGTCCCCGGTGTGGTTCAAGGAAACAACCAGGAATCCGTTGTCCGCCAAGGCCTCCGCCGTGTCATGGTGGCCGTACATGCTGCCGGTGAAGCCATGAGAAATCACGATCAAGGGCAGCTTGGCCCCCTCCACCGGACAGTCCCGGCGGGCCCGAACCATGAAGGCCGTCACCTGGCGAGTCTCCGGCGGCCGCGCGCATGGCGACCAGATCGCGGCCTTCAATGCCGGAACCGTTTCGGTCGCCGGGATATCGACCAGCCGCAAGCCCGCGGCCAGCGTGAAAGACGCGCACGCCGCCAGAAGCGCGCCTATCGCGACAGGGATGATTTTGCTCAAGCGCATGAACTGTCTCCGTAAGCAGGAATCTGCATCCTACGCGAAACTCAAATAGCATTCCGCAAAATCAAGACACTCCCCCCGCCTCGCGCAGCAAGCGCTGCAGCAAGGGCGGCAAGTACTGGCGCTGCACGGTGATGGCGTAGAAGGTTTCCTCCACGCGCGGCACCGCGCAGTATTGCTGCAGCAGGCCCTTGTCCAGCTCGTCGCGCACCACGATGGCCGGCAGCAGCGCCACGCAGCCGGCGTCGCGCGCCAACAGCCGCAGCATGGCCATATCGTCCACTTCGGCGCGGATGGCCGGCTGCAGCGCCAGCTCCTCGCACAGCAAGTCGAAACGCAGGCGAATCTCGCTCTTGCGGCTGGGCGCCAGCAGCGGCAGCGCCGGCAGATCGCGCTCGAACTGGAACCCCCTCCCCTCGGGCAGCGGCGGCCCCACCAGCACCACGGGCTGGCGCGCCAGCGTGCGGCAACGCCAGGATTGCTTGTCGTCGCCCAGGGCCGGCCGATTGGACAGCACCACATCCAGTTCGTGCGCCTTCAGCCGCTGCAGCAGCTCGTCCAGGCTGCCGGACTCCAGCACCAGCCGCACATCGGCCGCTTGCAGCACCGGCTGCAGGAACCATTCCTGGAAGTTGCGCGACAGCGTGGCCACGCTGCCTATGCGCAAAGTGCCACGCCCCTCGCCGGAGGCGGCGGTGGCCAACAGCTCGTTGCCCAGCGCGAAAATCTCCTCGGCATAGCGCATCACCACAGCGCCCAGTTCGGTCAGCTGCAGCTTGCGGCCTTCGCGCAGAAACAGCGGCTGCCCCAGTTGCTCCTCCAGCTGGCGGATTTGCGCGGACAGCGCCGATTGCGAAACGTGCAGCCTTTCCGCCGCGCGCGTCAGGTGGCCCTCGCTGGCCACCGCCCAGAAGTAATGCAGGTGATGATAGTTGAGACGGCTCATTGTTCTTAAATTAAGAATGAAAACTAATATTTAATCTATTTTACTGAACATATTTCGTCAGGCAAAGTTCAAGCAGGATAAAAAACGGAGCCCAACATGCCCTTTGACCTGCTCGCCGCGCTGCCCTACGCCATCGCCTTGGCCTGGTTGCTGCCCGCCCTGTGGCCCGGCCGCGCGCTGCCCCGTCATTGGCAGGCCGCCCAAATCGCCGCGCTGGCCGGCGGCCTGCTGCTCTTTCCCCTGATCCTTCTCCCCACGCCGGCGCCGTGGTTCGCCGCCGCCTGGCTGATGCAGGCTCTGATCCAGCTGCTGGGCTGGATGGCGTTGCGCTACTCGCGCCGTTATATGCAAGGCGAGCCAGGCCAGTCGCGCTTTTTGCGCGCCATGGGCTGCCTGCTGGCGGCGGTGACGGTGGTGGTGCAAGCCAGCCATCTCGCGCTGATGGCGCTAGGCTGGATAGCCTGCAGCCTGGCCCTGCAAACACTGCTCACGTTTTACCCCGGCCGCCCGGCCGCGCAGCTGGCCGCGCGGCGCGAATGGCGCGCCAGCCGCCTGGCCGAACTCCTGCTGTTAGCCGCCCTGCTGCTGTGGGCGATGGCCGGCGGCAGCCTGAGCCTCATCCCTGGGGCGCCATCCGCGACGGCCGACGGCGCGCAGGGCTACGCCATGGCGGCCGGCCTGCTGCTGGCGGCGGCGGTGGCGATCAAGACCGCGCAGCTGCCTTTCCACGGCTGGCTCACCCAGGTGATGGAGGCGCCGACGCCGATTTCCGCGCTGCTGCACGCCGGCGTGGTCAACCTGGGCGGCATGGTGCTGATCAAGGCCGCGCCGCTGATGCAGGCCGCGCCGCCGGCCAATGCTCTGCTGCTGCTGTGGGGCGGCGCCAGTGCGCTGCTATGCTGCGTGGTGATGCTGACGCGCATCAGCGTCAAGCTGCGCCTGGCCTGGTCCACCTGCGCGCAGATGGGCTTCATGCTGCTGGAAATCGGCATGGGCTGCTATTCGCTGGCCCTGCTGCACCTGCTGGCCCACTCCTTCTACAAGGCTCACGCCTTCCTGCTGGCCGGCCAAACGACGCGCGACAGCGCCGCGCGGCGCCTGCTGGGCGCCGATGATGCCGACAGCCCGTACGCGCATCTGGCGCGCGGCCTGCTGGCGGCGCTGCTGCTGGCTGCCTCGCAGTGGCTGTGGCAGCGCTGGATTCCCGCCGCGGCCTTGCCTGCCGTGTTCTGGCTGGCGATCGGCCTGGGCATGGGCGCGTTGCTGCGCGGCTGGGCCGGCTGGCTGGCCGCGCTGGCCCTAAGCCAGACCTATCTGCTGCTGCACGCGCTGGCGGCGCAGATCCTGCCGCTGCATGGCCCGCAGCCGCCTGGCTGGGCGCAGGCCTTGCTGGCCGCGATGTTCCTGGCCGCCTTCCTGCTGCAAGGCTGGCTGCTGCGCCATCCGCAAGGCGCGCTGGCGCGCCGGATCTATCCGCATGCCTTCGCCGGTTTCCATCTGGACGAATGGTGGTGCATGCTCGGCCGTCGCCGTCAGCGTCCCGCCGCCGCCATCAGCCTGAGCTGGCCGCAACTGCAGGAGAGCCGCCGTGACTGATCATCAGCCCGCCATCGCCCGCGCCCTGTCCGCCATCGCGCCAGCCTGGCCGCTGGACAGCCTGGTGGCCAGCTCGCCCTACTGGGGGCTGCGCGAACTTCCCTTCCGCCAGGCGGCGGACACGCTGCGACAGGCGGCGGACAGCCCGCTGCACCTGCCGCGCAGCGCATACCGGGAGGCGTGGCGGCGCGGCGAAATCCGCCCCGAAGCGCTGGAAACCGCGCTGCGCGAAGCCGGCTGGCGCGACGGCGCGCCAGCCTGGCTGGACGATGCCTCCGGCGAGGACATGCCTGCCGCCTCGCCGCGCCCGCTCGCCGCTTATCATCCGGAAGCGGCGGGGCCGCTCAGCGCGCAAAGCTGGACCGATGTCGCCATCCAGCAGATCAGCCAGTTTTGCGCCGCCTGGTTCGACCGCGACCAGGCCAACTGGCACCTCGACCATGAGCGCGGCTTTTACGCCGCCTGGCTGGAGCAGATGCGCCACCCCTACGGCCTGAGCGCGCTGCCGGAGCGGCGCGAGCAGATCCGCCGGCGCGCCGAACAGCTGCCTGAAGACGCGGAAGCCATGCTGGCCGCGGGCCTCGCCCAGTTGCAAGCGCAGCCGCAATGGCTGGCCCCCTGGCTGCAAGCCCTGCTGATGCGCAATAACGGCTGGGCGGCCTGGTGCGCCTATCTGGGCTGGCAGGCTGGCCTCAAGGGCGAGCGCGACAGCCATCTGCGCCAGCTGCTGGCCATCCAACTGGCCTGGGAATGCGTGCTAGACGATGGCGCGCGCGGCCCAGGCAGCGCCTGGTCGGCCTGGCAGCGCGACTGGGCGCGGCTGAACGACTGCCAAGCCGACGCGCGCGGGCTGATCTGGCAACGCGCGCATGAACTGTCCCTGCACGCCCCGCTCGTCCAGGCGCTATGCCGTGAATCCGCCGCGGAAGACACCGCGCGCCCCGCGCTGCAAGCCGTGTTCTGCATAGACGTGCGTTCCGAACCGCTGCGCCGCGCGCTGGAAGAAACCATTCCCGACAGCCGCACCTGCGGCTTCGCCGGCTTCTTCGGCCTGCCGCTGGCCTACCGCGCGCCGGGCAGCGCCGCCGCCCAGCCGCGCCTGCCGGTGCTGCTGGCGCC
This sequence comes from Chromobacterium paludis, assembly GCF_008275125.1. Classification (NCBI taxonomy): domain Bacteria; kingdom Pseudomonadati; phylum Pseudomonadota; class Betaproteobacteria; order Neisseriales; family Chromobacteriaceae; genus Chromobacterium; species Chromobacterium paludis. Next base: position 1,698,672 of record NZ_CP043473.1, read on the forward strand.
GGCCTGGGAGGCGGCGACGGCGCACGCCTCCACGCCATCTGCCGCCCGGCGCGGCTGGCGAGCCTTTCAGCGCTCGCCGCTGGCGGGCTTCGCCTTGGTGGAAAGCGCCGGCCTCGGCAAACTCGCCTCGCTGATCCGGCGCGGCAAGACGCGCGCCGGTCAGGCCACCCTGCCGCAGCTCGACCCCTGGCTCACGCCAGACAGCGCCAAGCCGGCGCCGCAAGACGGACTCAGCCTGGACAGACGGGTGGAGATCGTGGGCGGCCTGCTGCCCGCCATGGGCCTCGCCGACCCGCTGGCGCCCTGGGTGCTGTTGACGGGACACGCCAGCCACGTCAGCAACAATCCGCAGGCGGCGGCCCTGCAATGCGGCGCCTGCGGCGGCCATGGCGGCCACCAGCATGTGCGGCTCCTGGCCAGCTGGCTCAATGATCCGGCGTTGCGGGAACGACTGGCGGCGCAGGGCCGCCCCCTCCCCGCCGACACGGTGTTCCTGCCCGCGCTGCACCTGACCCACAGCGACGAAATCCTGCTGCTGGACACCGACGCCTTGAGCGAGGACGCGCGCGCGCGCCTGCCAGGCCTGCAAGCGCAATTACAGGCGGCGTCGGCCTTGGCGCGCAAGCGCCGCGCGCCGCAAGTGGGCCTCGCCCCGGAAGCGGACGACGCCGTCCTGCTGAAAAGAATGCGGCAAAAGGGCGGCGATTGGGCGGAAACGCGGCCGGAATGGGCGCTGGCCGGCAATGCCCTGTTCATCGCCGCGCCGCGCGCCAAGACGCGCCGGCTGGACCTGGGCGGCCGCGCCTTCCTGCATGAGTACGACTGGCGGGCCGACCCGGACGGCAAAGGGCTGCAGGCCATCCTCGCCGCGCCCATGGTGGTGGCGCACTGGATCAATATGCAGTACTTCGCCTCCACCGTGGACCCGCGCCGCTTCGGCAGCGGCAACAAGCTGCTGCACAATGTGGTGGGGGGACGCATCGGCGTGTTCGAAGGCAATAGCGGCGATCTGCGCATCGGCCTGGCCTGGCAGTCGGTGCATGACGGCCAACGGCTGCGCCACGCGCCGCTGCGGCTGGCGGCCTGCGTGGACGCGCCCCCGGACAAGCTGGCCGCCGCGCTGGCGGCGCAGCCCATTCCGCGCCAACTGGTGGAAAACGGCTGGCTGCACTTGTATTGCGTGCACGGCGAGACGCCGCTGCGCTGGCATGGCGATGGCGGATGGAAGCATGACTAAGCCGCGCGCCGCCCTGCTCACCCGCCACGGCAAGCATGCCGCCATCGCGCCCGCCCTGGCCGCCATAGGCTGGGAACTGGCGTTGGTGGACAGCTTCGACACCGACAGCCTGGGCACCTTCACCGGCGAGACGCCGCGCGCCGGCAGCCAGCGCGACGCGGCGCTGGCCAAGGCCAAGCTAGCCTGCGAGATCAGCGGGCTGCGGCATGGCATAGGCAGCGAAGGCAGCTTCGGCGGCGACCCCTGGCTGGGCCTCAGCGGCTGGGCCAACGAACTCCTGCTGTGTTGGGACGCCGAGCGCCAATACGCTGTGGAAGCCTGGACACAGGGTCCGGAAACCAATTTCCGCCACTGGACGCTGCGCGATGTGGCCGCCTTGCCAGACCTCCTGCGCCAGGCAGGCTTTCCCGATCACGGCCTCATCGTCGGCCGGCCCGGCGAGGCGGCATTTCACAAGGCGCTGGCCGATGAAGCCGCGCTGCGCGCGCATCTGGCGCGGCATCTGTCAGATGGCCCGCTGCATCTGGAAGCCGATATGCGAGCCCACCGCAACCCCACGCGCATGGCGATGGTCTCGCGCTGCGCCGCCGCGCTGGCGCAGCGGCTGGCTAGCGCCTGCCCAGACTGCGGGGCGCCCGGTTTCGGCGAGATCGCGCCGCGCTCCGGCGCGCCATGCGCAGACTGCGGCGCGCCCACGCGGCAGCCCAGCGTGCGCCGCTGGCAATGCCCATGCTGCCAGGCCTCGCGCCAACACCTCTTGCAGGCGGCCGCGTCGCCGCAATACTGCGATTACTGCAATCCTTGAGCCTTAGAGAACCATGAAGTCATTGAGCCCCACCCCCGAAGGACTGGACCAGGCCGCCGCGCTGTTGCGCGCGGGCGAGCTGGTCGCCGTGCCCACCGAAACCGTTTACGGCTTGGCCGCCGACGCCACCCAGCCTGAAGCCGTGGCCGCCATCTTCCGCGCCAAGAACCGGCCGGCCGATCATCCGCTGATCGTGCACCTGCCCGGCCTTGCACACTTGGATGAATGGACCGCGCGCGTCCCGGACTGCGCCTGGCCGGTGATGGAACAGTTCTGGCCCGGCCCGCTGACCCTGGTGCTGCCGGCAAGCGAAAAGGTGCCGGCCATCGTCAATGCCGGACAAGACACGGTGGCCCTGCGCTGGTCCAGCCATCCGCTGCTGCAAGCGCTGCTGGACCGCCTGCAGCGGCCGGTGGCGGCGCCGTCGGCCAATCCCTTCTGCCGCATCAGTCCCACCAGCGCCGACCACGTGCGCGCCCACATGGACGGACGCATCGCCGCCGTGGTGGATGGCGGCCCCTGCGCGGTGGGCATCGAATCCACCATTCTGGACCTCAGCGGCGCGCGTCCTGCCATCCTGCGCCCCGGCGCCATCACCGCCGCCATGCTGGCGCCTTACCTCGACCTGGCCGACGCCGCCGCGCCCGACGCGCCGCGCGTGCCCGGCAATCTGGCCTCGCATTACGCGCCGCGCCAGCCCTGCCATCGGCTGGAGGCCGACGAGGCGGCGCAGCGGGTTCATGACGCCGGCTGGCGGCACGCCGCCGTGCTGGCCATCGAAGCCCCAGCCGCGCGCTGCGGCTGGTTCAAGCGCATGCCGCCGACACCGGAGGGCTATGCCCAGGCGCTGTACGCCGCGCTGCACGAAGCCGATGCCAGCGGCTGCGCGGCGGTCTGGATCGTGATGCCGCCCGACGAGGCGGCTTGGCGCGCCGTGCGCGACCGCCTGCAGCGCGCCGCGCGGCCGCTCTGAAACGCATTGCCCAAAGAAAAACGGAAGCCCGGGGGCTTCCGTTTTCACTGGCAAGGCGGGATCACCCCACCCAGCGCCGCGCGCTGGCGAACATGCGGTACCAGCCGCCGTTCTCGCCCCAGTCAGCCGGGTGCCAGCTGTTCTGCACGGTGCGGAACACGCGCTCCGGGTGCGGCATCATGATGGTGAAGCGGCCGTCCGGCGTAGTGACCCCGGTGATGCCCGCCGGCGAACCGTTGGGATTCAAGGGATACGTCTCGGTGGCGCGGCCGTCGAAGTCTATGTAGCGCAAGGCCACCAGCGACTTGTCCTGCGCGCCCGGCGCGAACACCGCGCGGCCCTCGCCGTGGCTCACCACCACCGGCAGGCGGCTGCCGGCCATGTCGGTCAGGAAAATGGACGGCGATGCCGCCACTTCCACCATGCTGAAACGCGCCTCGAACTGCTCCGACGCGTTGCGGCGGAACTTGGGCCAGTGTTCCGCGCCCGGGATGATGGACGACAGATTGGACATCATCTGGCAGCCGTTGCACACGCCCAGGGCGAAGGTGTCGCCGCGGCCGAAGAAGGCCTCGAATTGCGCCCGCGCGCTGGGATTGAACAGGATGCTCTTGGCCCAGCCTTCGCCCGCGCCCAGCACGTCGCCGTAGCTGAAGCCGCCGCAGGCCGCCAGGCCCTTGAAGTCGGCCAGCTGCACGCGGCCGGCGATGATGTCGCTCATGTGCACGTCCACCGCCTCGAAGCCGGCGCGGTCGAATGCGGCCGCCATCTCGATCTGGCCGTTGACGCCCTGCTCGCGCAGGATGGCCATGCGCGGACGCTTGCCGGTGGAGATATAGGGCGCGGCCGGGTCGCCATGCACATCAAAGGACAGCTGGGCGAACAGCCCGCGCGATTTGGCATGCCCGCGCAGCAGCTGCTCGCTGTCGGCGCAGGCCGGGTTGTCGCGCAGGCGCTGCATGCGCGCGCTGGTTTCGGACCAGGCGCAGAACAGTTCGCTGCGGGTTTCGCTGAACAGATCGCGGCCCTTGTGGCGGATCACCATGCGGTCATAGGTGTTGGTGCGGCCAATCACGAACAGCTCGCGGCCGATGCCGGCCTTCATGAAGCGGGCGATCACTTCCGGCGTGTCGGCCTTCTTCACCTGCAGCACCGCGCCCAGTTCCTCGTTGAACAGCACGCGCATGATGCGGCCATGGGTGGCGGCGTCCGGCGTGGACGGGACAAAGTCGTCGATCACGCGCTGGGTGTTCTGGCGTTCGATCACCAGCTCCTGCAGGTCGATGCTGACGCCGCAGTGGCCGGCGAACATCATCTCCGCCAGCGTGGCGAACAGGCCGCCGTCAGAGCGGTCATGGTAGGCCAGCAACATGTCGTCGCGCAGCAGCGATTGCACCGTATTGAAGAAGGCCGCCAGCTGCAGCGGGCTTTCCACATCCGGCGCGCGGCCGCGCATGTCTTGCCACACCTGGCCCAGGATGGAGCCGCCCAAGCGGCAGCGGCCATAGCCCAGGTCGATCAGGATCAGGTCGCTGTCCTTGACGTCCTTCAAGTCCGGGGTCACGGTCTTGCGCACGTCCTCCACCGGCGAGAAGGCGGAGATCACCAGCGACAGCGGCGCGGTTACGGCCTTCTGTTCGCCGTCCTCCTGCCACACCGTCTTCATGGACAAGGAGTCTTTGCCCACCGGGATGCTGACGCCCAGGCTCTGGCTCATCTCGGACACCGCCTGCACCGTGCGATACAGATTGGCGTCCTCGCCCGGGTGGCCGGCCGGCGCCATCCAGTTGGCGGACAGTTTGACGTTGCCCAGGTGGCCGACAAAAGCGGCCGCCATATTGGTCAGCGACTCGCCTATCGCCATGCGGCCGGAGGCGGGGCCGTCGAACAAGGCCGACGGTGTGCGCTCGCCCATCGCCATCGCTTCGCCGCGGCAGGTGTTGAAGCCCATGGTGGTGACGGCCACATCGGCCACCGGCACTTGCCAGCGCCCCACCATCTGGTCGCGCGCCGTCATGCCGCCCACGGTGCGATCGCCGATGGTGATCAGGAAAGACTTATCGGCCACCGTGGGGTGGCGCAGCACGCGATAGGCGCTGTCACGCAAGGCATAGCCGGAGGCATCGAACACCAGGGATTCGCGCGTCGCGGTCTTGGCGTCGCGCACCATGCGCGGCGGTTTGCCCAGCAGCACGTCCAGCGGCATATCCACCGGCTTGTTGTCGAAGTAGTCGTCGCGCACCTGCAAATGGCCGTCATCGGTGGCCACGCCCAGCACAGCGAAGGGGCAGCGCTCGCGCTCGCAAATGGCGGAGAAACGATCCAGATCCGCCGGCAGGATGGCCATCACGTAGCGCTCCTGCGCCTCATTGGACCAGATTTGCATCGGCGTCATGCCCTTTTCTTCCAGGTGCACCTTGCGCAAATGGAAGATGGCGCCGCGGCCGGCGTCGTTGACCAGTTCCGGGAAGGCATTGGACAGGCCGCCCGCGCCCACGTCGTGAATGGAGACGATGGGATTGGCTTCGCCCAGCTGCCAGCAGCGGTCGATCACTTCCTGGCAGCGGCGCTCGATTTCCGGGTTGCCGCGCTGCACGGAGTCGAAGTCCAGGTTTTCGCTATTGGCGCCGGTATCCATGGACGAAGCCGCACCGCCGCCCAGGCCGATCAGCAGACCGGGGCCGCCCAGCTGGATCAAGAGCGCGCCCTCGGGGATTTCGTTCTTGTGAATCTGCTGCCGCTGGATATTGCCCAGGCCACCGGCCAGCATGATGGGCTTGTGATAGCCGCGCATTTCACCGTCGAACTCTTGTTCGAAGGTGCGGAAATAGCCGGCCAGATTGGGCCGGCCAAACTCGTTGTTGAACGCCGCGCCCCCGATGGGGCCATCCAGCATGATCTGCAGCGCCGAGGCGATGCGGCCCGGCTTGCCGTATTCCGGCTGGTCCGCGCGGTAGGTTTCCCAAGGCTGCTTGAAGCCCGGAATGTTCAGGTTCGAAACGGTGAAGCCGGTCAGGCCGGCCTTGGGACGCGAACCTCGGCCGGTGGCGCCTTCGTCGCGGATTTCGCCGCCATTGCCGGTGGACGCGCCGGCGAACGGCGAGATCGCCGTCGGATGATTATGCGTCTCCACCTTCATCAGGATGTCGGTGGACTCGCTGGCATAGGCATAGCCATGGCTGCCGGGCTGCGGATAGAAGCGCTCGATGAAAGCGCCCTCGATCACCGAAGCGTTGTCCTTATACGCCACCAGCGTGCCTTCCGGATGGGCGTCGTGTGTGTCGCGTATCATGCGGAACAAGGATTTGGCCTGCTCCACGCCGTCGATGAGGAACTGGGCATTGAAGATCTTGTGGCGGCAATGTTCGGAGTTGGCCTGGGCGAACATCATCAGTTCCACATCGCTGGGATTTCGCGCCAGCTTGACGAAATTTTCCACCAGGTATTCCACTTCATCGTCGGACAGCGCCAGGCCCAGTTGGGCATTGGCCCGTTCCAACGCGGCGCGGCCGCCTTGCAGCACGTCAACCGTGGTCATCGGCTGCGGATCAATGTGGACGAACAGTTTTTCCACCTCATCAAAGGAGGCAAGGACGGTTTCCGTCATCCTATCGTGCAAGAGGCCCGCCAATGTCTGACGAGCCTCTTTACTTAAAGATTTATCCGCGGTCTGGATCCGGAATGCGGTGCCGCGCTCTATCCGTCGGATATTCGGCAGTCCGCAGTGCCGGGCGATGTCCGTCGCCTTCGACGCCCACGGCGACAGGGTGCCGATGCGAGGCGTCACCAGAAACAGCTCTCCCTGAGGCTCCACATTCAGCGGCGCTTCGCCGTAACTGAGCAGTTGCCCCAGCACGCTCACGTCCTCCAGCGTCAGCTCGCTGTCGCTCTCCGCAAAGTGCCAATACTCGGCTGTCAGGACAAGATCCTTAAAACCGGCATCGGCCGCTGCCGCCTGCAGTTTTTCGAGACGAAACGGCGACAATGCAATGCCGCCGCGCAGCTTGGTAATGTAAGACATTAGACACCCGCGACAAGTACCAGGAAAGGGCGTCATAATACAGCAAAACATCGCCGCTTTTAAGGCGGTTCCGGACTTTCCGGCGCCTTGGCGGCATTTTTTCTTCCTTACCCGAACATCATCCGGTTTTATCAGGAGCATTGCGCAATGAAAAAGGTAGAAGCCGTCATCAAGCCGTTCAAGCTGGACGAGGTGCGCGAGGCATTGTCTGAGATAGGCATCAACGGCCTCACCGTGTCCGAGGTCAAGGGCTTCGGCCGACAGAAGGGACACACCGAACTGTACCGCGGCGCCGAATACGTGGTGGATTTCCTGCCCAAGGTGAAGATTGAGGTGATCCTGCCGGATGATCTGGTGGACCGCGCCATCGACACCATCGTCGCCGCCGCTCGCACCGGCAAGATAGGGGATGGCAAAATCTTCGTCATCCCAGTGGAGCAAGTGGTGCGCATCCGCACCGGCGAGACCAACGAACAAGCCATCTGACACAGCCCGCTCAAACGTAAAATCTATGGTCAGCCTGACCTTTGCAAGAACAGCGTGCTGATGAATCATGACGGGGTAGGCTTGCTCTAATCTATCCGGATTCTTGATGGGCACAATAGAGCCCGATCCATGATGTGAGCCGCTCCTGCAAGTCCCTAAAAAGCCCTCAGTCTGTCATGACTGTTTTTACGATCGGGGTATCCTGCAGGCCGTGGGCCGGTTGTCGTCATCAGTATCTGTCTTGGCAAAAGCAGGCTTCTACTCGCCGCCGGGTTTACCCGGCGGTTTGCATTTCAGTCAGTGCGCGGGCCTGGGGACGGTACTCGCCGCCTTTGGCGAGTAGCGCCCACACGACCCGTGCCAGTTTGTTGGCCAGTGCGCAGGCCACGATATTCGAGTGGCGACGCTGCATCAGCGCCACCGTCCACGCTGCCATCGCACTCTTCCAGCGCGGCGCGTTCTGCATGATCACCCGTGCGCATTGCACCAGCAGGCGACGCAGGCTCTTGTCACCGCGTTTGCTGATGCCCAGCAGCTTGGACTTCCCGCCTGTCGAGTATTGTCGCGGGACCAGACCCAGCGATGCCGCAAAGTCACGGGCATTGCCATAGCCCTTGGCATTGCCGGCGTCCGCCGACAACTGGCTGGCGGTGATCGCACCGATGCCGGGAATGGTCATCAACCGCCGGGCGACATCGTCCTGTCGGGCTTCTGTGGCAATCTCGTGATCCAGCTCGTCGATCTCGGTCTTGAGCAGACGGTAGTGATCCAGCTGGCGTTGCAGGATCTGCCGGGCCTTGACGGGCAAGCCGTTGGTCTCGTCCATCAGCAGCGTCGGCAGCTGCGTGATCCCCCGTACCCCGACAGGAAGCGCGATGCCGAACTCCAGCAGCAGCGCATGGATCTGGTTGTTGGTCTGTATTCGTTCGGCAATGCGAGATTCCCGCAGGCGATGCAGTGCCGACAAGGCTTGCTGTTCGGCACTCTTGGCGGCAACGTAGCGCATGGTCGGGCGCGTAGCCGCCTCGCAGATGGCCTGGGCATCGATGAAATCGTTCTTGTTGCCGAAGACAAACGGGCGGATGTACTGCGGTGCGATCAGTTGTACGGTATGACCGAAGCCCGTCAGCTTGCGTGCCAGCCAGTGCGCGCCGCAGCAGGCCTCCATCACGATGCGGCAGGGAGGCTGTTTCGCGAGAAATTCGATGAGACTGTTGCGATTGAACTGCTTCTTGAGGACCGGGTTGCCGCGCGGGTCGTGCCCGATCAGATGAAAGCTGTGCTTGCCGATATCCAGACCGATGAGTGTGACGGTTGCCATGATGCTCTCCCCGAAGAAGAAATGCCTCAGCAGGTTTGACGCCTGCTGAGGCATTTAGGTCAGGCTGACCATCACATTAAGCCCCCGCTAGCGGGGGCTTTGTCTTTAGCACTTCCCAGTCCGGCCGGGAACCGCGTCAAGATTCAATCACGATTGCCGGAGAAGGCCAGCAAGAGCTGCAGCAGACTGGTGAACAGATTGTAGATGCTGATGTAGATGGACAGCGCGGCGGAGATATAGCTGTCTTCGCCGCCATCGACCACTACCTTCACCTGCCACAGTATCATCAGCGAGCTGATCAGCGCTAAGGCTGCGGACAGCATCAGCTGGAAGGCCGGCATGCGCAGGAAGAGATTCGCCACCATGGCCACCAGCAGCACGACGATGCCGACCGACAGGAAGTTGCCCAGGCCGGACAGGTCGCGCTTGGTGGTGGAGGCGATGCCGGCCATCACGAAGAACACGACAGAAGTGGCCCCGCCAGCGATCATGATCAACTGGCCGCCATTGGAGAGGCTAAGCGCGAACTGAAGCAAGGGCCCGAGCAGCATGCCCATCAGGAAGGTGAAGCCCAGCATCAGAAACACGCCCGTGGAACTGTAGCGATTTTTCTCAATGATAAACATCAGGCCATATACCACCGCCATGATCAGCAGCGTACCCATGAGGGGGCTGCCGGCCAAGAAGGCGAAACTCATGTGGGTGCCCACGATGGCGCCCATCACCGTGGGAATCATGGACAGACCCAGCAGGCCATAGGTATTGCGCAGCACTTTGTTGCGCGCATCGGCCATGGGGGTCGATTGATAGGCCGTTTGAAAGTCCGGGTGCATGTTTAACTCTCCTGAGTTGTGTCGTTCTGGAAATATTTTGGAATTGTACGCAACAGACCATGCCGCAGGAAAAAAGTTTCCCGCAACCAGCAGGGCTTGTCATAGCCAAGTGCTTGCGCTATGATCCGCGCTCCTCTTCAGGAATGCAGATGCGGGCAACGCCTGCGCTTGCAAGTCCTCACCTCGTGCGAGAGTGGCGGAATTGGTAGACGCACTGGATTTAGGTTCCAGCGCCGCAAGGCGTGAGAGTTCGAGTCTCTCCTTTCGCACCAGCCTAGCTTTTTAGAGCTAGTCACCCCCCCAAAAAAACATCCCCCAAGTACCGCGAATAGAGGCTTTCCCGCCTTTTCGCATTCCACGTCTTCACACCAAATTACCGCCGTTTTTCGGTATCGTTTGTCCCAAGAGTGTCCCAGGACGTGTCCCAAGCATGGCAACGATAGAACCGCGCGGCGACAAATGGCGAGCCAAGGTGCACAAAGGAAAAATCTGCCGATCCCACACCTTCAAGCGCAAGGCGGATGCCGTCGCCTGGGCGCCGAAACTAAAAGCGGAAATCGACGCGGGACGCATCGGCATGGCTGATGACATCAACGGCTGAGAGGAAAACCGCTCCACGGCCGCCCCCTGGTCTCAAAGGCTGGGACAGCGCAGCTGCCGCCCCAGCTCAGATCGTCGTTGCGCTTACATCGTTAAAAAAATATATAAATCAGACCATTCCCACCGTTGGCGCCTGCGGCATTTTTACCGCCACTTCCACCGTTGGATGCAGCTGAGATGGAACTCCCCGCTGGGCCGTAGCTGCCGCCTCCACCGCCGCCGCCGGTGCAGTTGAAGGTGTTAATACCCCCGCCGCCGCCAGCCCCCCAACCGCCGCCGCCGCCGCCGCCGGTCCACGAAGAATACTGACCACCAAAGCCACCCGCACCAGCACCGACGCCCGACCCGGCCACGCCCTTGGTAGCAGTTAACCCGCTGACACCACCAGGGCCGCCATATCCTGAGCCACCATTTCCGGCGTATTGGGCAGCGCCGCCACCACTGCCATTTGCACCGCCACCGCCGCCATTAGCGCCTCCCGCGCAGCCGGCGCCACTGCCGCTATTGCCATTGCCGCCGTTGCCGCCAGCATTCCCAGCATCGCCGCCACCGCCACCTCCGCCGCCGCCCGCCACAACCAAGGTGGATCCCGTCGTGGAATTAACCAGGTTGCTTGAGCCCCCACCACCCCCACCATTAGCCGTTGCCGTGCCTCCACCACCGCCACCACCCGGACCACCCACAACAAAGGTCAGCACATCGCCCGGATTGACGGCAACCGTACCGCCAACCGTCCCACCCGAGCCACCATTGCCACCCAGGCTGCCCGCGCTCGCCGTGCTAGCGCCGCCACCCCCACCAGCCCCCATGGCTAAAATATTAATAGCGTGGGTTCCAGCAGGCACGGAGCAGGTATAGCTGCCTGGGGCGCTGTACATGGTGCCGCTAACGCAATTTGCGGCAACAGCGCCTATCGACGTTAAACCGCACACCGCTAGGACAATCATTTTCGGCGCGCCAATAAATCCCTTATAAGCATATTTCTTTGGTATTTTTTCAGCAGATGGCATATTCAACTCCAGCAGTTAGCGTGAATACGTGAGGAATGGCGGCATGTTTTTGCCAGATCATCCCTTCAGCGCACGATATATTTGCGACAGATTTGGTCAGGTTCGACTGACCTGCTTGAACCTTGTTGCGGAGCCTATTAGGTTGCAGCAAAGGCACCTTACGAAAGCTTAGACTACTTCGCTCCAAAAAATACCCAATGGATCACCAGTCAACCAAAACAACCTGAATGTAATTATGCTTTGCACATGGCAGCAGCCAGAGGCCCTCGCCGCGCCGGAGTGGCCATTGGAGGTGATCACTGGCCGGCCACAGCATGAAGATCAGTATGTCAATTGGTCTTTATCCCGAACCCACACCTATCCCAAAGGACAGGGCAAAGATCCGACCCATCTCCTAGAGTGGGTCTACCCCACACCGAGTAGCGAGTGCCATGCCAATGGCTCGCCATTTGCGGGGGCTGCATCGCTCTTCCCATCTGAACGAAGAAGGCTTTCAAGGCATCGGCGCCAGCCTGGGATGGCGACTGTCAGTCACATCAACTGCGTTGAATCCACTGGAGATTTTCTTATGGAAAAGACAGGCCTGTATTTGCTTAAGCTGAGCTTCACTCCCGAAAAAGGCATGACTGGCGCAGGCTCCATGACGCTTGCCGTCACGGTCAATGCCTCCACCGGCGCTCTGCACGGCCAGGCGCACGGCTCCATTCTGGAAGGTACGCAGCATTCCCCGACCTTCACTTCTCCGGCAGTGGGCGCCATGCACAGCACTGGCTTTGGCCACATCACCAGGGTCGGCGCCGTTCATGGCGAGGCTGCGGTATCCGTCGCTCCGCCGGCCATCGGCACCTACCTCGCTCCGTTCTCCGCCAGCTTCGGCCTCGGCGCCGACTGGACTGGCCAAGGCCAATTCACCGTGGGAACCCATACCTACAAGTGTGAAGTGAAGATGGTGGACTAAGTCCACGCGTTGATTGTCGATATAATGTTCTCATGAAGCAGCCCGAGCTGACGCAGTTCGGGCTGTTTTCATTACCAGGCTGCAGCTGCAGCCATACCTAAATGCATCCATCGGCGGTATAGTGCTGGTCATTAGCATCGATTTGCGCCCTGCAGCGCTCCGCCCGACGCATGGAGCCGCAATGCCGCGCAACACACTCGAGGAATTGGCCGCAACATGCTTCTGATGATTGATAATTAGCACGGTCTTCCGACGTGTTTCGAAGTCATCTGACTGCACCTCCATAATCCTTGCCACACTTAGATTTGTTTTCCGACGTCTTCCGACATTGATCGGTGACATCAGAAAAAAAAGGGGGTATTTTTGGGGGTATATCAAATCGATACCCCCACCATGCCCCTTACAGACGTCAAGGTTAGACAGACAAAGCCAACCGACAAGCCGGTAAAAATCAGCGACAGCAATGGCCTCTATCTACTGGTCAAGCCCAATGGCTCAAAGTTGTGGCGCTACAAGTACCGCATGGCTGATGCTGCAGGCACCATTCGTGAGAATGTCTATGCCATTGGCGATTATCCTACCTTCTCGTTGTCAGAGGCCCGCGCTGAACGAGATCGCGCGCGAGAGTTGGTGAAGGCTGGCCGCCATCCATCACAGGTTCGCAGGTCAGAAAAATCTGACAAGATCGCAGAGAATGCCAACACCTTCCAATCAGTCGCATTGGAATGGCTGGAAAAGAAGAGGGCCAGCTGGAAGCCTTACACATTTTCTCAAGCCTCGAACGCACTCCATAAAAATGCCTTTCCATCTTTTGGCTCTTCACCCCTGCGTGAAGTCACATCGGCCATGCTATTGGAGATGCTTCAGAAAATGGAGAAGCGTGGTGCCGAAACACTTGCCTTGCAGGTGCGCCAATGGTGCTCCGCCATATTCTGCTACGGTGTTGCCACGTTGCGCGCAGACTTCGATCCCGCTTATGCCATCAAAGGGGCGTTGCACCGACCACCGGTCAACCACAGCAGATCGCTCACAACTGCCGACCTGGCAGACTTGAAGGCGAAGCTGGACGCATACGGCGGCAATCGGCAAACAATAATTGCTATGCGCCTGTTGATCTACTGCTTCACGCGAACGGGCGAACTGCGGCTGGCCAGTTGGGCGGAGTTTGATCTGGATCGAGCAGAATGGCGCATACCGGCGGGCAGGATGAAAATGGCGCGACTGCACATCGTGCCGCTATCTCGGCAAGCAGTGGAACTGCTGAGGGAGCTAAGGACGATAACGGGCGGCGGCGATTTGTTGTTTCCAAATCAGCGCAAGCCCAGAGAAAGCATGAGCGCAACGACAATCAACCGCGCGCTAGAGCATATGGGATACAGCTCTGGGATGGTGACAGGCCATGACTTTCGAGCCACGGCCTCTACCCTGCTGCATGAGAATGGTTTTACTGCGTTGGCGATTGAGCGCCAGTTGGCGCACGCAGAGAGGAATAAAGTAAAAGCGGCGTACAACCATGCTGAATACATGGAGGAACGCCGCCAGATGATGCAATGGTGGGCCGACTATATCGACTCGATACCGCCCAAGGAAATACCTAAAGTAGATCAAGCTACCCTGACCTGACTTGCAGCCTCTATCCAGGCATTGATTTCGCTCTCCAGCCAAACCGCAACGCGCTCCCCCAGCTTGATCTGCTTGGGGAATGCGCCCTCCTTCATGCGGTCATAAATCGTAGTGGTGCTCAAACCAGTCCTCTCTCGCACTTCCTTGATTCTCAGAAAACGATCAGCCATTTCATATTCTCCAAATAGTAAGGGCCGCCCTCGGGCAGCCCTCAAAACACAATTTCCGGCGCGGTCCAGTGGCCGCCCCACTCCTCTGCCGGCGCCCTCACCCACTCCATCCGGGTGCAGCTGTGGCCAGGCTCTGGCGCCGGCGGCTCCGGGCCGATGTAGATCACCTCCACGCCGCGGCGCAGTGTGTAGCGGTAGATGGGCGCGGTCAGCTGGAGCATGCCGACTCCGGTGGAATGACAGGGCCAGCGAACTGCCAAGTACCCATTCCGTACTCAATGCCGCGGCTGTTGCCTGGCTGGATCGGGATCAGCACCCAGTTGGCGCCGGTATTCGGTCGTGCCCATACGTGGCACGGCGTGGCGATCTGTGCGGCCAGCTCGATCACGTCGTCGGCGGTCATGCTCCGATCGCTCCGCGCCACGTCCCTAACCAGCTCGGTGATACGTGCCTCCTGGACATCGACGTGGGCGAGGAGCGCAAGAATGGCGGCAGGGTTGGCGGCGGCGATGTACGCGGCATTAGCGACCGACTCTGCCTGGAAATTGCTATTTCCCTCCAGCAGCACCTTGGGGCCAATGTCTGTGTCGATTACCACCTGTGAGCCGTAAACCGTAATCTCGTGCAGTCCATCAGGCTTGCTGCCTCCCGTGCGCCACGGCCCCGGCGTCGCCGCCTCGGCCGCCGCGCGCAAAGCAGAGAGTTGGTCAGGGGTTAGCATGGGCGGCCTCCTTCTTGCGTTCCCACGCCTTGATTTCGCGCTCGGTCATGAACGAATAGGAGCTGCAGCCACATACAGGGCAGACACCCCTGGTAATTGCCAGGCCACTCCGTTCATCGGGCATCCTGGCCATCTGCGTTTCATACCCGCGCCACTTGCATTTGCTGCGGCCGCATTTAATCGGTGCGGTGCCGAATTCGGGGTATTCCATCACACACCTCCCTTCAGCGCTGCTAACACCCGCTCCACCTCCGGTCCGGTGATAATGATCGAGCGCGGCAGCTGCAAGGCTTCGCGCAGCGCGGCCAACTCGGTACGAATTGCGGCCAACTCGCCAGCTAGCTGCATCTCAGCCGGCGGAAAGCCTGCCCACGCTGCATCTGGGAACGCCAGGCTTTTGCCGCGCTCTGCGGCTCCGTTGTTTTGGCTCATGCCTCACCCCCTTCCTTCGGCTTGAACGTCAGCTCGCCGCGGAGCAGCGCCTTGACGATGGCGTTGAACTCCCAGCAGTAGTATTGCGATTCGACGTACACGCGCAGGCCATGCCTGTAGTCATGCTTCTTGCGCTGGATAAAGGCCTCTGCCGCCGCCTGGGTGAAGTGGGCATTCACGTAATCCCACCGATCATCCCAGCCGGTGACGGTGTGGTCCTCGCGCTCGCCCAGTATTTCCCACTGGTCCGCCGTGCCCAGCTCAAGGAATAGGATGTCCGCCTCCTCGCCATCGCTGGCCAGCCTGTTCAACTCTTCGCGCTCTTCCTCTCCGCAGTCGTCCCAATATTCTTGCGGGGTGAACCACATCGAGTCTTCGCAGCACACGCACAGCTGGTCGGTGTAGTCGGTGTCGATGCCGGTGATGATCTGGCGGGCCTGGACGACAAACAGCGCGTCAGCAGTGCAGTGTTCATCGACGCCATCGCCATCGACATCGTGGCGCAGCCTGGCGATGAAGTCAGCGAATGTCTCCTGCGTCAGTTCCGCGCCGGTGGCTATGGAGGGTCTGAGCTGAGTCATGCAGCACCCCCCTTCCTTCGGCTGAGGCGCGGCCATTCTGTCCTCCCGTTCAATCGCAGCAACTAGCAGGGCAGCGGCCTTGATCCAGTTGCGGCGCTTATCCGGGCTTGGCTTCCACCATGCCTTGTCCCACGGCCAGGGCTGCGGCGGGTCGCCAGCGGGAAATGCGAGGGTATGCATGGCGTAGCAACCGGCGGCGCCCGCCAGGGCGTAGTCCCGATGCTGGTCGTCATGCTCCGGTGTCCAGCCCTCGACCTCTATCTGCCGGCGGCGTTCGGCGGCTATCTCCTCGACCACGGTCGGCAGTTGCTGGGCCGGCTGCGGCGCGGCGGCGAGCATGGCGCGTAATTCGTCCAGTCGCACCCATTCGCCATCGACGGCCTGTTCCATTGCAAAACCGCCTATTGTTCCCAAAGATATCGCCCGAAATCGACGCAGCGCATCCGGCACAACCAGCGCGGGCTGAACCGTCAAGGAATCCTTGACCGTTGCCACCGCCTCGCCGCTCTGCTCGGCGGCCGGCGGCGCGAACGGGAGCAAATCCTCCGGATCGAACGGCAGCGGCTCGCCGCGCATCAGCGCGCTGGCCAGGTCCAGCACCTTCTCGGGCGCGTCGTATGCGCCAAGGACTTGATACAGCACGGCCGCGGCGCGCTGCTCCTCCGTGGTGGCCTGGTGACGCGCCTGCTCCAGCAGGGCCAGGGCCATTTCCATCCGCTGAATATCCTCGTCGGTCAGTTCGCCGGCGCGGTCGGCCGCGATGACGGCGCGCGCGGCGCCTGCCAGCTGGTTCAGGGTTTGCATGCTGCCTCCTCCACTATTTTGAATTCCACCACCCACACCCACGGGTTTGAATCGCTACTGCCTGGGCCATAAATGCTGTCCCACAGGTTGGCGAACGCTTCGAATCCGTATGTGGCCGGCCTGAATTCGTAGATGGATCGGGCCAGCCCTTCTTTGCAGATTTCGCCGAGCGTGATCCGATCCAGCGGCTCGGCACGGATAGACGTGATTTCGAGCGTGATGCGGCTTGCCCAGCGCGGCATGGTCTTGGCCGGACGAGCTTCGCCGTTGGTGTTGCCGTGGAACGCGCCGCAGGCGCGTACTTCGCCGTCAGCCAAGTAGCGAACCGGCCAAGCTGCGAACAATGCCGGGTCTTTCCCGTCCAGGCTGCTGTCGGTCGCCCATTCCTCTTGAACCCATAGTCGGTCGCCGGGCTTGCCGTAGGGGCATGGTCGCCAATGACCAGCTGCCATACCGCGCCCGGATGGGGCCGGTCCATTCGGCATCCATAGGTCCGTTTTGCCTGCGTCGCATACGATCTCGGTGATAGGCCAGGGCGGGAGGTCTTCCACCATGCGCCGCGTCTGCGTCTTGATGCCGTTTAGCAGCGCGCAGATCATGTCGGGATGGAAGGCAATCGGCCGCTCTTGGATGGTGGGCATGCTCATGCCTCCGCTTTCTTGGTGTCAGAATTGGTGTTCGTGGCGATGCCATCGAACATGTCCTTGGTAGTGGCATTCCTGGCGGCGTAGGCGACGCCTTCCGGGGTCAATCCGTGTTCTTCCAGAAACTCGGGCCAGCCTTCGGATAGTGACTCTTCATGTTCGGAGTCATCCCATGGCCACGGCACAACCTCCGCTGTGATGCACTCGATTGGCGGGTACATCCGCCGCTCCTCCGGTGGCTTGCTGTCCATGATTTTCTGGATTGCAGGCAGGGTCGTTTTGTTGTGATGCTCAGCAACAAAAACGGCCTCGGCATGACTGGGAGCGGCGTATAGATCGTCCGGGCCGGGAATGTGAATGGCCCACTTCTTAGGGGTGTTGAGTGCATGGCTCATGGTCAAAACTCCGCTTTCAGGCGCGCAGCGACCATCATGTCGGCGTAGGCCCAGCGCCAGGCGATGTAGCGGCCGATGTCGCGCTGTTTGTCCCACTGCTCTGCGGCCTTCCGGGCGCGGGCCATGCGGCTCGCCAATTCGACTACATCAGGGTGCACATCCTTCTCATTCAACCAGTCGCCGAGTCCTTCCAGCTGCTGGCGCAGTTCCTCGCTATCCAGTTCGAACTTGCTGGGGATGCTCGGGCGCTCGCGCTCAGGCTTCCATTCAAACCAGGCTGGGATATCTGCCGGTGCGTGCGTTGCAAAATGGTCGCGTAGATCAATGCTCATGGCTCACTCCTCGCTTATGTCGATGATGTCGGCAGCGTGGGCCGCGTTGACTGCGGCAATCGCCGCGCCGGTGTCGGCAGGCTGGCGCTTGTGCTGGCATTCGCCGGCGTGGCCGCAGTACTTCATGCCGGTGATGATCTGCGAGCAGATGGCGCGCGGACGCGGCATGCCGTGGACAGCGCAAGTCGGGCGCTGGTCGGGTATCAGTTCCAGGTGGTGCATGGCTACTCCTCACTTCCATGGATCCGCTCGTAGGCGGCTTGAGGGTTATTCGAGGCCAGCTCGGCCAACTCAGGAGAAAGCGCCTTCATTGCATCCCAGGCCCAAGCGCGGTGCTTATGCGGGCAGTCGCTGAAATACTGAATGCTGACCAGCTCCTTCAGACATGAATGCAGCCGCTCGTCAGTGAGGGGTGGCACTTCGGCGCGCGGCACATACTCGACGCCGTCAATCAAAACGGTCGGCATAGTCACTCCTCGCCCTGGGTGGGCATTGGTGCCGGCGCATCAGGTACCTGCTGCATCACTTCGCCCCCTTGCACAATGCGCAGCGCCACACGCTGCCTGCGCCGCTCGGTGTCGTCACATACCCGCCGCCGGCTATCGGACGGCGTCTTTTGCAAATGCCGCAGATTCGGTAACGCATGCGCGACTCCATGAAAAAAGGCCCACGCGGGGCCAATAAAAAACCCGCCGTTGGGCGGGTTGCTTGTTCTCTCTGCCTGATTAGCGGCGCTTGGCTGCCTCAAGCTCCTCTTCGCTCAGCTGCTCTCGATGAAGGTAAACACCATCAACCGGCGGGATGGTTACAAGGTGGGACGTCTCGTAAGGGTTTCTTTTCGTTCCCCCTATAAGCCCCACTAGCTTTCCATCATCGCTCTGCTCCCAGGCTGCAATGTGATGAACAATGGGCCTGCCTTCGGATTTAAAAACGAAGAACCAATCTTGAGCCGGGGTGACGGTCTGGTACATGCAATTCCTTTCTTGATGATGGAATGGATGAGATATGGCTAAAAAATACCATTTCAATGTTCACACCGCCTTCATAAAATCATCCGCCACCATCTCGCGGTCGACCTCCATCTCGGCCGCGAACAGGCGCTGCAACACCGCGTCACTGCATTTCGCTGGTGATCTCCACAAACTGTCCCACACGAATGCAGCCGGCGCAGCGCCAGATTAAACCCATCCGAATCTCGCGCCGCACATACGCCCCGCCCTCACGCTCCGCTACGCTGCGGCAGCCTGGGCAATATGCGAACTGGTGCATGCCCTGCCCTCCATCTCGCGGCGGCGATCCTCACGGGCCGCGCAGTAATCGACATCCAGCTCAGCCATCATCAGTCGCTGGGCCGGCACGCTTTCTGCAATCCAGGTTTGCAGCTCCGTAACCGAGCGCCGGAGCGCCTGCCATTCATCACCGGTCACGCCGTAGCGCCCATGTTGTTGCTTGCGACGCTTCACCTCAGCCAGCACTGCGACCATCTCATTTCCTATCGCCAAGCGCGCCGTCGTGCTGTACTCCGGCCACTGCCTTAGCAAAGAACTGCAGGTGTTAGCTAGGTAAATCAGTTCGTTGACATCCTGGGGCGTCCATTTAGATGGCGGACGCTGCACCGTCAAAAGGCGCTTGATGGAGCGGTCCTGGCAACGTATCCCGGCGTGGCCGTATTGAGCAGCAGCCGACAGGCCAGGGATACTGCCATTTGGCAGCTGCCACACCTTGCGCGAAGTACGCTTCCAGCTCATGCCGCACTCTCCCGGATCAGCTGGATAACCCTAGCGCGCGACTCTGGCGACAGCCTGGCTACCGCCAGCGCATGTCGCAACTCGTCGTTTTCGCGGTCGCGCTCCTCCAGCAGCTCCTGCAGTTGACCAACCAGCTCAGCCGCGGAGCGCAGCTCGGCAATATTGCTGCCCTGTTCGGCCAGTCGCTGCTCCAGATTGGCGCAGAGGGATTTCAGGGCCTCATTCTCTTCGAGCAGCGGCTCGTGGTCAGGGTGAATCAATATCAAAATCGCAGACATATCTGCCCTCCAGGCTCTGTTACCTGGCATTCTCAAAATCGAGAGCTGCCGCGGCATCAATATTGTGAAAAAAGACCGAGATGGCAGAATCCATTTTGAACAGCGCCATGTCATCGCCACGATGGAAGCTAGTGACATAGCCATCGACGCGCTGATCGCTCAGCCACTCCAGCAGATCCGTAGTTTTCGAGACATCAACCAAGGCGAAACTGATGTGAATATCAAATGGGTTATACAGGCCGCCAAGCTGCAGCCGCGATACCGAAAACGGCGGCTCTTGAAGATGAATCTCCGAACCAATCAGGCGCTGTATCAGCCCGTCTACACGCTCGGCCGCACTCAAAACGCTATTGCGGTCGATGCGATCCAGCATCGTCGTGGTGAACTCCACTGCTGATTGCATTGCTCTCTCCTTCCTATCTGGATCAACTGCGAGCGCGCACCCTGTACGCTCTCCGCTTCTGAATGGAAAATGCCAGTCGGCGAGCCAGGCCTGACGTCACCATCATGGAGACCAGCTCGTGCGCCACTCCCTGGCTCAGGCCCAGCTTGTAGGCCACATCCAAACTGGTGAATGGCGCCCCTCGCATGGCTTTGGCGACCTGTGCCATTCGGCTGGTGTCGAGGTCTTCCATGCGGGCGCATGGCATCAACTTGCTCGCCGCAGGGATGGAGTGGAACAGTTGCGCCAGGGTGGGTATGGGGATGGCGGCACCAGGCCGCCGGGTTTGCCTCAGCTCGACCATGGCGCGTCCTTTTCTGCTGCAACTTCGAGCTGAGGATTGCCTGCCTGGCTCTCCTCCAATCCTCCCAGGGCCGCAACGAGATCACCGATCAGCTCGCCCAGCGCCTCCGTCATCAGCAGGAAGGTGGCTTCGAAGAGACTGTCTCGGTCATCGCCGGCATGGCTGGCCTCGTCCTGCAGCACGTCCCGGAACTGGATGCGCTTGAGCTGCAGCGTGTCGGTCAGCTGGAAGCGGATCTTCTCGTTCCAGATCAGGCCCAGCTTGGTGGCCTGCTTGCCGGTGGCGATGTGCTGGCGGATCTCGTCGCTGGTCAGGTCGATCCGGCTCACGCGCACCACCGCGCCGTTCTCACTGCCGTCTTTCAGCAGCGCGTCCTCGTCCAGCTCGAAGCCAGCCGGCGCCGCGCCGGCAGCCAGCCAATCCGTCATAGCGGTATGCGGTGCGATCTTTGTTCTCGGCAGCGCAGCGGGGAACGGCGGCAATGCCTCGCGCAGCTTGGAAACCAGCCCCTCCGCCTTGGTGGATGAGCTGGCATCCACCACCAGCCAGTTGCCGGAGATAAAGGCCGGGATGCCGCCCTCCTTTGTCAGCGCCTTGGGCAGCAAGTCATCCGTGACCTGCTCCTTCAGCGCCTGCTGCTCCTTGCGCCCCACCTTGCGCAACTCCTTGGCCTCTACCGTGGCCACCCTCTCCGCCAGAGCCTTCTTGATCGCCGCTGGCGGCAGAATCTTGTCCTCGCGCAGCAGCCGCACCAGATGGCGCTCCCGCGCGCTGTACACCATGCCTTCCAAGTGCGACGCCGCCGGCATCCAACCCTCGCTGAACCAATCCAGGCCGGCACATGGCTGAAATTGGCGTGCGGCCAACTTTTCATTCAGGACAGCCGCGTCCAGCATTTCCGCAAGCCGGAACAAAACCACGTTTTTGAACCAAGTCATTCTCATCCTTCAATGGAAACGGTTTGAATACCCAGGCGCTTCAGCGTCAAAGGCTCTTTTAAGGCCTTGGCCTCAGCCAACTTGGCGTCAAAGTCCTGCAGGCTGATGCTGTTGCCCGCGTTGTCGTAGATCCGCCAGCGATGACGCAGGCCCAGGCCCTTCATCAGCGCCGAGAAGTGACGCTGTGCGCCCAGCAGCGCCGCGGTGAAAAGGTGAACTGCTGAAAAGCTGCAACCGGGGGGGCTTCCCACTCAATCCTGGCGTGCCCCATCGGCAGGTCATGCTCGCCATCGGTAATTCGGAGCGTAAGCGCGGCGTGGTACTTTTCCAGCTGCTGGTGTTGGGCTTTCTTTGCCATCGCCTACTCCTCCGCCACAACTTCAATGGCGCAGGCGTTTTTGCCGTGCGATGGATTCACCATCAGCCACCCGGCCGGATAGTTAGGAGCCAGGTTCAGGCCGCGCGCCCCCGCCACAGATTGCAAGACCCGCTCCATCCCCGACTGCGCACGTACCGAAACATATGGCGTGGCCGGCGGCCGAAACATAGCGGTGGCTTCCAGACCCGCGCCGCGGGTATCAGACGCCAACCCCTCCACGAGATCGAAATCATCGCGGCGGGATTCCAGTTGCTGCATGGTGCTTATCAGCTGCTGGCTGGTGTGGCGCAGCGCGCTGGCGAAAAGCGATTTCCGAAACATGGCTACCTCCATTGCCCGGCCACGGCCAATACCGCCAGCACAGCCAGGTAAACGATGAAAATGGTGACAGCGCGCCTCATGCCACGCGCCGAATGGTGTGGACGGGTAGTCCGCTTTTCCCGAAGAACTCGAAGTGGAGCCGCTTACCCTGCAGCCGATACAAATCAGCCAACTCCTCGCCGATCCAGCCGATGATGTACTCCGTAAAGCGCATATGACCTCCAGGCAAAAAGAAGCCCGGCGCGAAGCCGGGCAAGTCGTGGGTAGGAAGAAACGGCTCGATGCTGACGCATCCTGCAGCAGCCTGTCGCCAAGCTGCTCGGGGGTGCGCGGGCTATTCCGCCGCGTCTTGACTGAGGCTCGGAATCTTTCCGGCCACATCGGCAATGCACGGGAAGGAAGTGAGGCTTCCCTCGCAGTGAAAGCAGGCCATCTCGAAGGCAGCCGCCGGGACGTGTTGGAAGTGTTCGGTCCAGATCTGGACTTCGCGATTGAACTCGCGCGACTCTCCTTCCGAGGGCATGCCGAAGACGATGTAGAATCGTACCAGCCGGTCCTTCACGATTTCAGGGATAACGTTCATGGCAGTTTCTGCAACAAACAATCCCGGAGAAATGGTCTTCACGCCCGTGCGCGGCGGCTCAATGTGCCCCACAGCCCCCATTCGGCTCTTAAGCACGAATTCGACATTCCGGCTCCTCCTACCCTGGTAGATGACCAGATCAAACTCGGCGCTTGCGGAAACGATGTCTGGCTTGAGGTCATAAAGAGTTGGGCGTCTGCCGACAACATCAGCTAGCATGTCCTCGTCATCAACGAACATCACTCGACCTTGAATCATGGAAAACCTCTCTGAGTTGTGGTCTGTAACTTGGCTACCAAAGCAAGCGACGATGAGCTTTGAAACCGTGGAAGAATTGATCCGAAAAAACCAAGGGGCCTTTCGGAATCGTGACCCGCTGGAACCCGGCGCGCTGGGTGGCGTGACGCTTTTCATCGGCCCCAAGTCTGAAGCGAAGATCGTGGCCGATGACCTTCAACGAAGACTGCATGCAGACAGCGACCTTCGCGTCGCCGAGGAGGAAAAACATGGATAGACCTGAAGCATTGCGTCTTGCTGCCACCCTTCACGCCGGCCGGCTGGCCTCGATGGAGGGCGAAGGCTACGTCCAAGACGATGAAGTGGTTGAGGCGGTCATGAAATTGGCCGACAAAATCCAACAAGAGGCCGTTAAACGCCGCCCAAAGATCAACGTCTCAGCCGAGGCGTTGGCAAAGGCTGCTGTGCAAAAATAAACCGCCCAGCCAGGTGGCTGAGCGGCAGTATTGGTGCTGGCCTTTAACGTCGCCTGCTGATTCACCAACAGGAAAAAGAGGAGTACACCCTTTGTTGCTGCGCCCTCTCGGACGTTTGGTACTGCGCGCAGCTCGGGAGATCCTTTTTTTAGCGCCCCCTCTTTCCTGTTGGTGCCCGTTTAGCGACCGGGCCAGTCGTATAAGCCGTTCTTGCGCAGGCCGCTCTCGCCTGTTTCCTGCATGCCCTGAGCAAACCGCCGGGCCAGCGAGCCTTGTCAAAACACGGATACGGGCTATTTTTCGTCGCCGCGCCGACGTGTGCTGCTCTCACACCGAAGCGGGCCGGGCTTGATACCGGCTTCGGGAAAGTGTCTATTGTGCTATCCCGCGTGTCCTTCCACGCCGCCGCTTCAGTGTGAGCCCTATTGCTAGGGTGCGCGGTCTCTCCCGCCGTCACGAATCTTTCGTCCATCGTCGCGCCGCTATCGGCAATGCGGTGTGCCGTTACGTGTCAAAGGCTGATTTATGCGCTACCCGCTCGCCACGCGGTCAGTACCCCATGCGCCGCAGCGCTTCCCTTGGCTGGGTAACTCGCCTTTCGCCAACTCCACCTGTTCGCTTCCTTTGCTCGGTCGCCTGGCCGTAGTCGCCAGTCCTTCTAAATCTCCAAGAGCGGTCACCAGCACCGCGCCCTGTGGCGGCTTCCGAGAGGGGCGGCTCGACCTCATCCCCTCTTAGCTGGCCCCCGCGTCCTGGCTCTCCGCCATTCATCCGCTAAACCGACCCTTGCTCTTCGCCGCGCGCTTCGCTCTTCGCATCCGCTTAGGCTTTCCGGTGTCGGTGTGGGCGCAACGCGCTGGGCGCTGCGGTGTTGATGAGACGTAATGTAAACCTTGGTTTCCATTGATGTCAACCATGGTTTCATTTTTTGTTTAACTTCAGTTTGCATTTATGCCACATCCATCGCGGAGTAAAATGCCAATGTCACAGACAAATATTGCGAAAAATTCATGGAGCACGATCAGATACCCGCAGCTTTTCAAGCCAAGGAACGCATCAAGCGAGACGTTTCCGAGTTCATCGGGATATGCAAAGGGGTGGTCGCAGACGGCCTAGTGGCGCCCGAAGAGGTCGAGTTCATGGGTCAATGGCTGCACACCCATCCGCACGTGCTCGATCAGTGGCCCATGTCCGTTCTGGTGGAGCGTATCCCGCAGATTTTGTCTGACGGGACGGTAGACGAGGACGAGCAGCTGGAGCTATTGCGGCTGATCGGGCAGATTGCCGGCAAGAACCCATGCGAGGATGCGCCCTCCATGAGCACGGACTTACCCTACTCCACGCCGGCGCCCGCCATCGAGTTCGAAGGCAAGCTGTTCTGCGTAACCGGGACGTTCGAGATGGGCCCGCGCAGCGTGGTCATCGCTGAGATAGAGGCCAGGGGCGGCCTCATTGCATCCGGCGTGAAAATGGCCTTGGATTACCTGGTGGTGGGAGAGATTGGCAGCAGGGACTGGAAATACAGCACATTCGGCAACAAGATCGAGAAAGCCGTTGCATGCCGTGAGAAGGGGGCGAGGCTTGCGATCCTGCCGGAGAAGACCTTACAGGCATCCTTTTCGATCGCAGCCTAGCTGTCACCAAGGAACCCCGCTGCCATAAGCGCAACCCCACTTGCGCCTGACGCAGGCATCACACTTCGTACTGGCTGGTAGAGGTGCTGATGTGAAATTTATGCCGACAGGAATAGAGGTGATACATCATAATGGATGCTATGAAACACGAGAATTTTCGCATCACCTACGATGGACCCGCGCTTCAAACTCACGAGATTGATGTGAGGGTGCTTGCGCCTGCGCTATTAGCTGTGGGTGATGTGCTTGAGCATGCCAACAGGGTCTTGAATGATGGCAGAGCAAAGGTATCTGTCAACGTCAAAGGCTCGCTGAAGACTGGCAGCGTAAATATAGACTTTGCTTTGGTGCAGGGTTTTTTGTCACATGCAGTGGATCTACTGACGGGCAAGGAAGTGACTGCCACCCTTGCGCTAATGTCTTTTCTGGGAATTAGCGCAAAAGATGGACTCAATAGTGTCATAAAGGTCATTCGTTGGACGAGAGGAAGGGCGGTCCACAAAATCGAGACGGAGGAAGGCAAGGCCACCTTGTATATCGATGAGGAGTCGCTAGAAGTTGAGCTTGAAGTGCTTGAGCTAATTCGTGACTACGAGCTTCGTCGCGCCCTTGAGGCCATGCTTGAGCCGCTAGAACGTGAAGGCATTGATACGTTTGCAGTCGGCACGGACAAAGAAGTGTACGAGGTCATCAAGAAGGATCAGGTTGCATGGTTCAAGTCGCCGCCGCCAGCCAGCATTTCCTTGGATTCGAACACGTATCTGAAGTCTGTGCAGATCGAACGCATTGAGTTCTCTGAAGCAAATAAGTGGCGGTTCTTCGATGGTTCCAGCTCTTTTTATGCAACCATTGCTGACTTGGAATTTATTAACCGAATTGCTTTAAACGAAGCTACATTTAGCCGTGGGGACACTCTTCGAGTGGAGATTGAAGAAAAGCAGCGTCTTGATGGAGACAAGCTGAAATCTGAGTACACCATACTTAAGGTTCTCGATCACAGAAGAGGCATGAAGCAGATCAGCCTCCCCCTGTCGCAGCCCTCTGCCGATGAAGAGTAAACCCGCTGCAGCGGTTTTTTCTTTGTTGGCCGCGCCGGCCGGCAACGACAGACAGCCCGCGCTCGCGGGCGTTTTTTCGAATTCACAATGCACTGCTCAATCCGTTTTTTTTTAAAAAACAGATTCGCCGGCGGCACGATTTGAGCCATTTTCGCGGAATGCGGCCAAAAACCGGCTATTTCTAGGGCGACTCGATTGGGTGCTCATGCCATGCTGGGGTCTCCACAACCCAGCAGGAGCCACCCCGTGCGATTTATCACATTTTGCCTAACCCTGACCAGCACCGCATTGGCAGCGTTAATGATCGGATATTATGCGGGAGCATACGCGGCCGTTACCGGGATGATCAGCCTGACAGTGAGATGACCGCCCCTAGCAACAAGCCCGCCCAGCGCGGGCTTTTTCACGTCCTCGCTGGTTATAATCACAACTAAGAAACGTACTATCACAACCTTTGCGTCGCTCAAAATTCCGGGATGCTATCTCTCGCCGAGCGTATCCGTCACATGCGGCTGGAGCGCCGCTGGACCCAAGCGGAGCTGG
Organism: Chromobacterium paludis; assembly: GCF_008275125.1. NCBI lineage: Bacteria > Pseudomonadati > Pseudomonadota > Betaproteobacteria > Neisseriales > Chromobacteriaceae > Chromobacterium > Chromobacterium paludis. Next base: position 1,725,559 of record NZ_CP043473.1, read on the forward strand.
CGCGCAAAGCGTCGGTCAGCCCCTCCACCATCAAGAGCCTGGAAAACGGCTACAACCGCAGCACCACCCGGCTCGCGAACTTGGCCAGAGCCCTCCGGGTGACGCCCGAGTGGCTGCAGACCGGCCGCGGCCCGCGCGATCCACTATCGCCGTCCGAGGCCGCCTACATTGCCGCCGACAGCCTAGATGACCTGGCCGACAAGCTGCTGGATCGCGGCGCAGGCGAAATCGGCAAATTGATGACCCTTCTCATAAAAAAACAAGCAGAACGAAATGGGTAAGAGTCAACTGACCTTTAATGCAATGTTGTATATGCGCACCTGATTTTTGACACAAATTTGTTCGGTTCGGATGCTATTGTAAAGAGTACGTAATAATGCGTAGTATCCGCCCGTGTCCGACGAGACGATTCACTCCCGCCTGCGGGCAGCCATCAAGGCCCGCGGCATCACCGTAACAGCCGTTGCAGCCCACCTTCAGGTCAGCCGGTCTACCGTAAATCGCTGGCTGAAATACCAAATACCGGATGATGAGCAGATATTCAGGCTATCCGCATATCTGAACGTCAGCCCCTCTCACCTGCGAAGAGGCTCGGACATGAATGCCGAGCACATGATGCTATGCCAAATTCTATTCGCCAAGTCGACTGACATTTCGTCCAGTGACGTACAGCGGCTCATAGACCTGGCAGACAGGTTTTCTGACACAGATTTGTGTCAAACAGAATAATTACTCCAACTGCATACACTACCCTTGTTCGACATTCTGCCGTAGGCTATTTCCTGCACCCGCCGCTCTATTTCAGAGCCGCCATAAGCATAAAACGTTTGATAACGTGATAAATGGAGTAGGAAATGCCCTGCAATGAGAAGTTGGCCGAAGCACCTTGCATTCACACGAGAAGCTGCCATTACTTCAGGCCGATCGATACATACCACAGCACGGATTTGGCGTTCTTGAGTCTTAAAATTGACAAAGCTGGTAAGTTAAAACTCAGGTATGCAGGAGAGGTGAAGTCACTACTTGATAAACTCAAAGAGCTTTTCAGAGGAATGGAATGAAAAATGGCGACCGCAAGGTCGCCTTTTAGTTTGGTAGTTTCGCGCTATTTTCCGCAAGCAATCTAATGACTTGCAGCACCTCGTCAGGCCCCTTCTCCTTCACCTGGCGCACCAACTCTTCCAGAGTATTGGCAGCAACATATCCCCCGCCACTAGCCTCTGATTGCATTTCGCCCTTACCAGATGCCAACCAGTCCGCACTGACCTGCAGAGCTTTAGCAGCTTTGTAGAGGTTTTCCCCGTCAATCCCGGCTGTTGGATTGTTCATCCACTTGTAGGCAGCAGGACGTGACACGCCAACCTGGTTAGCAAGCCAGTTTGGCGTTTTTTTGCTTCCGGTCTTCTCGCTAAGGACGTCTAGCGCCTTGCGAATCCGGCTTCCAAGAGTATTTTCCATGATAACCAAGGTTAGCGGATATTTTGCAAACCTAGGATTGCATTGAGTGTAAACCATAGTTATCATCCTGAGCATGAGAACAGCCATTGTCGTTTCGTACTTTGGTCCTGGCCGCGGCTCAAAAGCTCGCATCGCCAGGTCGCTAGGCGTCTCCACTGCTGCGGTTGCAAAGTGGGGCGAGACCGTGCCCGACGGCAGCGCTTACCAGTTGATCCGACGTTTCCCTGAGTTGGACCGGATGGATAAGGAAGACTGGGCAAAGTCGAGTTCATCAGGGCCATCTACTGAGTGAAGTATGGCAAGCACCTTGCAAGGAATCCACGATGAGAAAACCACAGTTTCAATCTCCCACCGACACCCTGATCCTCTGGGCGGATCGGCAGATGACCGAGACCCGGCAGCCGCTGCTGAAGTTCGCTGAAGCGCTGACCGACACCTACCTCGACATGGTGCCGGAGGACCGCCGCACCTGCCCGCTGGATGAAATCCCCATCGACGGCAGCGTGGACGACCACTACCGCATCCAGAAGAAAAACGCCCTCGCCGTGGAGCGCTGGGTGAAGGGCACCATCAAGCTGCCGCTGGAGATTCTGGATGCCTGGATCGCCACTCTGCAGGGCGAGTACCGCGCCGGCTGCGTGGCGGACTTGCTTGAGCGGCACAACATGACCGCGGTGCCGGCCATTGACCGCGCCGACGCCGCCACCTTCGCCAAGACCATGCACACCACCGCGGACATGATAGGCGCCCTCGCCTGCATTGTGGCGGATGGCGTAGTGGACGAGCAGGACAGGGAAGACATTGTCCGCGCTCAGCAGCAGATGCGCATCCTAAAGGGCCAGATGGCCGGCTGGGAGAAAGCCTTCAACGCGGCGTTGTCAGGTGGGCGGGAATGAGAAGGGGAAAAAGCCCTCGCCCCGTCCTGGGGATCACGAGGCGAGGCGTACAAACACGTGGCGCCAGTACTCACAAACCACGCAGGGCTGCCACATCGAGTGGTAACGACATGGCCTTTGAATTATGGGGCACGAATTACCCAATTCAAACAGCAACTTGCATGGCAAATGGAAGAAAAACCGCATCCCAACAGGCCAGAAAGAACTGCCGGGATGCGAGCCCATACATAGGCAAGCTGTTACCTGGAGACGACTGGTCATCAAAGAAAGCCCTCGCCCGTGCCATGGCATGCAATCAGGCGAGAGGAAAGAAGGATGACCGTCGAGGACGATTATGGCGCAGGCCCGCGTAACGGCGCACTGATCGAAATGGCGGGCTGGCAGGCCCACAGAAAAACCAAACCCCCGGTCAACGCCGTTGGCGCGGCTCGCGGGGGTTATGAGGAGGTTTCGTGATGAGTATGCAGAACATGAACAAGGATTTCAACCACTTCACTGCCCTGTCCGGAGAGGCATAGCCATGAGCGCCGCCGAGAATGTGGTGAGCCTGGCTGAGCGCCGCGCCGCGCGCGTGGTGGAGAGCGCTCCGCCGCGCAAGGAGGGATATCTGGCCTTCCCCAACGAACTGATGGACGCCCTGCTGGCGGCCGACCTGACCGCGCGCCAGCTCAAGCTGGCCCTGGCCGTGGTGCGCAAGACCATAGGCTACGGCAAAGAGCAGGACGACTGCACCATCACCCAGCTGGCCGAGGTGGCAGGCATGCAGCGCCCAGCCGCCAGCAAGACCTTGCAGCAGCTGCTGGGCATGAAAATCGTCAGCGCCAGCAAGGGCCGCTTTGGCATGCTGGTGTCGATTAACCCGCCGGCGGCTTGGGACTCCTCCCCGTATCAAATTGATACGCCTGACGATACGGACGTATCAAAACGATACGCTGGAGCGTATCAAAACGATACACACAATAAACAATCCCAAAAGACAAGTAATAACCCCCCTGTATCCCCCCAGGGCGAACCGGCCACCGCCGACAGCCCTGCTGCAGACGCTACGCCGCCCAAACCCAAGCGCAAGCCGAGGGCCAAGGGCGTGAAACAGACCTTCGCCCAATGGCGCGACGCCATGAAGGCCGCCGCCGTGAAGTTGATCCCTGAGGACGATCCGGTGTTCACCTACGCCGACGAGGCCGGCCTGCCTCGCGAGTTCCTGCGCCTGGCCTGGGTTGAATTCCGTACCACGTACACCGAGAAGCAAGCCAGCAAGCAGCAGCTCGACTGGCGTGCCCACTTCCGCGATGCCGTGCGCCGCAACTGGTACAAGCTGTGGTTCCTGAAAGACGACGGCACCTGCGAACTGACCACCGCCGGCCTGCAGGCGCGCAACGCCGCCCAAGCCGCTGACAGGAAGGGAGCAAACTGATGCACGACGACCGCGAGTTCATCCAGCTGCACAGCCCGGAAGCAGAACAGGCAGTGCTGGGCGGCCTGCTGCTGGACAACCTGGCCTGGGACAAGGTGAGCGACACCCTGGCTGCAGAGCAATTTTTCGACCCGGCTCACCGCTACATCGCCCAGGTGCTGTTCGCCATGCTGAGCGATGGGAAGCCCGCAGACGTAGTCACCGTTGGCGAAGCCCTCGACGCCCAGGGCAAGCTGGACGCTGCTGGCGGGTTTGGTTACCTGGCCACCATGGCGCAGAACACCCCGTCCGCCGCCAATATCCGCCGCTACGCCTCCATCCTGCTGGACAAGACCATTGCCCGCCAGGCCATCCACATCACCGGCGAGCTAGTGGGGGGGCTACAGACGCCCAAGGGCGTGAAGTCCGCCGAGCTGGTGGACCGCGCCGCCGGCGCGCTGGAGATGCTGACCACCAACCGCGGCTCGGAGGAAAAGACCCTGGATGCCGTCGAGTTGGCCCGCCGCACCATCGAAAATATCGACCGCCGCTACACCATGCCCGAGGGGGAGATGGACGGCACGCCGACAGGATTTGCCGAGCTGGACCAACGCATGGGCGGCATGCAGCCCGGCGAGCTGATCATCATCGCTGGCCGCCCGGCCATGGGCAAAACCGTCATGGGCATCAACATCGCGGAACACGTCTCGCGCTTCATCGGCCCCGCGTTCGTTTTCAGCCAGGAAATGGACGAGAAGCAGCTGGGCGACAGGCAGGTCGCCAGCCTGGCCGGTATCCCGCTTAACCGCGTTCGCTCCGGCAGGTTTGAGGACGAGGATTGGCAGCGCCTCACCTACTACGCCGGCGTGGTGCAGGAACTGAGGATGCAGATCGATTTCCGCGCGCAACTCACGCCGGAGCAAGTCCGCAACAAATGCCGCCAGCTGGCACGCCGCCATGGCCGCCCGGCCTTGATCGTCATCGACTACCTGCAGCTGATGCGCGGTCCCGGCCACGGATCCAGCGACAACCGGAACTACGAGATTGGCTACATCTCCGCCGCCCTGAAGGCGCTAGCCAAAGAGATGGGCTGCCCGGTTGTGGTGCTGAGCCAGCTGTCCCGAGCGGTTGAGAGCCGCGCGAACAAGCGGCCGATGATGTCCGACCTGCGCGACTCCGGCGCCATCGAGCAAGACGCCGACGCCGTGCTGTTTCCATACCGCGACGAATACTACAACCCTGACAGCCCGGACATCGGCACCGTGGAAATCATCATCGGCAAGCTGCGCCAGGGCGAAGTGAAGCCCGTCCGCCTGGGCTGGGAGGGGCAATACGTACGCATGACCAACCTGCAGGCCGGCTGGGCGCCCCGCCCCGCTATTGGCCACCGCAAACACTCAGGAGGTTTTGACGAATGAGCAGCAGCACCGCCCGGCCTGACAAAGTCGTGCCGCGCCCAGGCGACCTGCCCGGCACCGGCCGTCGCGAAGACTACCGCAAGAACCCGGACTGGCTGGCCGCCGTGGGCACCATCCGCCAATGCGTCCGCTGCGGCAGCAATCTGGCCGTCCAGGTGGCGCATCGCAACGAAGGCAAAGGCCTGGCGCTGAAGAACCCCGACGCCCTGACCGCGGCCCTTTGCCTGCCCTGCCACCACGCCATCGACAATGGCAACCGCTTCAACCTGGAATTCCGGCGCAAGGAAATGGACCGCGCCATTGTGCAGACCCTGGAAAAGCTGGCGCTGGCCGGCTTGGTGAAGATCGATAAGCAGCGGCTGAAGGAGTTGGGATGAGCATCAAGCTTAAGAAAATCGAGGAGAAACAAGTCGGACCTTTCGGAAGATCGCTCCTTGCATGCTACGAGGTTTCGCACGAAACGTCTGGGCTGGATGGCACAAGGCTGTCCCAAGAACTGATCGTCGTCTTTGATCCACGCATCGGCGAGGTGGCAGCCAAGCTGACGCTGACGGATCTGAATGCGCCGAGCTTCGATGCTGCGCTGGAAAAGATGGCCGAATGGTGCGACCGGATGGCTATTGCTCTGCGAGAGCCCCGTGAGATATCAGCATCCATTCCTGTCGTGATCAAGACACAGGGATCGTGCGAGGCTGAAGACGCGGAGGCCAGACCCTGAACACCATCACCTTCTTCATCCCTGGCCCGCCGGTCGGCAAGCAGCGCGCGCGCAGCGCCACCCGCATCGGCAAGGGCGCCGACGGCCAGGCCAAAGCCATGACCCGGCACTACACCCCGGCCAAAACCGCCAACTACGAGGCGCTGGTGTCGTGGATCGCCAAACAGGCCATCGGCAGCCAGCCGCTGCTGACCGGCCCCGTTGACGTGGTGATGCGGATCTTCGTGCCGGTGCCGGCCAGTTGGTCCAAGCGCCGCCGCGCGCTGGCCCTGGCCGGGCTGGTGTTGCCCACGGTGAAGCCGGACATCGACAACATCGAAAAGGCGGTTTACGACGCGCTGAACAAAGTCGTCTGGCAGGACGACGTGCTGGTGTGTGACGTGGTGAAGAGCAAGCGGTACGCAGAACAACCAGGCGTAAAGGTCACGATCAAGCCGATCGAAAACGCCCAGGCAGCATGATGAACAAGCAGGGGGAGTGAGATGCACGCATCGACAATTCAGAATCTGGTGGGGCTGTGCTTCCAAATGGAAACCACCCTGCTGCTTAAGACCCAGAAATTCGGCGTGTACGAGCCGCCGGAGTTTGAGTCGCTGACGATGCACGAGAAGATTGCACAGACGGGCATGATCATGGCAAAGATCAACCGGCTGCCCAACCTTCAGCGCGCTGTGCTATGGGCGCTGCACACCAAGCGCGAAACCGAAATGATCTACCTGACCACCCACACGCCCTGCAAATACGGCTACAAGACCGACCTGGACATCATCCGTAAATGGGCCACCGGCAAAGGCCCCGGCTGCCGCGACCTGGGCGACCGCCACGGCGTTCACCACACTACCCTGCACCGCTACGGCAAGAAGATCGTCCGCCAGCTGGAGCAGGCGATGCACCAGGCCTACGCCGCTCTGGAGGCGCCGCTGGCGGAGATGATTAGTCGGCTAAGGTATGAGGCGGCATATGAGGCGGCAGCGGCGTGAGGCTTATCGCTTGCCTTGCAGATCTTTACGGCGAGCTAGACTCTGATCAATGCTATCGATAGTTACTTGGGCCGATTCAGCATCTACCGCCCCTGCCGCCTCAGCTACCTTGCCGGCGGCACCGACCAACAAATCTGTTACTGAATTGCCCAGCTCATCCTCCGCGGTGGTGCGAGCCTCTTTTTTCATACTGCTTTGCTGTGCTCTATTCGACATGATCTCTCCTGAAATTTCCCCTCATCGCTGCTACTCCTTGTTTTACGAGGTGGCTGCTTTAGCCTGCAGAAGGCATTACAATCTATCCAAATGATATGAATGGATACTGTTATGCCACTCCAAATCGATCTCGTCGGCCCGATCCAACACGCCATGGAGCCAGTAAAAATGCTGGCCTATGTCGTCCTCATCGCAACGTTAGCAATACTCGTATCAGGACTGCTTGTCTCGCGGGTGCTACTGAGCAACACAAACCTGAGTAGAAGCGCGCGCCGGAAGATTGGCCAGACCGTAGGAAGCATCGTCGGCATGGTTGTGATCTATTTCGGCGCGCAGGCGGTGTTGAGGTGATTTTTACGAACCGAATATTGGGGCCATGCACAGCCCCACATCATTACCTAGAAAATCTCAAAGAATCCGGATGATTTTCCAGAACTTGTATCAACCTGCATGAGTTTACTCTTGTATACACTAAGCATGAGCATTTTCAGCAGTTTCTCAATAGAAATCGGTTTATCGCAAGGGAAGTCTGACGACCCTGAAGCATCAAATAATCGACCATTTGAAGGAACCCAGGCTGTGTAGATGGACTCAGGCTTATCCAAGTTCAGGTAGACAAAATCAAGTAATAGAACCAATTCGCAGGCAGACCCTTTTTGTGCAACTGTATGAAACTGCAACTCAATTGGCCACCCAAAAACAGTGAGTCTTAATTGGCTCTCTCCCGCTCCATTGCTAAGGACAATATCGCAGATTTCGTCTTCACCTTTGGCAAGCCAGCGGATGATGGCATCTTGGATGGCAACCCGTCGCACAATAATCGCATTTAACTGCCTGGACGCCTCATATGCCAGTTCGTTTGCTTCTGTCAGTTTTGCCTGATCCATAATCACATCCTCTATTTGCCGTTGTTAGAACTTGCATTTCGATCCGAATAGTTTAGCAGCCGGGAAGTGGCACAGAGCTACGTAAAAACCACAACATGACGCCTGGCCTTGCGAATAGTCGAAGTATTTTGGCTAGATAGCACATTGGGCTTGACAGCCTGATGCAACAAAACTACCATTTTTACAGCAGCCCGAACTACGTCTAGAGTTCGGGCTTTTTGCATTCTGCAGCCCCGCCACCGCGCGGGGCTTTGTCGTATCTGGAGCCCGCCTCATGCCCATCTGGTATCTGCAATTCAACGGCCGCGACTATGTGGTCGATGACCATGTGCGCAGCGGCTTCCATGAGCTGGATAGCTGCGAGGCTGCTAGCAAGGGCGAGGCGTGGCTGGTGTTGATGGAGGACTGGTTATGGCGGGGCTGACAGCTCAGCTGTGCGCCGCGCCGGGCTGTGGCGCGCTGGTCCGGCCACCGGCACGGCGCTGTGCCTTCCATGAGCAGCGGACACAAGCAGAGGCCAAACAGGCGGACCAGCGCCGAGGCAGCCGGCATGAGCGCGGCTACAGCAATGCGTGGACTCGCGCCTCGCGCGCTTACCGGGCCCAGCATCCGTTCTGCGTGGAATGTCAGCAGCGCGACGGCCGGCTGGTGGCCGCCGAGCATGTGGACCACATCCAGCCGCCGCGCTACCGCGAGGCAATGGAGAGCGGTGATCCAGCCAGGATAGCCGAGGCCAAACGGCTGTTTTGGGACGCCAGCAACTGGCAGTCCTTGTGCCGGCCCTGCCACTCGCGCAAGACGGCGCGCGAGGATGGCGGATTCGGCAATCGCTGATGCGTGTCAGCCAGCTTCTGCCCAGATGGGTAGGGGGTAGTCAATCCTTCAGGGGGAAACGGCGGCCGGAACCGCGTGTCTCGGCCTTATTTTTTCGCCGCGAAATAAAAAATTTGGGGGTCGCGCATGGGAGGACCGCGAGCGCCTGGCGGCGGGCGTAAACCGAAGCCCAACCGGCTGCGGGTGATTGAGGGCAATCCGGGCAAGCGCCCGCTGCGGGATGACGAGCCGCAATACGAAACTATCGACGTCCCCGCCCCGCCGCCCTGGCTGGCGCCGCTGGCTACAGAGAAGTGGCACGAACTCGCGCCGCAGTTGGCCGGCACCCGCGTGCTGACCGGCGTCGATCTGCACAATCTGGAGATGTTCTGCCAGGCCTATAGCCGTTGGCGCGACGCCGAGGACATCGTGCATCGCACCGGCGTGGTGGTGGAAACGCCGTTCGGGCCGAAGAAGAACCCGGCCTGCACCATCATCAACGAGACCGGCCGGCAGCTGGCCAGCTTCGGGGCCCTGCTGGGGCTGGATCCGTCCAGCCGCACGCGCATTGGCGTGAGCGGCGACAAGCCCACGCAAAACCGATTCACCAAACTGCTGAAACCCAAGAAGGCCTCATGAATCCATGGCTCAACAGCACGTCACCGCTGCCACGAAATGGGCGCGCGACGTGGTGGCTGGCCGCATCCCGGCGGGCAAGTGGACGCGACTTGCCGCCCAGCGCTTCCTCGATGACCTGAGGCGCAGCAAAACCAAGGCCTTTCCGTTCAAGCTGGACCAGGCGGAAGCCGAGCGCGCCTGCGCCTTTGTCGAGCAGCTGCCGCACACCAAAGGCAAGTGGGCGCGCGAGCAGCAACTGATCAAGTTGGCCGGTTGGCAGTCCTTCATCTTCGTCAACACCTTCGGCTGGCTGCACAAGAAGACCCGGCTGCGCCGCTTCCGCGAGGCCTACAACGAGGTGCCGCGGAAGAATGGCAAATCGGTGATCGCCGCCGGCGTCGGCCTGTACTGCTTCACCGCCGATGGCGAGTATGGCGCCGAGGTATACAGCGGCGCGTCGAGCGAGAAACAAGCCTGGGAGGTGTTTCGCCCGGCCAAGCTGATGCTGGAGCGGTCGCCGGAGCTGGTCGAGGCCGCCGGCGCGGAGATCTACGCCAAGGCCATGGCCCTGCCGGAGGACGGCAGCCGCTTCGAGCCCATCATTGGCAAGCCTGGCGACGGCGCATCACCGTCCTGCGCGATCATCGACGAGTTTCACGAGCACGACTCGCCGGACCTGTACGACACCATGATCACCGGCATGGGCGCGCGCGAGCAGCCGCTGGCCTTCATCATCACCACCGCCGGCTATAACCTGGCCGGGCCCTGCTACGAGAAGCGGATCGAGGCGGAGAAGGTGCTGCAGGGGCTGGTGGAGAATGAGCAGCTGTTCTGCGTCATGTTCGGCGCCGACGAAGACGACGACCCGTATGACCCGGCCACGCTGCGCAAGGCCAATCCGAATTTCGGCGTCTCGGTACTTGAAGACTACCTGCTGGCGCAGCAGCGCCAAGCGGCGCAGAACCCGTCCAAGCAAACCGCCTTCAAAACCAAGCATCTGAACGTCTGGTGCTCGGCCAAATCGGCCTGGGTCAATATGGTCCATTGGCACGCCGCGGCGGATGCCACGCTGCGCGAGGAGGACTTCGCCGGCGAGGAGTGCGTCGCGGCCTACGACTTAGCAAGCAAGCTGGACTTCGCCGCGATCCTGAAAATCTTCAAGCGCGAGGTATTCGGCAAGGCCCACTACTACGTCTTTGCCAAGCACTACCTGCCGGAGCAGACGCTAGAGTCCGACGACAACCCTAACCGCGCCGCCTATGTGCGCTGGCGCAACGCCGGCTGGATCGAGCAGCACGATGGGCCGGAGAACGACTTCGCCATGATCCTGCAGGATCTGGAAGACCTCCCGAGCCAGTTCCAGGTGACGGAGTATTGCCAGGACAAGTTCGGCGCGGCCTGGGTCGCGCAGCAACTCACGCAGGGCGGCGCGACTGTGGTCGACGTGCCGATGAAGGCCATCTACCTGACGCCGGCCATGCGCGAAATCGAGGCCGCGTTGAAGGCCGGCCGGCTGCACCACAACGGCGACCCGGTGCTGACTTGGATGATGTCCAACGTGACCGCCCGCGCCGACAAGAACGACAACCTGTTCCCGGACAAGCAGGCTCCGCAAAACAAGATAGACGGCGCGGTCGCGCTGATCATCGGCATGACGCGGGCCATGGCGCCGGAGCAACCCGACACCGGCTACAAGTCGGCCTACGAAGACGAGGTTTACCTATGACCCCCACCGACAAAGCCACCCTGGCCATCGGCCTGCTCGGCGCGAGCGCCGTCACCACCGGCGCCGCCCTGCTCCATCCGGCCGCCGGCTGGATCGTGGGCGGCCTGTTCGGGCTGGCCTGGTCCTACCTGACGGCGCGCGCCGCCGCGAGAGGAGTCACCTGATGTTCATGTCCCGCCAATTTGGCGATCAGCGCGTCGGCAGCCCGGATTCCGGCTGGATTTCCAGCCTGCTCGGCGCCAGCGCGCAAAGCGCAGCCGGCTTGCGGGTGACACCGGAGCGGGCGCTGGCGCTGACCACACTGCAGGCCTGCGTCTCGCTGATCGCCGAATCTGTGGCTCAGTTGCCGTGCGAACTGTACCGCCGCCAGGGCGACACGCGCGAGCGCGCCACCGATCATCCGGTCTATAACCTGGTCCACGACACGCCGAATGCGTGGCAAACGCCCATCGAATACCGCGAGCAATGCCAGATCAGCGCAGCCTTGCGCGGCAGCGCCTTCTCTTTCATCGAGCGAGACGGCGCGGGGCGGCCCACCGCCCTGCTGCCGCTGGACTTCAACAAGGTGCAGGTGCTGCGCGGCAGCGACAACCTGCCCTACTACCGCATCGGCGGTGCCGAACCGGTGCCGATGCGGCTGATCCACCATGTGCGCTGGTGGACGCTGAATGGCTATACCGGCGTCAGTCCGGTCCAGCTGCATTGCGACACCATCGGCCTGGCGCTGGCCACGCAAAACCACGCCTCCAAGGTGTTCGCCAACGGCACCCACCTGGCCGGTGTGCTTGAACGTCCCGCAGTCGTAGGGCAACAGGAGCTCAAACCGCTGGATCCGGAGCGCGTGAAGCAGATCAAGGCGGCCTGGAAAAACGAGTACGCCGGATCGGACAACGCCATGAAGGTGGCGCTGCTGCAGGACGGCATGACCTTCCGCCCACTGTCGATGACCAACGAGGACGCGCAGCTGATCGACAGCCGCAAGATGTCGGCGCTGGAGCTGGCGCAGATCTTCAAGGTGCCGCCGCACAAGGTGGGGTTGTTGGAGCGCGCCACCAACAACAATATCGAGCACCAGGCCATCGAGTTCGTCATCTACTGCCTGCTGCCGTGGCTGCGCCGCCACGAGCAGGCCATGATGCGCGACCTGCTGCTGCCCAGCGAGCGCGGCGACTACTACATCGAGTTCAACGTCGGCGGCCTGATGCGCGGCGACACCGCCAGCCGCTACGCCGCGTATGCCGTGGGCCGGCAATGGGGCTGGCTGTCGGTCAACGACATCCGCCGCCTGGAAAACTTGCCGCCGATACCGGGCGGCGACATCTATCTGCAGCCGCTCAACATGGTGCAGGCCGGCGCGAGCCAGCCGCCCGCTAGCGTAGCGGCCATCCACCAGATTCTGGAGACCTGATGAAACAACACCTCTTCCTGCATCAGCTGTTCAATCAGCCACATATGGTGCTGCCGGACATGCTGCATGAGGCCGTGGCCTGGGCCGGCACGCGCATGGGCGTGAATCTGCAACAAGTCAACGTCAGCCTGCCGGCCATGGCCTGGAAGGGCGACGGCGCCGGCGTAGTCGAGGCCGCCAGCCCGGCCGCCAGCCCGGCCGACCGCCGCCAGCAGGCCGCGCAGCAGACCGGCGTGCTGGTCACCCCTGTGTCCGGCATCCTGGTGCCCCGCGCCAACGATGTCGGCCTGTGCGCCAACCAGACCAGCTACGAGAGCATCCGCGCGCAGCTGAACGCCGGCCTGGCCGATCCGCAGATCGAGCACATCATCCTTGACCTGGCCACGCCGGGCGGCGCCGTTACCGGCTGCTTCGAGCTGGCCGCCGACATCCGCGCCGCCCGCGAGGTAAAGCCGATCACAGCTCTAGTCCACTACAGCGCATTCAGCGCCGGCTATGCCCTCGCCTGCGCCTGCTCCGATATCGTGCTGTCCCAGACCTCCGGCGTCGGCTCCATCGGCGTGATCATGAAGCACGTCGACATCAGCAAGCAGCTGGAAGCCGAAGGCGTCACCGTCACCACGCTGTACCGCGGCGCGCGCAAGAACGACATGGCCAGCGACACGCAACTGTCGGATGACGCGCGCGCGAACGCTGACCGGCTGCTGGACCTGTACTACGAGCAATTCTGCCAAACCGTCGCCGACTATCGGGGGCTGGACGTTCAAGCCATACGAGACACCGAGGCAGGTTTGTTCTACGGCCAGCAAGCCGTGGAGGCCGGTCTGGCCGACCGCGTGGAGAGCCAGCAGCAAGCCGCCAACCGCATCGCTGCCGAGGTGGCTGCGCGCCGCAAATCGACCGCGCCTACTACCCGACGCGCCAACGCGCTGGCCGCCGCCATGCAGATGAGCATTCACACCTGACCGCCGCACGGCGTCAGCGCCCGACAGGGCAAGCCAACCACCCGCCTAGATGGCGGTTTTTTTACGTCTGGAGAACCTGATGTCCAAGATTCTGGAACTGAAGCAGCGCCGTGCCGATATCGCGGCGACCGTGCAAACCCTCGCCATGCAAGAGTCCGGCGGCACCGCGCTGAGCGCTGAACAACTGCAGCAGTTGGATGCGCTGAAAGCCGAGTTTGACCAACTGGGCGCGCAGCTGGCCCGTCTGGAAGACGCCGAGCGCATGATCGCCGCCGCCGCGCAGCAGGTCGATACCCTGAATGCCCAAGGCGCACCGCCGGCAGGAGGCGTCTATCGTGCGAGTGCCAACGATTTGGAGGTGCTTCGCGTGGCCGCCGGTTTGCCGGCTCGTCCGTATGCCACCCCGGCCCAACCTACGGTGAAGGGTGCCTCCGTCGCCCGCATGGCGGTGGCGCTGATCCACGCCCAGGGCAACTACCGCATGGCGGCCGATTACGCCGACAAGAACGGCTTCGGCGCCGACGTGGCCGCGGCGCTGAACGGCGGCAGTCCCTCCGCCGGCGGCGTGCTGATCCCGGCCAATATGGCGACAGAGATCATCGAGCTGCTGCGGCCTAAGGCCGTGGTGCGCCGCTTGGGCGCTCGCTCCCTGCCGCTGAAAAACGGCAATCTGGCCATTCCGCGCTTGAAGGGCGGCGCATCGGTCGGCTACATCGGCGCCGACAACGATATCCCGGCGACCGAACAGAGCTTCGATGACCTGAAGCTGTCGGCCAAGAAAATGGCGGCGCTGGTGCCGATCAGCAATGACTTGCTGGATAACGCCGGCATCAGCCCGGACGTCGAACAGGTGGTTGTCGGCGACCTGACCTCCGCCGTCGCCGCGCGCGAGGATCTGGCCTTTCTGCGCGGCGATGGCAGCAACAATACGCCCAAGGGTCTGCGCGGCTGGGCGCTGCCCGGCAACTGCATCGCCGCGCCGGCGCCGGCTACGGTGGACGCTGCCTTCCTGCAGGCAGTCGAGGACTTCCTGAACGCGCTGATTCTGCTGCTGGAGGGCGTGGACGCCAATATGGTCAGCCCCGGCTGGGTGATGTCGCCGCGTACCTTCCGTTTCCTGGAGGGCCTGCGCGACGGCAAGAGCAACAAGGTTTATCCGGAGCTGGCCCAGGGCATGCTCAAGGGCTACCCGGTCGGCAAGTCCACCCAGATCCCTAACAACCTGGGCGCCGGCGGCAACGAGTCCGAGCTGTATTTCTGCGACTTCGCCGACTGCTTCATCGGCGAGGACAAGGCGCTGACCATCGATTTCTCCAAGGAGGCCACCTACACCGGCGCTGACGGCAAATTGGTCAGCGCCTTTTCCAAGGACCAAACCCTGGTGCGCGTGATCGCCAAGCACGACTTCGGCCCGCGCCACGTCGAAAGCGTCGCCATCGGCACCGGCGTCAAGTGGGGCAAGTAAGCCCATCCGGCCCGCTTCGGCGGGCCACCCATCCCGGAGAACCCCATGCATAGCGTGAAAATCCTCAAACACTGGAACAAGTACAACCCCGGCGAGGTGGCCGGCTTCACGGATGCCGACCGCGAGCTGCTGGAGCGACTGGCGCTAGCCGGCATCATCGGCCCGGCGGACGAAGCACTCAGCGCCGAATCGGCAAGCAAGCCTGATAAGAAGGATTGATCATGCCGGCCTCGCTCATTCACCGAAATGACGGGCCGGTGCTGACCCTCGTGGAAATGCGGCAGCAGTGCCGGATCGATGCCGGCTGGTCGCCGGAGGAGACCGCCGCCGAGGATGCGCTGCTGCAGCGGCTGGAGCGCGCCGCGGTGCGCGCTGGCGAGGGCAAGCTCGGCGGGCCGCTGCTGGCAGCCAACTACCGGCTGACGCTGGACGCCTGGCCGGATCTGCCCTGGCTCACCCTGCCCACGGCGAACGCCAGGACGGTGGCCGCCATCCAGCTGCTGCAAGGCGGTCAGCGCCAGCCCTGGACCGACTTCATCGCACTGGCGGGCGGGCCGCGGCTGCAGCTTAAGCCGCGCGCCGGCGCGTGGCCGGCGACGGATGCCGCGCCAGATGCGATCCAGATCGACTACCGCGCCGGCCTGGCCGACAGCGGCGACGCCGTGCCGGAAGATATCCGGCACTGGCTGCTGTTCCGGGTCGGCACCTATTACGAACACCGCGAGGCCTTGCTGGCCGGCGCCACATTGACCGAGCTGCCGAGCAACTTCGTGGACGGCCTGCTGGCGCCGTACCGGCTGGACGAGGTGGCGCTATGAGGGCCGGCCTGCTTCGGCACCGCGGCGAGATCATCGGCGTGGGCCGCGCCTGGTTCGGCTTGATGGAGAAAGCGGCCAGCGCCGACAATGCCATCGCCGGCCTGCGCGTGGCCTCGTTTGTCGAGCTGCGCGCCCGCGCGGATACGCCGCTGAGCCCGATGTCTCATGTCCGGATCGGCGCGCGGTTATTCGTGGTGATGTTCTCGCGCGCTACTCCGGGCGGCCAGGCTGCTGCCGTGGTGGAGCTGGCCGGCCAGCCGGCGCGCTATCTGCCACGCGAGGGCCAGCCGGTGCCGACCCGTTGCCATGTGCAGCGCGATGCCGTGCTGGTGGGCGAGAACAACAGCCGCGTGGTGTACCGCGCCAGGCTGGAGGTGCCGCTGATCGAATGTCCGCGCCCGCAGCCCGGCGACAAGATCGAAGTCGGCGGCGTGGTCTACACCGTTTCGGCGCTGGCGCATGACGGCGATGACGGCATCGTCCGCGCGGTATGGGGCGATGCCAGAAAGGCGATTGATGAAGATTGACGTGCAATTGTCTGAGCTGGCGTTGGCCAATGCCGAGTTGGTGGCTACCGGCCAGCAGATCGACCGCGCCCTGCGCCGCGCGGTGCGGGTCACCGCCACCACCATCCGCCGGGAAATGGTAGTGGAGCCGATCATGGCCCGCACCGGCCTGCGCCGCAAATCGGTCAACCAGCGGTTGGCGCTGAAGTTCGACAAGCCCGGCAAGGACGGCGGCACCGCCAATATCCTCAGTGGCCCGCATGTGGCGCGCATCGTGCCTAGCGCCAAGGGCATACGCGTGACCGAGTTCCGGCGTTACGAGGTTCAAGCCATCACCCGCACCCGCGCGCGCATCCTGATTCCGTGGGTGGACGGCGGCAAGAAGGTGGTGGCCGGCTTCGTCAACCCGTCCGGCAGCAAGCTGAAGCCGATGCGCACGCGCAGCCGCAACAAGCCGCTGCCCTACCCTCGCACCGCGCTCGCGCCCTCCGTCGCCTCGATGGTGAAGGCAATGTACGACAGCCAATTCGTCGCCGACGCCGGCGCGCGGCTGGAGGCGCAGTTCGAGCTGGAAATCGCCAAGGAGATCGACAAATGAGCGACAAGAAGCCGCCGACCAAGCCGCAGCAGGTCGAGGATAGCCTGGCCGAACTGCTGTGCCGCATCACGCGCAGCAACGGCTACCGGACCAATATCGGCCAATTCGTCCAGATCGAGGGCGCGCAGCTGCGCGATGACGAGGCCGTGCTGGTGATCTGCGGGCTGGAGGAGGACATCTCCGGCCGCGCCGGCGCCGGGCAGTATCGCTGCAGCGCCACCATGACGCTGCAGGCCCAGGTGTGCGGCATCGGACCAGACTACCGCCGCCAGGCTCACGCCATCCTCGCCGACATCAAGCGCTGCCTGCGCACCAACAGCATGCCGCCCGGCCTGCTGCGCGGCGCTGTGCAGCTGAGCAAAACCAAGATCGAGCCGATGCCGGATGACGGCGCCGGCGTCACGTTGGCCACCGTTGAGCTGACGGTGGAATACGACGACCCGGCCGAGTAAAACGGCCAACCCGCCCGCCACCTGGCGGGCTTCGCGCTTATAGGAGCCGCCATGTTTGACCGCACCATCGAGTATTTCTCCGGCCAGGGCGATGTGCTGATTGCCGCCATCGACCCCAAGACCGGCCTGCCCGGCCCGTATCGCCACCTGTCCAACGTCAGCAATCTGGAGCTGTCGCTGAAGGTGGAGAAGGTCGAAAAAACCGAATCCATGACCGGCAGCCGCACCAAGGCGCTGTCGCTGACCAAGAGCAAGGAAGCCAGCTTCAAGGCCACGCTGGATTCCCTGAATCAGGCCAACCTCAAGCTGGCGCTGTACGGTTCGGCCAGCACCATGGCCGCCGGCGACTTCAAGGACATCGCGCTGCCGGCTGGTCTCGCCGCCGGCGATATCGCCGCCCTGCCTCTCACCAACATCACCAGCCTGACCCTCAGCGACAGCACGCCGGACAAGGCCAAGACGCTGGTCAAGGGCGTGGATTTCGATTTCGACCTCTACGGCTCGATCAAGTTGCTGAAGGTGGACGGCTATGTGCAACCGTTCAAGGCCAGCGGCGCCAGCAAGGGCGCCAGCGGCGTAGCCATCCTGACGCAGACCGACCAGGCCTATGCCCTGCGCTTCCAGGGCCTGAACACGGCAAACGGCAACCAGCCGGTGCTGGTGGAGCTGTACCGCATCCTGCCGGACCCGTTGAAGAAGCTTGACCTGATCAACGACAGCCCGGCCAGCCTGGAGCTGGAAGGCGAGCTGCTGTCCGACATGAACCGCGGCCAAGACCCCACCTACGGCTATTTCGGCCGAGTGCTGCAACTGAGTTAAACCATCCACACCTGCCCCGCCGCGCGCGGGGCGCTTTGGAGAATGACGACCATGAGCGACAAGCGCGTACAGATCACCGTCCAAGCCAAGGGCGAAGGCGGCGACGAACTGAAGGCCCTGGCGCGCGAGCTGGACGCCATTGCCCAAAGCGGCAGCCAGGCCGCGCCGGAGGCGGCGGCGCTGGCGGAGCAACTGCGCGGACTGGCGCGGCAAGACGCCGCCATCCAGCAGTTCGCCAACCTGAAACGGCAGGCCGGCGAGATGGGCGGCGCCCTGGACACGGCGCGGGAGCGCGCCACCAGCCTGGGCCGCGCGCTGGCCGAGTCGGAAAAACCCACCGCCGCGCAGCGCCGCGAGTTCGACGCCGCGCGCAAAGCCGCCGCCGCGCTGGAAGCGCGCTACCAGACCACCCAGCGCCAGCTGAACGCCCTGCGTGCTGAACTGGCTGATGGCGGCATCAGCACGCAATCCCTCGCAGCCGCGCAGCGCAAGCTGTCCAAGGAACTGGCCGATACCGCCCAAGCCGCGCGCGCCTTTCCTGCCGAGCTGGCCGCGCGTCAGGCGGCTGCCACAGAAGCCGCAGCCCGCCAGGCCGAGCAAGAAAAAGCGCTGGCGCGCGCGACGGCTGCCGCCGCCCAGGAACTGGCCGAGAAGGATCGCCAGGCTCAGCAGGCTGCCGAGGCTCTGGCAGCCAGCCAGCGCGAAGCCGCCGCCGCGCAGGCGCAGCAGCGCCGCGAAGCGCTGGAGGCTGGCCAGCAAATCGGCCGGCTGCGCAATGAATACGAGAAGGCCCGCGCGGAGACCCAGCGCCTCGGCGCTGAACTGGCCAGAACCAATGCCCCGACCGCGGCGCAGCGGCGGGAATTCGAAAGCGCGGCGCGCAGCGCCATGCAGCTGGAACAACGGCTGCGCGCCCAGCAGCCGGCGCTGGCCGGCTTGCGCAACCAGCTGGCCGGCACCGGCGCCGCCGAGCAGCAGCTGATGCAGATCCAGCTGCAAGTGGTGCGCTCGCTGGACCAATCGAGCACGGCCGCCATCGGCTGGCGCAACACGCTGGACCAAGTCGGCGCCGCCAGCCGGCACGCGGCCTCCGCCGCGCGCGAGCAGGCCGCCGCCCACGAACAGGCGGGCCATAAGCTGAACGCCACCGCGCTGGCTGTACGCGGTGGGCTGGCCGCTCTATCGGCCGCCGCCGCCGCGCTGACGGTGGATGCCGGCTTTCACGCCATGCTGTCGATGGACAGCCTGCGCCTGACGCTGGAAACGGTGGCCGGCAGTAGCCAGAAAGCCGCGTCCGAGCTGAAATACGTGCGCGAGGTGTGCGAGCGGCTGGGCCTGGATGTCGATAGCGCCGGCAAGGCTTGGGCGCGCTTCATGTCCGCGACCAAGGGCAGCGCGCTGGAAGGACAGAAAGCGCGCGACGTGTTCGAGGCGATCTCATCCTCGATGGCGCGCATGGGCAAAAGCTCGGAGGACGTGCAGGAAGCGCTGGTCGCGCTGGAGCAAATGGTGTCAAAGGGCACCATACAAAGCGAGGAGCTGAAGGAGCAGTTGGGTTCGCGCCTGCCCGGCGCCTTTCAGCTCACCGCACGCGCCATCGGCGTCACCGACTCCGAGCTGACCAAACTGCTGGAAACGGGATCGCTGACCGCCGAACAAGTGCTGCCGCGCCTCGCCGTCGAGCTGAACAAGACCTTCGGCGACTCGACGCAGCGCGTCGAATCGCTGGGCAGCGCCTGGCAACGGCTGAAGAACAGCCTGTTCTCATCTGCCGGCGAGACCGGCAATGGCCTGCTGGGCGGCGTACTGGCTGCCGGCATGGACAAGCTGTCCGGCGCCATTGAGCAGTTCAACGGCAAGATCACAGAGGCGCGCCGGCGCTGGTCGGACTTCCGCGATGCGCTCCAGTCCGGCGATGCCCAGGGCCAAGTCAGCGCGTTCAGTCAGCTCAGCCAGGCGGCAGCCAGCCTGCTCCGGGAGCTATCCCCCGTGAAACCGGCGCTGGACCTGATATTCCAGTCCGCCGAACAAAAAACCGAAGCCGCGGCGCGCGCCTCGCATGATGCCGCCGTCGAAGCCGCCAATCTGGCGCGGGCCAAGATTCAGGAGGCAGAAGCCGCCCGCCAGGCAGCCCAAGCCGCCGGCGACGAGGCCGGCGCCAAAGCGGCGGCCAACCGCGCAGCCGGCGCCGCGCAGGAGCTGGAGCGCGCCAGCGCCGCGGAAAAAGCCCGCGCGCTGGATCTGGCCCGCGCGGAGCTGGCCAGCATCGAGAAGCTGAACGCCAGCCGGCGCGTGTTGTCCGCGCAGGACTACCAGCAGCTGACCGCCGCGCGCAGCAAACTGGCGGCACTGGAAGCAGAGGCGCATGGCCAGACCCAGGCGCAGGCGGCCAACGCGCTGACCGGACAATCGTTGCAGCGGCTGCAGCTGGACTACCAGAACGCCAAGAAGGCCGCCGACGAGGCCTCCAGCACCGCCATCCGCAGCGCCAAGGCGCGGCTGGACGAGGCTAAGGCCACGCTGGAGGTGGCGCAGGCCAATGAGGACAGCAAGGGCGCCCGCGCGGCGACCGTCGCTGTGGCGCAGGCGGAGCTGGCGCTGCAACAGGCGCAGCTGCAGGCCAAGTCGTCGGAACTGGAAATGGCGCAGCGCGAGCTGGCCTTGATCGAACAGCAAAACGCCGCCAAGACCAAGCTATCCGACGCGGACCGGCAACGCGAAGTGGCCGCCCGGCAAGGCATCACCGCGCTGGAAGACGAGGTCCAGGCGCTGAAGAACGCTACCCGCGCCGCCGACGCGCATGCCGCGGCGGTCAAGAAGAACGCTGACGACACGCTGGCCGCCTACCGCACGCTGGGCATCACCTCGCAGGCTGAGCTGAAGAAAGCGGCCAACGAGGCGGAAAAGGCCTTTCACCAAGTCGAGCAAGCCGCCGGCAAGGGGCTGGCCACGCAGAAAGATGTGAAGGCCGCCTTCCTGGCTTACAGCGAGAAGGCCCTGGCGTCTGGTGACTTCATCACGCGCGCCATGCTCAAGTCGCGCGCCGAGGTGTTGGGCGTGGGGACGGAGTTCGCCAAGCTAGCCGAGCAAGCCGAGCATGCCGGCAACGTCGGCGCGGCCTCCATGGACAAGATGGCCAGCGCCGCGCGCAGCGCCGGCAAGGAAGCCAAAGCCGCCGGCGACGATATGGCGGACGGTGCCAACAAAGCGAAAGAGAAGACCGTCAGCTACGTCTCGATGATATCGGTCGAGCTGCAACGGCTGGCGCAGGAAACCAGCGCAGCCACGGCGCAGATGGCCAACGCCAACTACCTGCAGGCCATGAAGGGCGTGCGCTCGATAGACCAGTGGTGGCGGGCGATTGACCAATCGCTGCGTGGCGCCAAAGCAGCATTCAGCGAGCAGCAACAGGCGCTGGAGGCCAATATCGCCGGCTACCAGCAGATGACGGTGACCGCGCAGACGGCGGAGATCAACACGGGCCATCTGCGGCGCCAATTCAATCTACTGAATGATGCCGACCTGGGCCGGCTGCAGAGCGAGGTGGAGCGCGTCAACGGCGCCATCCGCACCATGAAGGAAGAAGCGGCGCAAGCCCAGCAGCAGCTGGAGCAGATGGCCGCCGCCGCGCAGGACGAGCTTGACCGCTCGGCCGGCAACACTGCCGCCATCGAGCAGCGCAAGCTGCAGCAGGATCTGGCCCGAGTGGATGAGCTGGCGCAGAAGTCAGGCAACAACGCCGCGGCCCTGGCCGCGAGAGCCGCTGTCGAGCAGGCGGCCCGCCAGCGCATCCGCGAGGCCCAGCAGCGAGACGAGCAAGCCAGGCAAACGGCTGGAAGAAACGACGCCACGCCCTCACCCGCGACAGCTGGCCCTTCGCGGACGGTTCGCGTCGAACTGGCCCTGCCCGGCGGCCCATCGCAAAGCGTGGAAGTGGCCAGCGATGGCGACGCCGAGCAGCTGGTCCGCGCGCTGGAATCGTTGAAACGGAGAGGCGCATGATACTAAGCGATGGAACCACGGCGGTGACGCTGAGCGACGACATGACCGAGCTGCAGCCCTACTGGCAGCCGGTCGATCAGGCCATCAGCTACACCCTGACCGGCGCGCTGCTGGTGGACGAGAGCATCAAGCAGGCGGGCCGGCCCATGACCTTCCAGAGTCAGCCCGATACCGGCTGGGTGCCCCGCGCGGCGGTGGACCAGCTCCAGGCGTGGGCCTCGCAACCGGGTATCCGGCTCAAGCTGACCAGGCATGGCCAAGACTACCCGGTGACCTTCAACCGCCAGGATGGTCAGGCGGTGGAGGCGCGGCCGGTGCTGGAGCTAGCGGTATCGCCCCGGCAAAATGACTGGATGCTGCTGACAATCAGGCTACTGGGGATATAATCCATACGACATAACTATTCACCCATTACTATGAGAACATCCTCGTTCTATGTGCTGATCGGTATCGGCATTGCACTTGCCGCCTTTGGCATGCTGATGAAACAGCACCGATCCGATCCCGTGCAGACCTCGCCGAGGGCAACTGCCTCCGCTCCTGTTGCAGTTGCAGGTGCCGCTGCATCGGCGCCACTCTCCACCGATGAAATTTTCGCCAAAGGGCGGGAAGCCTTCAGGAAGCAGGTCGAGGCGGACCGCGCCAAGCGAGATGCGCTGATCGCAAAAACCGAGGGAGAGGCTCAGCAACTGTTGCAGTTGGAGGCTAGCTTTACCGAGGAGGAGCGTATCGCTTCGAACACGCCAAGAATTTCATTGGCGACGCCGGTTACTCGAATGAAGGACGCCAAGGATAAGCTGCAAAAACTGACGTTCTCCACCTGCATCAACGATGCAAAACTCAAGGTCCTGCTCTCGATGGAGGACCGCATATCGTCTTACCTGGCCTTCATGAGCCAGCGCGAGGGCGTGATGTACATCATGCAGGACAACGCAACCAAATGGACTACGAAGGCGGTCAAGGAAATCGCCAATTGCCGTGAGTTCCCGCGAGAGGCTGGAGCTTAGAAAAAAAGAGCATGAGGTCAAGATACACCAAGCCCCGTAACTACGGGGCTTGGTCATTTCAAACCTCTGATTCTTTAGTTATCAGACTCTGGCGGGGCTGTCCTGGCGAGGAGAAGAGCCTTTAGTTCAGCAATTTCGCCACTGATCTTTTGATAGTCAGACCTCTCCCAATCATTTTGAAGGCCATGTGCCCGCAAGCGGTGTGGTACCTCACAACCCCATACAAAATGGAGCGATTCCAAAAACGACTTGGTGATATTGGTAAGGTCTGTGATCTTGCCTCGCGTTTCATAGCATTTACCGGAATTATAATGATCAACAAACATGGTAAATGCCATGGACTCTGGGACTGGGTGGTCTTGCCACCACTTTCTGAACCCAAAGTAAAGCTCACCTTTCCGGCGCTCGTCAGCAAGGCGTTGCTTCGTGTCCCAGACAACCGATTCAGTGGTGTTGGCATAGTCACCCCAGGCCGAGTATAGATCCGACAGATATTGAGGCGTGATCGAAACATCAAGACTGTCCATGCCGTACTTATTAAGTAATTCAGGTGCCTTTGATTCCAAGAGCTGGCAAAACAAGACGAAATCTTCTTCATGACATCTCGGCACACCACCGCTTGGCGCTTTTGGGCACCAGTCTTCGAAGATCAACAAGATTTCGACTTTTTTATGCTCTGAAATTTCCGATGGAGTCAGTTCTAAGCTGCCCTGCAGTCGATGGACGATCTCTGCGTTTAGCGAGCGGCCATTAGCAACTGCGACTTGCTGAAGCATGTCCTTCAGCTCAGCCGGCATTCTCATGTTTACTTGGGGGTCTGTGCGTGCCATGAGGTGAATAGTAGTGCAGCACGGTGCTTGACTTCAATAAAGCACGGTACTACCATAGCACCGTGCTTCAATAACCATGAAAGGAACCTATGAGCAACCTGCCCCCGCCGACAAGCATGAGGCTGCCAGATGATCTCAAGATCTGGCTTCAACATAAGGCTGTTGACAACAGGCGAACACTGTCTGGCGAAGTGATTGCAAGGCTTGAAGAAAGCCGAAAACGCGAGGAGGAGCAACTTGACAAGGCAGCCTGAAACAACCACCTCGGAAATGAGTGAAGCCCCAGCTGCGCTAACAGCTGAGGCCTCGGTATCGAAAATCCTGAACTCTCTAATTCAAGGAAATTTCGCTATGCAATATAGTGAGAAAACCCCTATTCGTCAAGGCTTCAGCCTCCTCGACAGCGTCGAGACACTTGACATCATCACCTCCCAGCTGGAAGACCTGCGCACACTGGCCAGCGCCATCGCTCGGCTTTCTGCCGACGACAACGATATCCGTGGTTTGGCCATCCATGCCAAGGTGCTGGCATCTGGTTTGCACAATGATGCCGATGTGCTACGCGAACAGATCCAAAACCACTTGCTGGCCGCTTGAGGAGACGAGCATGAAACAAATGACCATGAATACCTGCAAGGCCGCAGATCGGCCAGGCGAAGGGGCCGTCTCCAAACTTGAGGGTGCCCAGCGTGCTGCGCAAAAAGCTCAAGCCCGCCCACAAGGCGCGGTCTTGCTCGAACTGCTGCCAGACAACACCATGCGCGTCACCAAGCAAGGCAACACCGCCACCCTATTCGCCAACTTGGAGCGCGCGTTCCAGATTGGCCGCCAATCCATCCAGATGATCGGAGGCTGAGCCATGAACCTGATGCCACTAAACGGTCAGACCATTACCATGAGCAGTCGGGAGATATCTGAGCTGTGCGAAAAGCGCCACGATCACGTTATGCGTGACATCCGCCTGATGCTGATTGAGCTTTATGGCGCAGAGGGTGTCCCCAAATTTGGGGATACCTACCGTAATGAACAAAACGGGCAAGAATACCCCTGCTTTCGTCTCCCCAAAGACCTGACCTTAACCCTGGTCGCTGGCTACAACGTGAAGCTGCGCAAGCGCATCATTGATCGCTGGCTTGAGTTGGAGCAAGCAACGGTCGCCCCAGCCCTCCCGGACTTCCAAGACCCGGTCGCCGCTGCACGCGCCTGGGCGGATCAGTTGGAAGGCAGGCAGATTGCTGAGCAGAAAAATCTGATGCTCGAAAACCAGATCGTTGAGCAGGCGCCGAAAGTCGCCGCCCAAGACATGCTGGCTATATCCAAGGGCGATCTTTGCATCCGAGACGCTGCCAAAGCCCTCAACATTCAGGAGAAGCACTTCAAGGCTTTACTGATCCAGCAGGAGTGGGTCTACCGCAGGATGAGCAACGGTCGGCTCGTCGGCAATGCGGTGCGCGAGCGCCAAGGGGTGCTGACCCACAAGCCAGTAACCATCCACCACAACAGCGGCGAGGCTGAGACGGTGCTACAGCCCCTGATCACGCCGAAGGGTTTGGCCAAGCTGGCGGAGATGATTGCCATGGGTGCATCTGCATAGGTCGAAAATCTTCTCAAGAAACTCAAATTTGAGCCCCCTTAGCGGGGGCTGCAATTCACAGGCGATATCAAAAGTGCAAATAATGCACACAATTACAATCATAAAACGATTTCATACTCCACTGAAATAAGTCATCTAGGCATATGGCTATTGATAGTGATAAGTTAAAAATGCAACGACCCCAGTATCGTTGACATCATTTTTTTCATTTTTGGAGTTTATATGCCATCGGATCCAAGAAAGAAAGTCACTCAGCCTAAGGCTGCAACCGCCGCCTCCAAAACGTTAACGAGCAACTCCACCAGCCAAGCATCCAAGACTGCAGCGGCTAGTGCTCTTTCTCAAACCAAAGCACCCAAGAAAGTTACATCTAAGCCTGCAGCAACCCAGGCTTCAAATGTACTTAAAAGTGGCAGCACCGGAAGCAATGCAAAATCCGCTGCAGGCTCTGCACTTGCTCAAAAACCACCCGCCAAGAAAAAATAGGCATCCCGAAGGGACACACAACCCCGCCTAGATGGCGCTGTGCTCTCAATGCCGGACCTAAGTAAAAATTCGTACTCACCCGCCACGCCCCACGCGTGGCGTTTTCTATTCTGGAGCCCTGAAATGCCCATCACCGATTCCGCCATCCAGCTGCTGGCCAGCGAGCGCCTGACCGACTTTGACGACGGCGGCGGCATGATGACCGGCAATGTCGTGGTGGACGGCGCCAGCAACAATCTGTTTGATGACATCAGCGAGCTGGACCGCACCTATGGACGGGTCAGCCTGCGCAAATGCTATGCCGCGGTGCGCACGGCGCTGGCCGACACCTATTTCGGCTCCCACGTCATCCTGGATGCGCCGCCGTCCGACCCGCGTGTCAGCGTGACCCTGTTCACCAGCGGCAGCTGGAACGACAAACGCGCCAATGCGCGCGACTTCGTGGAGCGCTACCTGGCGCGCGGCGGTCGTTGGCAGGGCTATTTGTGGGAGCGGCAGCTGGCCGGCCAGCGCGTGATCCAGATCTGGCAGCGCGAGCGCGTGGAGTTGCCGGCGGTGGGCAGTGTGCTGTGCCTGGTCAACGATGCCGACAAGCCGAGCGAGGTGGAGCAGTATGTCCGCATCACCCGCGTCAACGCGGTGGTGCGCGAGTTCACCCAGGACGGTGGCTCGGGCGGCCAACCCATCACCTACCGCGTGCGCATCGTGACCTGCGACATCAGCGACCCATTGCGCTATGACTTCATCGGCGCGCCGGTCTCCCCGTTCGATAACGTGGCACAAGCCAGCTCCCGCGCGGCGATCCTGCAAACGGTGGTGGCGGACGCGGCGAAATACTATGGTGCGGCCAAGCTGGCCCGGCCGGCCAAGCTCGGCGATCTGCGCATCCGCGTGGAGAGCATCTTTTCCCAGCTGGTGCCCAGCGCGCGCGCTGAAACGCCGATTGTCGACGTCAACGCCGCCGGCGACAGCATCGCGCTGGTGAAGTCCGGCGACACGCTGCGCTTCGATTACGGCGCCATGCTGTCGCCCATCCTGCCGCTGTATGTCGGCGGCAGCATCCTGCCCGGCACGCTGCAGATCACCGGGCCAGGCTACCGGCTGACCGATGCCGGCGGCCAGGTGCTGGCCGGCTCGGCCGCCATCGGTACGGTGGACTATGCCCGCGGCGTGGTGAGCGTCGCGCCAGGCGGCAGCAGTTACAGCGGGGCCAAAACGGTCCAGTTCGGCCCGGCCGGCAGCCCGTCCCGCGTGATGGACACCGCCAGCATCGACATCACCCTGGAAAACCGTGGATTCAGCTATGCGATGACGCTGCCCGTGACGCCCACGCCGGGCTCGCTGCTGGTCTCCTACATGACGCAAGGGCGCTGGTATGACCTGCGCGACGATGGCAGCGGCGCGCTGCGTGGCGAGGATGCCTCGTTCGGCGCCGGCAACATCAACTTCAGCACCGGCACCGTGCTGGTCACCCTGGGCGCCCTGCCCGACGTCGGCTCGGTGGTGCTGCTGAGCTGGGCCACGCCGACCAACTATTTCAACCGCGCCGGCCTGGCCGTACGCCGGCCGGCCATCGAGGTGACGCTGGAGCGCAGTCCGGTGCAACCTGGCACCCTGACCATCAGCTGGCCGGACGGCAACGCAACGCGCACAGCCCGCGACGACGGCAACGGCGCCATCACGGGCGATGCCAGTGGCACCATCCGTTACAGCACCGGCGAGGTTCGCGTCGAGCCGGCCGCCGCTCCGCTGGGCGGGGCCGTGCTGTCCTTCCAGTACCAGTTTGGCAATCCGCTGCGCGCAACCTTCGACAGCCCATCGGTGGGGGCGGACGGCGTCATCTCGCTGTCTCTGCCGGATGCCGGCATTGTGCCGGGTTCGCTGGAAATCGAGTTCCCGCTGTCGGTGCCGCCTTCGTCCGATCTGGGCCAGCCCGCTGACTGGGGCGCGATGCGCGAGAAATACGTCGGATCGCCGGGAACGGCGCGCGGCCGTGATAACCGTGCCGGCGGGACCAGCGGCGACGTGGTGGCCACCATCGATTACGCCGCCGGCAAACTACGCATCCAGCCAACCGCGCGCGTGCAGATCCCGGTGGAGGACTGGCAATATCGGCGCCCCGATATAGGAAGCGGCGGTTCCGCCCGCTGGACCTACGTGGGTTGGAGTTACCGGCCGGTGGATTGTCGAATCAGCGGCACCATCACCGTGCGCTACCGCACGGATAATGGCGCGACATCCGCCCAGCAGCAGGTCACGGTGTCCACGCTCAGCATGGACCTGACGGACCAGTTTGCCGAACGCATCGTGTCCGGCAGCGTCCAGTTTGCCTGCGCGGGTAAAACCTACCGCGACGTGGGCGGCCGGCTGGTGACGGATATCGACCCGACGACCGGTGCCGGCACCACGGCCGGCTCGCTGGACTACCAGACCGGTGTGGCCACGCTGAAAACGTGGACGCCGGGCGCCAGCGCCACAGTTGCGCTGCAATCCCTGCTGACCGAGATCGGCGGCCAGCCGGTGGACGAGATCACCTTCCGCGTGCCGGTCGCGCCGATGCGGCCGGGCTCGCTCAGCGTATCGGCCACCTCGGTCAGCGGCGCGCAGCTGCGCGTGGACAGCGACATGGACAGCTACTTCGGCAACGACAAGATGCAGGGCCGGGTGGACTACGCCACCGGCGTGGTTCATATCCGCTTCGGCCAGCTGGTGCCGGCCGCCGGCAACGAGAAACAAATCTGGTATCGCGCCGACCTGGTGGACGCCGACGGCAAAATCTGGCGGCCGGAGCCGGTGCTGGCCGACACCCTGCGTTACAACGCGGTCGGCTTCACCTATCTGCCGATGGACAGCGCCATTCTGGGCCTGGACGCGGTGCGCCTGCCGGTGGACGGCCGGGTGCCGGTATTCACCAGCGATAACGTGCTGGTGGTGCATCACACCGGCAAGTTTCCGCTGCCCAATCCCGTCAGCGCCGGGGTGCCGTACAACGTGGGCCGCGGACGCCTGGCCAGCCTGCGCATCCGCGACAGCGTCGGCACGCTGATGGACCCGGCTCTGTATTGGACGGATCTGGATATCGGCACGCTGACCCTGAAAACGCCGCTGAAACTGGACGGGCTGATTCCGCCGCTGACGGCCGAGCATCGCATCGAGGACATGGCGCGCTGCTACGACGTGCAGATCAGCGGCGACATCGCCCTGACCCGCCAGCTCAGCCACGACTACCCGGCCGGCGAGACCCTGGTGTCCAGTGCCATGCTGCTGGGCAATCTGAAGGCCCGCGCCACCAAGCTGTTCAGCCAGCAGAGCTGGACCAACCGCTGGCAGGACGTGCTGGACGGCGCGCCCATCCTGGCGCAGTACAACGAGGCGCAGTATCCGGTGGAGTGCGGCAACGACGGCGCCATCCAGCAGCGCTGGGCGCTCATTTTTACCAGCCCCAGCGAGTTCCGCATCATTGGCGAGACGCTGGGCCAGATCGGCGTCGGCACCATCAACACCGACTGCAAGCCGATCAACCCGGTCAGCGGCACGCCTTACTTCCAGCTGCGCGACGTCGGCTGGGGCAGCGGCTGGTCGGCCGGCAATGTGCTGCGCTTCAACACGGTGCCGGCGAACTCGCCCATCTGGCTGGCCCGCACCGTGCTGATGGGACCGCCAACCGTCAACGACGACCGCTTCACCCTGCAAATCCGCGGGGACACGGATAGAACCTAAACCCAAGCCCGGCCTCGCGCCGGGTTCTTCATTTTTGGAGTCGATATGGCCAAACTGCCCGTCAAAGCCTATTTCAGCACCGATACCGGCGCGCCGGTGTGGAACCGCTCCCCAGGCTCGGTGTTGGCGATCCTGGAATCCTGCCTGGTGACCGGCTTCAACCTCCGCCCCTGCCGCGCGGTTTCGTGGGCGAACGGCGTCGCGACGATCTCGCTCGACCAGGGCCATGGCTATAAGTGGCCAGACGTGGTCGAACTGCGCGATGCGGTGCCATCGGACGCGAATGGCGAATATCGCGTCAAAGAGGCCGGCGCGGACTTCATCAAGGTCGACTGCCCGATTGCGATCACAACGGTCTCGGCGGCCAGCCTGCGCCGGGCGCCGCTGGGTTTTAGCAAGCCGTTTGCCGCTGGCAATGTTGGCGTGTTTAAATCGCAAGCAATTGGATCATCAGGTGCCTATCTGCGTATTGATGATAGCAATCCAGATAAGTCAAATTCCGGAACTCCATACACTCTTATTAAGGCATCAGAGAGGATGTCTGACATTAATACTGCAACTGGAATATTTGCAGATGGAGGAATCACTAAGCTATGCAATTACGATGGAAGCAACGAGGTGGCATGGCTATTGATTGGCGACAATCAATCATTTTATCTATTTTGCGACTACAAAGGTGTAAATAGCTCAATAAAGGCTAGAGGTAGCTTCTTCTTTGGCGACCCTTGTTATGCAACTCCGCCAATTGCTCCAGGAGCCGCATGTGTCGTGCGACCAAAGGCGGATCTTGAGAGCGGCGGGACGACCTATACTATCACAACCTATTGCAGATACTTCAATGGTTCATTCTCTAGCGCAAGCATGTCAAGAGGATTAAATGATGTGTCTGCGAATGGCTCGCCCATCACGCCAAACAGGATAATAAATATTATCAACTTCAAAGATTGCTGCAACAAATCAACTCAAGATTCTGCCGCAATTATTCCAGACATAATCTCCGCAGGCGGATATTTTATCGGAATGTCGCCTGGTGTAAAAATTAGCTCATTTCTCTTCCCGGACTTATACTACCTAGAAAATCGGTACCTTTGCGTGCATTGTATATGTGATAACTATCCAGCAAGATCCACAAATGAGATTAGAGATAACTCACTCATAGGCTGCATAATAATGGATGTAATTGGGCCATGGCGGTAATCATTGAAATCAAAACCATTACTAGCAATCTGACACGACCTGGATCGGGAATTGGCGGACCAGGTTCAATATCGGGATCGATAAAATCAGATGGCAGCGGCTTGCGTGCCGTTTTGTACCTCCTTGCCAAGCCACTGACGCCGGTTGCGCGCACGATTTCTGACGAAAGTGGCAAATATGCATTCAATAATCTGGACATGAGTATGCGCTACATGGTTATCAGTTCAGACCCTGCCGGCCAAAAAAACGCCGTCATCGCCGACAACATCACCCCGGAGATGCCGAAATGAGCGACGTAATTCGCTACGCTCTCGCAGCCCGGCGCGCTCGCGCGCTGGCGGTGCTGAACACCTTGGACAGCGCCAGCAAACCAGCCAAGTTGTTGCTGTATGGCGGCTCGCCGCCGCAAGACTTCGCCCCGGTCTCCGGCGCGCTGGTGGAAATCGCGCTGTCCAAGCCGTCCGGCACGATCAGCGACGCCGCTGAGCTGGTCCTGGCTGGAGCGACTGAGGGCATGGTCTCTGCCGCAGGCCGCGCCGCATGGGCTCGCCTCGTGACCGGTGATGGCCAGCCGGTAGCGGACATGGATGTCGGCCTGCCCGGCGCTGGCGCGGCTGTGGAGTTGCCAATTATTGACCTGCAACCCGGCGCGCTGGTCCGGCTCAGCGGCGCCAAGCTGCTGGAACCCTAATCTGGAGTAAACACGATGCCGCGCACTGATTTGGAATTTCGCGGCATCGCCACGCCGGCCGACCCTGGCGCCGTCAATCTGACGTTCTCAACATCCAGCGGACCAGTCGATCTGGAATTCGTCGGGCCGTACACGCCGCCACCCGGCAGCCAGGTGGCGCTGGACTTCAATCCGCCCGACGTCAACGCCGGCACCCTCCTGGCTCGCGCCGGCTCTCCGCGCGCGCAGCTGGCGCTGGGGATAGAGCAATCCAGCTTCCCAATCAGCCTCGAGGGCCGCGCTGCCGCTGCGCATGCTCACGCCTCGATGCAGATCCTGCTGCCGGCAGCGCTGGCCGGGACCGCAGCCAAGCCCAGGGACACCGCCTCTATCGCCTATGACGTCAATGTCTGGCGCGGCAAAACCGGAGGTCCGGCGCCGGGCTGGCACGTCGGATTGACCGCGGCTCCGCAGACCGCCAGCGCGCACGAAACCAGTGCCCGCCGGCACGTCGAACGATGCGAGCCATGGCAGAGCGGCGCGCATCAGATGGCGGCGCCGGCTGCCGGGTGGATCGTCCCGCCCCGGACGCAGTTTGACCGCGTGGGCCAATGGCAGCTGACTGAACGGATGCCGGCGGCGACTGCCGGGCCATCGCGCTCGCTGCTGCCCGCGCCCGCCCATCGCTGCGCTGCCTGGGAGGTCTCCGACCATCGGTTGATGCAGATGGCCAGCCCGCATCAGGTGATGGGTGCGGCGCGCGCGGGCACTTCCGGCGGCTGGCAGACGGCGCGGAGCGCGCTATTTCTGCTGCTGGGGCAGTATCAGCCAGCGAAGCGCCTGCCACACCTGGCCAGCAACCGCTTCCAGCGCGGCCAGCCTGTGCTGGGGCCAGGCTGGTGGGCGCCGCCGCCCGTCGAGCCGCCGATTCACGAGCACAGCATCGATCTGGATTTCCGCTGCGAACTGCTGCCCTGCCAGCTCAACCTGGATTTTGCGCTCCGTTGCTGCGACGACGGCCCGGACGTGATCCCCGCCATGAGGACGTATTTGATGACCGCAACCGTCATCCTGACCCGCGAACGCGACGGGCAAGAAATCCCGGTGCTGGCCGCCGCCGTCTCGCTGGACGCTGGTACTGCCCTGTGGGGCGTCGATGTGACCCTGCCCGAGGCGGCCCTGCGCGACCTTTCTGCCCGAGAAGTGATGCGCCTATCGATCAACGGCCACGAGGTGCTGTGGCTGGCCGAACGCTGGAGCCGCAGCCGGCAATTCGGCGGCGCGCGCGCCATCCGCATGACCGGCCGCTCGGTCCACGCCGAGCTGGATGCCCCGCTGTGGCCGGCCGCCAGCGGCGTCGTCAGCGCGCCGACGAATGCGCGCCAGCTGGCCGACCAGGCCCTAGAAATGAGCGGCTACACCTTGGATTGGAAACTGCCGGATTGGCTGGTGCCGGCCGGCGCCTGGAGCTGGGAGCAGATGACGCCGCTGGCTCGGGTGGCTAGGCTGGCCGAGGCGGCCGGCGGCACAGTTATCGGCGCGCCGGGCGCGCGCCAGCTGCTGGCCAGGCCGCTTTATTCGGCTGCGCCATGGGGCTGGGGCAGCGTCATGCCGCAGCTGCAACTACCCGAGGCGGTGCTGGAGACGCTGAGCGAGGATTGGGACGAGACGCCGGCCATCGACAGCGTGATCGTCACCGGCGAACGCGCCGGCGTGATCGCGCGCGTCAAGCGGGCCGGCACGGCTGGCGCCAGCGTCGGCGAAACCATCATCGACCCGCTGGTGACGGATGCCGCCGCCGCACGCATGCGCGGCCTCAACGCCATCGCACAATCGGGCCGCAGCTGCCGCGTCAGCATCAGCCTGCCGGTATTCAGCGATACCCGCCTGGCCCTGCCGGGCGATCTGGTGGCCGTCACCGGCGGCGATCCGTTCCGCGCCATGGTGCGCGGCGTGCGGATCAGCGCCGAGCGGCGCAGCGCGCTGGTAGTGCGCCAAACCCTGGATATGGAGCGTCGAGCATGAAAAACCTGTATGAGCGGCTGACCGACCTGCTGGCCGATGATCCGCTGCGCGTCGGCACTATCTCGCAACGTTATGCGGATGGGACGGTGCTGGTCCAGCTCGCCGAGGGCGGGACGCTTCGCGTCCGCGCCGCGGCTGAGTTCGCGGCGCCGATGCGCGTCTACCTGCAGGGCGGCGCGGTCAAGTCGGCTGCGCCGGATTTGCCATTCATCGAGATTGAAGTGTAACGGCCCGGCCGGGCCATTTTGAAGGGAGGGGACATGCAGGAACATGAGAAGGGGCTGGCCGCGCTGCTGGTGGTAGGCGCACTGATCGGGCTGGGCAAATTGCTGGTGAGCCAGGAAGCCATCACCGTTCGCCTGGCTGTCGGCCGCGCCATCCTCGGCGGGGCCACGTCGACAATCGCCGGAGTGGCGCTGATGCAGTTCCCGGATCTGCCGCTTCCCGCCCTGGTCGGCATCGGCGCCGGCCTGGGCATACTCGGCGCGCAATACCTGGAAGCCTGGCTCAAGCGCCGGGCGGATGCGCTGCCGCGCTAGTTCTCTCTGGCACGCTCTGCCTGCTGTTTGATGCATGCCAGGCTCAGTCCGGCCACCCGTTCCGCCTCTGGGCATTCGCCGGGAGCTTTTGCAGACTCGATCCATTGCGACAGCAAAAACAAGATGACGGCAATGGCTAGGCCATACAGCACGAACGGTAACGCGCGGAGCATCTGAACTCTCTCATGTGGGATGCATGCGTTATATCCAGCAGCATTCCAAACGCCAACTGTCCATATGGCCTGCCCGTGCAGGCCAAAATCATTTAGGAACCGGAAATGCAAACCAGCGCCAACGGCGTCAATATGATCAAACAGTTCGAAGGGCTCAAACTGGCCGCCTACCAGGATTCGGTAGGCGTCTGGACCATAGGCTACGGCCACACCGGTCCTGATGTGAAGCCGGGCCTGACCATCAGCAACGATCAAGCGGAGCAGCTGCTGCGCCAGGACCTGGTCCGCTTTGAACAAGGCGTAGGCAATCTGGTCAAGACGCCCATCAATCAGAACCAGTTCGACGCCTTGATCAGCTTCAGCTACAACCTGGGCCTGGGCAATCTGCAAAGCTCCACCCTGCTGCGCCTGCTGAATCAGGGCGACTACCAGGGCGCGGCTAGGCAGTTCCCCTTGTGGGACAAGGCCGGCGGCAAGGCAGTGCTGGGGCTACTGTCGCGCCGGCAGGCTGAGCAGGCGCTATTCAAGGAGGCTCCGTGATGCTGGTCATCCTCAAATACTGGCGCGAAATCCTGCTGGCGCTGGCCATCGCAGCCCTTGTGGCACTGGGCTGGGAGGCGCGCGCCGTCATGGCGGAGCGAGACGCTGCCGACGCCAGGGCCGCGCAGGCTCAGCAGCTGGCGAATCAGGTGCAGGCAGCGCGCGCAGCTGAGCATGCCAAGGCCGCCAGCGAAGCCGCGGCTTCCGCTCAATATCAGAAAGGACTCGAAGATGGGAAACAAGACCTGGCTGCTGCCGTTGATCGGCTGCGTGCTAATCTCCGGCTGCGCGACCAGCAGCTTGCCCGTGCCGGGCATTTGCCCGCAACTACCGCCGGCGCCGGCCGACGTGATGCGTCCCCGCCAGCCGACTTTCTTGCAGCGCATGGAGAAGATGCTCTCCGACTCGCCGGCGAGGCCGATGACGTCGTAAAACAGCTTAGCGCCTGCCAAGTGATTTTGCAGGCTGATCGCCAGCTGCCGCTCTACTCCAAAACAAAAAAAGCCCCTATGGGGCTTTTTTGATAGCGGCAATGCTTAAAGCGGCTGAATGCCAGTCGCTGCCGGGCCCTTTTGGCCCATCGCTCTGGTGAAGCCCACTTTTTGGCCTTCATTCAGAGATTTGAATCCATCTGCACGAATTTCAGAAAAGTGTGCGAACAGATCATCACCACCATTGTCCGGGGTGATAAAACCAAAACCTTTTGCGTCGTTGAAAAATTTAACGATCCCAGTTTCCATAATGTACTCCTTGCGTGTCAATTAAGGGCAATAAAATTGCCAAAGGCATGATAATCAAGGAATAGATAAGGAAACAATGAAGACCAACTTGGATGGGCAACGAGGTGTCGATAGATATGGCGCTTGAATATCCTGCTTTTTCATTGTGCACAGATTGTCTTTAAACTGTCAAGCGGAATTGACAAAACACTGGTACGAGGGGCGAATCATGTCGGGCATGGCCATGTCCAGCTCATCGGCCAAGTCCATCAGGTCATAGGGGCGTGTCATGGGGTGATTCGCATCTTGAATTTGTACAATTTCAATATGCGGAATAGGCGCGCCGCCGGCAACTGGCATCCGACGAGCGGTGGGGATATGACGGAGACTCCTCTGTTGCTGATCGCACCCGCCCTGCTGCGAACCCGGCGATCATCCGGTATAGTAATCCGTAACATTTCACCCTACCCTTCCCCCAGCAAAACAAATTGGGGGTACATATGGGGGTATCAAATAGCTGGCCATCTAATTTACGCCAGTAAAATCAAGGATATAGGCCAAAAATGCTATTGATGATTGATAACTACGACTCCTTCACTTACAACCTGGTGCAATACTTCGGCGAGCTGGGGCAGGAGGTGAAGGTGTTCCGCAACGACGAGATATCAGTGGAACAAATCGAGGCGCTGAAACCTCAATACCTCGTCATTTCGCCCGGACCTTGCACCCCCAACGAGGCAGGCGTATCGGTCCCGGCCATCCTGCACTTCGCCGGCAAGCTGCCCATCATGGGCGTATGCCTGGGCCACCAGGGCATAGGCCAGGCCTTCGGCGGCAAGATCATCCACGCCAAACAGTTGATGCACGGCAAGGTCTCCCCCGTGAGCCATTTGGACAAGGGCATGTTCCGCGGCCTGCCCAATCCGGTGACCTGCACCCGCTACCACTCGCTGGTCATCGAACGCGAGACCCTGCCAGACTGCCTGGAAATCACCGCCTGGACCGATGACGGCGAAATCATGGGCGTGCGCCACAAAACGCTGCCCATTGAGGGCGTGCAGTTCCATCCGGAATCCATCCTCACCGAGCATGGCCACCGCATGCTGGACAATTTCCTGAAAGAGTTCGCCTGATGCGTTCGGCGCGGTTGCTCATCGCGGCATTGCTGATGCCGCTGGCAGCGAGCGCGGGCGCGCTGGACGAATGCACGCAGCGCCAGCCGAACACCCCCGCCATCGCCGCCTGCCTTCAGCAGCGCCACGCCGACATCCTGGCCAAGCTTCAGGCGCAAGAAGACCGCGCGCTGGAGGCCATGCGCAAGCTGGACGCCGCCACCGACAATCGATTCCATGCCGCGCGCGAGCTGCGCCGCGCCCGCCAAGCCTACGAGGCCTATCGCCGCCAGCAATGCGACTGGGTGGAGGCCAGCTACGCCAGCGGCAACGGCGCCGGGCGCGCGCGCCAGGCCTGCGAAATTGACCTCGACACGCAAAGACTGGCCGAGCTGGGCCGGCAAAGCTGATTAGGAATCACCTTATGATTACCCCCCAAGCCGCCCTGAACCGCCTGATAGACGGCAACGAACTGTTTTACGATGAAATGCTGGCGCTGATGCGCCAGATCATGCGCGGCGAATTGACGCCCGCGCAGACCGCGGCCATTTTGATCGGCCTGCGCGTCAAGGTGGAATCGGTATCGGAAATCGCCGCTGCCGCCACCGTGATGCGCGAATTCGCCACCCACGTGCCCGTGGCCCAGCGCCGCCACTTGGTGGACACCTGCGGCACCGGCGGCGACAAGTCCCATACCTTCAATATCTCCACCACCTCGTCCTTCGTCGCCGCCGCCGCCGGCGCGCGCGTGGCCAAGCATGGCGGCCGTTCCGTATCGTCCAGCTCCGGCAGCGCCGACGTGCTGGAAAAACTGGGCGTCAATCTGCAGCTGACGCCGGAACAAGTAGGCCTGTGCCTGGATGAAATCGGCCTAGGCTTCATGTTCGCGCCCAATCACCACAGCGCGATGAAGCATGTGGCGCCGATACGCAAGGAGCTGGGCGCGCGCACCATCTTCAATATCCTGGGCCCGCTGACCAATCCGGCGGATGCCGAAAACCAACTGATGGGCGTCTTCCATCCCGATCTGGTCGGCATCCAGTCGCGCGTGCTGAAGCAACTGGGCAGCAAACACGTGATGATCGTGCACGGCTGCGATGGCCTGGACGAGCTGACGCTGTCCGGCCCCAGCCAGGTAGCGGAACTGAAGGATGGCGAGATCCTGGAATATGAGCTGGAACCGGGCGAGTTCGGCTTGCAGACCTGTGAACTGAAGGCCTTGCGCGCCGACACGGCAGAACAATCGCGGGATCGCCTGCTGTCGGTGCTGGACGGCGAGCCGGGTCCGGCGCGCGACATCGTGCTGTACAATGCCGGCGCGGCGATTTACACCGCGGACCTCGCCGCAAGTCTGGCCGATGGTGTTACCATGGCGCGCGAAGCCTTGGATAGCGGCAAGGCTCGGCAGAAACTCAATGAATTGATAGCAATGACCGGAAAATTCGGCCATTGACAGAGAAATCACGGCGCGCGTGGCGCCCATTAATCTTGGACCGTGTCAGAACATCATGAACAAACTATCCAAAGACATTTTCAAGGCCTATGACATCCGCGGCATCGTCGGCAAGACCCTGACCGCAGCCGTCGCTCAGCAGATCGGCCAGGCCGTCGGCTCCGAGGCCAAGGCTCGCAAGGTCAAAGCCATTGTGATCGGCCGCGACGGCCGCCTGTCCGGCCCCGAACTCAGCGAAGCGCTGGCCGCCGGCATCCGCGCCGCCGGCGTGGACGTGATCGACGTCGGCCGCGTCGCCACGCCCATGCTGTACTTCGCCGCCCACCAGCTGGGCACCCTGTCCGGCGTGATGGTGACCGGCAGCCACAATCCGCCCGACTACAACGGCTTCAAAATGATGCTGGCCGGCGACACCCTGGCCGGCGACGACATCCAAAAATTGTATCAGCGCATCGTCGACAGCGACTTGGCGGAAGGCGAAGGCGGCTACGCCACCCATGACATCGCGGAGGCTTATTTGGAGCGCATCACCTCCGACATCAAGCTGGAGCGCCCGCTGAACATCGTGGTGGACAGCGGCAATGGCGTGGCCGGCGCCTTTGCCCCGCTGCTGTACCGACGCCTGGGCTGCAAGGTGCGCGAGCTGTTCTGCGACGTGGACGGCACGTTCCCCAACCACCATCCGGACCCAGCCAAGCCTGAAAACCTGAAGGACGTGCAGGAAGCGCTGGCCAAGACCGATGCGGAAATCGGCCTGGCATTCGACGGCGACGGCGACCGCCTGGGCGTGGTCACCAAGGACGGCAATATCATCTGGCCGGACCGCCAACTGATGCTGTACGCGGCCGACGTGCTGGAGCGCAATCCCAAGGCCAAGATCATTTTCGACGTGAAATCCACCCGCCTGCTCAAGCCCTGGATCAAGAAAAACGGCGGCACGCCGGTGATGGCGCGCACTGGCCACAGCTTCATCAAGGCCAAGATCAAGGAAACCGGCGCCCTGCTGGCCGGCGAAATGAGCGGCCACGTGTTCTTCAAGGAGCGCTGGTACGGTTTCGACGACGGCATCTACACCGGCGCCCGCCTGCTGGAGGTGCTGTCGCGCGTGGAAGACCCTAGCGAACTGTTGAACGCCCTGCCCAATGCTGTCTCCACCCCGGAGCTCAACTTGAAGATGGCCAAGGAAGGCGAAAACCACGCGCTGATCGCCAAACTGCAGGAGTCGGCCAAGTTCGATGGCGCCGAGGAAATCAACACCCTGGACGGCCTGCGCGTGGAGTACAAGGACGGTTTCGGCCTGGCCCGCGCCTCCAACACCACCCCGGTGATCGTGCTGCGCTTCGAAGCGGATAACGAGGAAGCGCTGGAGCGGATCAAAGGCGATTTCCGCCGCGTGCTGGCCACCGCCACCGACGCCAAATTGCCGTTCTGATGCCGCTCGGCCGCGTGATCGCGGCTGATGAACTACGCTATCAGGGGACATGGGTTGACCATGTCCCCGTTGTATTGAAAGGAATGCCATGTATCAACTGGCCGCCAGCCACTTCACCACCACGCGCGACCTGCTGCGCTTTGCCGTCTCTCGCTTCAATGAGGCCGAACTGACCTACGGCCACGGCACCAGCAACGCCCATGATGAAGCCGCCTATCTGATTCTGTCTGCGCTGCAATTGCCCATCGACAAGCTGGAACCTTACCTGGACGCCAAACTGTTGCCCGAAGAAGTGGAAACCGTGGTGGAGCTGATCCGCCGCCGCGCCGAAGACAAGGTGCCGGTCGCCTACCTGACCAACGAGGCCTGGCAAGGCGAGTTCAATTTCTACGTCGACGAACGCGTGCTGGTGCCGCGCTCCTTCATCTACGAGCTGCTGGGCGAACCGCTGGCGCCGTGGATCGAGCACCCGGAACTGGTGCATCGCGCGCTGGACCTGTGCACCGGCTCCGGCTGCCTGGCCGTCCAGCTGGCCCACCACTACCCGGACGCCGAGGTCGATGCCGTCGACATCTCGCTGGATGCGCTGGAGGTGGCGGCGATCAACGTCGAACACTACGGCCTGCAGGACCGGATCAACCTGATCCACACCGATATGTTCGAGGGCATCGAAGAGAAGTACGACCTGATCATCTCCAATCCGCCCTATGTCGATGCCGAATCGGTGGACGAGCTGCCGCAGGAATACCTGCACGAGCCGGAAATCGCGCTCGGCTCCGGCGAAGACGGCCTGGACGCCACGCGCGAAATCCTGCGCCGCGCGCCGGACTTCCTCAACGAACGCGGCGTGCTGCTGGTGGAAATCGGCCACAACCGCGACATGCTGGAAGAATGCTTCCCCACCCTGCCCTTCATGTGGATGGAAACGCAGAGCGGCGATGGGTTCGTCTTCTTACTGACGAGAGAAGACCTAGTTGCCGGACTAGCCGCCGATCAGCAAGGCTGAAACGACTTTAACCAGCGTATCGCGCGCCTGTGAACCGTTGACCTTTGCTGAGGGGTTGCACTTGCGACGGATCAAGGCCTTTCCCTCTCAGCCAGCGAGGACAAGGAAGAACCGGAGCGAAACACGCCCAGGCTGTGGTTTTGGCCGAACCCGACCCTCGCAACAAACGTCAACCGCTCCAGGTACCACCAAGCGGATTGCGCAAGCACGAACCAACGAGCCGGCAAACACACGGGGGGCGCTAACCCCCCCGCTGTGATTTCCAAGCTCCCTCGCCTGCAAGCCTTACTTCACCGCAGGCATGGAAAACTCCACCTGCCGATCACGTTGCAGTCGGCGCCGGATCCCCGCCAGATAGTCCGCCCGGCTCTGCCTCAGGATGTAGTCTCGATGATTGTCTCGCCGCAGGTCCCCCCAGGCTTGCGCCCGCGCCTGCAGCGAGCGGATTTCCGCCGCTTTGATCAGCTCCTCGTTCAGCGGCAACTGCCCCGCCGTCAGCATGGAGTAACCATATCGCGCCATATAGTCGCGGCAGACGGTTTCGATGATCTCGATCTCGCGCATCGACAACTGCTGTTTGAACTTGTCGGCATTGGCGGCGATGGGCGGAAAGTGATTGGATGACCACAACGCGGACAGCCGCGCGATCTTGGCCGCCTCATAGGAGCTGCGAATGTCCAGCATTTGCGGCAAAAAGGCGATGCCGAAGAAATCGCACACCTGGCGCAGCACCGTTTGCTGATCGGCCAGAAAGTCCTCATAGCGTATCGTGAGCACTTTGTCGGCGCGCTGCGCCAGCAGGCGGTCCGCGGCCTGATAGGCGGCCAGCCAGGTGCGCACGTTCAGCACGGTGTCAAAGTCGTGAATGATGGCGCGATTGATCGAAGCGATCTGGGCGCGCGGATCTCGCACGACGTTCAAAAAGCGCATATTGGGAAACAAGCGCAGTAACTCGTCCGCGTAGTGCACGCTATCCAGGGATTTGTCCATCACCACCCTGGCCTGCTGCTTCTCTCCTGCCCGCAGCAGCATCTCCCACACGATGCGGTGGACGCTGCGCGGCTGATCCGCAAGCGACTCAAACAGCTCCACCGGATCAAAAACGATATCCGGCCATTTCACCATGCTGGCTGCCTGCAGGCCCACCACATCCACCACAAGCTGGAAATAGCTTCTATCCTGGGACAAGTCGCCATAAAGCGGCAGCAGCGGCATGAAATCCACGATATGAAGCGGATAGGGCGAGAAGAACTCATGGCTGAAGTTGAGCCGCAAACGCAATGCATGGCTACCGCATCGTCGCAGCGGAATCATCAGCACCGGCAGCGGACGATGGGATTCAGATGAAATAGTCATGGCATGCCCTCTGTTTCATGGCCGCTGCGCTGCAACGATGCAACACCAGGCCAAACAAACGCTCCACGGCCTCATCCGGCCTCAGCGTTCCCGTATCCAGCGCCAGCGCCGGCTGCGGCGGCGGCTCGTAAGGCGCCGACACCCCGGTGAACTGCGCAATTTCCCCGGAGCGGGCCTTGGCGTACAGGCCCTTGCAGTCCCGCGCCTCGCACACCGATAGGGCGGTGCTGACATAGATTTCCGCAAAACGGTGCTCGCCTATGATTTCGCGCGCCATTTCGCGGTCGCCGCGCAGCGGCGAGATGCAGGCGGCCAGGACAATCAGGCCGGCCTCGTTCATCAGCCGCGCCACCTCCGCCACGCGGCGGATATTCTCCTGCCGGTCAGCCGTCGAGAAGCCAAGGTTGCGATTGAGTCCATGGCGCAAATTGTCGCCATCCAGCACCACGGACGAAAACCCGGCTCGCACCAGGCGCGCTTCCAAGGCGTAAGCAAGGGTGGACTTGCCCGCCCCGCTCAGACCGGTCAGCCACAGCGTCATGGCGTCATGTCCAAACAGCCGCTGCCGATCCGTCAGCCGAATACGGCCGGCGGTTTTGAAAATATTGGCGGGTACGCCCGCCGGTGAAAGAGCCGTCGCCATGATCCCATCCCGTCAAATCCCTGACATTTTGGTCATAGCGCGAACAGAATGAACAATGCCAGATAAAAAGACCAAGTCAGTATTTGCACGGATCATTCCATTCATATTGAAGATAAAACCGTCATTCCATTGTATTTATTATCAATAAAAGACCATCCCTCTTACCAAAGGCCGTTAAAAGCACGGCCCTCGTCCCTCCGTCCGGCCCGATCATCAGACACGGCCATGCTTTGCAGTCGCCAAGCAAGCCTCGCCCGAGAATCCGCCACGTCGCGCCGACCCAGCCCGTAGCAGCCGTACGGAAGTACCTTACAAGGCTGGATCCGGGCCTGGGTCAGCAGGCCTTAAAACTTGATGCCGGCGCTGATCATCGCCAGGCTGCGGTCTGATTGCGTGTTGTACTGGCCGCCGCCGGTGGCCAGATACAACAGCTCGAAGGAATACTGCTTGCGATACTCGCCGCGCAGCCGCCACAAGGCGCTGCGCCGCCCTTCGATGAACTGGCCATCCTGCGAGTAGCCTTTGGCGTCATATGCCAGCAGCAGAGAAGGCATCAGCGCCAGGCCGGGCAGCACGCCGCCGTAATGCTCCTCCAGCTTGCCGCGCAGCCCCCAGGACAAGGGCGTGACGAAACCATCCAGCGCGCAACTCAGTCCCGTCCCGTTGCAAGCCGGCGTCGCGGCGCTAGGCGCCTGTCCAAAACCCACCCTGCCGTAACGCATCACATAAGCGTCAGGCAGGCCGGCAAGGTATTTCACCCCCACCTCGCCTGACAGCTTGGCGTCGCCGCCCAGCAAACGCCCCAAGGGCTGCGTTGCGCCCAGGCTGAACTGACTGCTGCGAAAGGTATCGTAGCCTCGCGCCAAATAGCCCGTGGGCGTATGGGCCAGATAGCCCAGCGGGCCCGCGCCGGACAGCACCCCGTACAGGAAGTCGGCGCCGTTCCAGGCTACCGGCTGTTTGGGGCGGTAACTCAGCTCGCTGTAGATGCCGGCGCCGCCGGGCAGGCGTGTCTTGAAGTTGACAGCGAACATATGGATGCCGTCGGGGAAGCTGCGGCGGAACACGCCGGCGATGCCCACAGGCTTCGCCAGCCCCAGATTGGCCGCCGCCGGCAGCAAGACGCCGGGCCCAGTGCGCAGCATCTGGCTGAAGCTCATCGGGCTGGCTTCATTGGCGTAGAAAAAGCCCAATTGGCCGATGTCGTCCAGCAAGTAGCGGATGCTCAAGCCGTACTCGCCGCCGTGCGGCTTGTCGTCCGCCACGCGCGCGATGTAGTCCAGCGGATTGGCGGCGGACTGCTGGTCGCTGGTGGCGATGTTGCGATGCTGCAGCATGCTCAGCAGGCTGCCGTTCAGCGTCAGCTTGTCGCAGCCCGGCTGGGCGTAATCGTTGCCGGAATAAAAGCTGCCGCAACCCGGATAGGCATTGGGTTCGAACTGGAAGCGGTAATAGGCGTCCAAGGCCAGCTTGGGCGTGACATCTAGCTTGCCATACCAGGCCGGCGCCGGGATGTTTACCATTTCGGGTATGGTGCCGGCGCGGCCCAAGGCATTGAAATCCATGGCATTGACCTGCTGAATGCCGCCCAGAATGGTGGTGGGCGTCACCCATGGGATCACCTGCTGCCCCAGCCGGAGCAGCAGCGACGATTGCCCCAGCTGCGCGCGGCCGTAGACGTAG
The DNA here is from genome assembly GCF_008275125.1 of Chromobacterium paludis. Lineage (NCBI taxonomy): Bacteria > Pseudomonadati > Pseudomonadota > Betaproteobacteria > Neisseriales > Chromobacteriaceae > Chromobacterium > Chromobacterium paludis. The sequence goes on from NZ_CP043473.1 coordinate 1,769,900, forward strand.
GCGTCATCCAAGGCGAGGCCGCTGAAGCGGTCCAGCCGGGTGAAGCGGCTGTCGTCCAGCGGCGCCCCCGCCGCATAGCCATTGGAGGAATGGCCGTGCGGCGCCGCGTGGTGGATCAGTCCATAGTCGTACCAGGCCTTGCCGCTGACGAAGATGCCGGCGTCGCGGTAATGCAGGTCGCCCTGCAAATAGCCCTGCCAGGCCTGGGAAATCAGGCTGCCGCGGCCATAGTTCAAATCGCCGTCGTTCAGCGTGTCCATCGCGTTGGCATGGCCGGTGAACGTCGGGTCAGGCCTATCCATGCGATAAACATTGCCAATGGCCATCGCGCCCTTTGCCGTCAACTGTGCCGCGCCCCAATCGCCATGCCAGCCTTCTCCCAAGCCGGAAGGCAAGGTGCTCATGGTGACTTCCCCCGCCCAGGCCGCGCCCATACCCGATACCAACAAGCTGCAACAGAGCATCGTTCTCTTCATTTTTCGTCCCCTTTGTCGTCGCGACGACGCGGCCGCGCCGCCGCGCATGCGCGCTTTAACCCAGATAGGCTTCGGTCAAGCGGGCCCAGTAGCTGGCGCCCACGCTGAGAATGTCGTCGTTGAAGTCGTAGCCGGGGTTGTGGATCATGCAGCCGCCCTTGCTGCCTATGCCGTTGCCCAGCACCACATAGCAACCCGGCACTTGCTCCAGCATCCAGGAGAAGTCGTCCCCGCCCATGGCGCCGGCCGGCAGCGGCACGATGCCCTGCGGCCCCGCCATGGCCTCCGCCACCTCGCGCGCGAGGCGGGTTTCCTCCGGCGTGTTGACCAGTACCCGCGTCACACGGCGCCACTCCACCTGAGCCGTCACGCCGAAGCTCTGCGCCTGTGCCGCCACCAGCTCGCGCAAGCGCTGTTCTATCAGTTGCTGGATGGCCGGATTGAAGGTGCGCACGGTCGCCTCCAGCCTGGCGCTATCGGGAATGACATTGCTGGCCGCGCCGGCATGGACCGCGCCTATGGTCAGCACCGCCGCCTGGTCGGGCGGCACATTGCGCGAGACGATGGTTTGCAACGCCAGGATGAGGGAGGCCATCGCCACCACCGGGTCGATGCAGGTGTGAGGCATGCCGCCATGGCCGCCCCGGCCAGTCAAGGTGATGGTGACGGTGTCGGAGGAAGCCGCCAGCACGCCGGGCTGCACCACGAAACTGCCTGCAGGCAGCGTGGGGCCGTTATGCAGGGCGTAGACCGCGTCGCAGGGGAAGCGGTCGAACAAGCCCTCGGCCAGCATGCGTTCCGCGCCACCCAGCCCCTCCTCCGCCGGCTGGAAGATCAGATTCAGCGTGCCGTGGAACCGCCGGGTCTCAGCCAGGTAGCGCGCGGCCGCCAACAAGATGGCGGTATGACCGTCATGGCCGCAGGCGTGCATCTTGCCGGGCAGGCGGCTGGCGTAAGGCAGACCGGTCTCCTCGTGAATGGGCAGCGCGTCCATGTCGGCGCGTATGCCCAGACGGCGCGCGCCCTTGCCGCAGCGCAGCTGGCCGACTACGCCGGTGCCGCCTAGGCCTGCCGTCACGTCGTATCCCCAGCCGCGCAAAGCCTCGGCCACCAGTTGGCTGGTGCTCTCCTCTTCGAAGCCCAGTTCCGGGTGGGCATGTATGGCGTGGCGAATGGCGATGAATTCGGATGCTCGATCGTGAATGGCGGCGATGACGCCCTGGATTTGGCTCATGATGGCCCTCCGTTCCTGTGGGTGGGATTCAGGCTGGCGCAGGCCGCGCACTCGCCTTGCACACCAGTCTAGGGACGGACAGCCGCCATCATGGGCGGTGAAAAACGCCATTAAAAAGGTGGGTTTCGCCAAGCCATCAGCCGCTCCGGCTTGACAAATCAGGCCCTCCGGCAACGGCCGCATGGTCTTGCAAAGAAAATGACAGCCATTTGACCTTGCCTTTACAGGCGGATTTCGCCAAGGTAGAGGCGAATCCCGCCAAGGCTGACCAAGATGAACGGCTGCATTGACCTGCTGTATTTGCCCAATTGCCTCAGCGGCACGCTGTTTTCCACTGTGGACGTGCTGCATGCGGCCAACAAACTGTGGCATCTGCACCACCCACGGCAGAAAAAACCGCTATTCAGCTGGCGCCTGCTCGACGCCTCAGGCGCGGAATTGCCGCTGCCGGCCTGGCTGGTGCCGCCGCCCGGCCGGCATGGCCCCGCCAGCCAGTCCGCGCTATTGGTACCGGGCCTGGACATGCACAGCGTGCCGCACCTGAAGAAGTTGCTGGATCAGTCCGGCGAGGCCCTGGCCATGATCGCGCGCCGCCACGCCGCCGGCGACATCATCGCCACCAACTACAACGGCGCCGCCATGCTGGCCCGCGCCGGCGTGCTGGATGGCCGCAACGCCACCATCACCTGGCTGATCGCCGGCTGGTTTTCCAACCAATATCCCAAGGTCAAGCTGCTGATGGACCGCCCGGTCACCGTGGACGGCAATGTGTTCTGCAGCGGCGCGCCGGCCACCGCCATCGAGCTTGCGGTCGAGCTGGTGCGCCACTTTGCCGGCGACGCGCTGGCGCAAAGCTGCGCCAATGGCTTGCTGTACCAGCCGGCCCGCTTCGAACAATCCGGCCAAGCCCTGCCCCTGCTGAACACGCCCACGCGCGACAGCGCGGTCTTCAAGGCCAGGCGCTGGCTGGAGCAGCACGTGGCAGAGCCCTACAGCCTGGACCAAGTTGCCGCCGCCGCCGCGGTCAGCAGCCGCACCCTGCTGCGCCACTTCCGCGAAGTGGCGGACATGACGCCGTTGGATTACCTGCAACAGCTGCGCATCGAGCGCGCCAAGCTGCTGCTGGAAGTCACCACGCTAGACCTGCCCGGCATCGTGGAACAGTGCGGCTATGAGGACGTCAGCTCCTTCCGCCGCCTGTTCCGCAAACTGACCGGCCTCACCCCCACCGCCTATCGCCGCGCCTACGCCTTGCGCGCGGCCCGGCGCTGGTGGCGGGCGGAGGACGATACGCCGCCCTCCGCCCCACACACTGACTAGGCGTCATCGGACCCAGCGCGTAAGCGCCTGAGCCAAGGCGCACCACGCAGGATCCAGGAGCGGGTCGCAACCACTCAAGGCGCCACATGCATGTATGGCGTGGTGCTCAGCGTCGCGGAGATGGCGCAGCCGCCGGCCAGCGGCGCGGCCGACAAGCCGATGGTGGTATCGCTGCCGCTATCGGCTATCGTGCCGGCCACCTGGCTAGGCCCGCACTGCCCGCCCAGGATCGGCGTATTGACATTGACCATCACGCCATCAATCACCAGCTGGTTCTGCGCGGTCACTCTGCCCACCCAGGGCGCGGACGCGCTGGCGCTGGCCTTGATCATGCGGCACACCGGAATGCCCTTGAACGCCGCGCTGGTGATCAGGATATTGCCGGCGCCGTCCACCGTGCCGCTGAACACCGCGTTGCAATCCACGTCTATGCCAGACTTGCCGACCACGGCCGGCCCGACAGCCGAAAAGGGAATGGCCGCGCCGCCTGGCCCGGGCGGCGTGACCTCCGCCGCGCCGGCCAAACCAGCCATCCAGCCAAGCGCCGCGCCCACCAAGGCCATCCGCGTTTTGTTCAAACTTTGCATCACGAAACTCCAATCTTGTAGTTTTCCAAGCGCCTCGGAGCTGCCGACGCGCCGATCAAGATTGCAATTCCAAACACATTAAAAATTTGACCAAGATCAGCCCCGGAAAATCACGCCGCACCGGCGCTGGCTTTAAGTGCAGCTCAAGCCTCAGGCTTGACATCCAGGCTGGACAGCGGCGATGATGGATGAATGAAAAGCTTCCAGACCCACCGCCACCACCATCACGGCCAGCCCAAGGGCGCCGCGACGGTGCGCGCTGTCTGGAAGGAAAACGGTGACTGAGCCGCATCCTCCATCAGCCACCACCCGAACAGGCGCCGCAAGGCGCCTTTTTTATTTGCCGCTCGTCGGCGCGAACTCTAAAGGAAAACACCATGACCATGATCCGAGGCACCCGCATCGTCCGCGGCCGCGAAGCCGCCACTCAACGCCAGCTGGAAAACCGCTTCCGGAGCTGGCTTCATTGACGCTGGCGCGGAAGAGGTCATCCTGCCCGCCCTATGGAGCCAGGATACATTCGTCGCCAAGGCCGGCGGCAGCGAAATATTGGAGCAAATGTGGGCTTTCCCGGACCGCAAGGGCCGCGCCTGCTGCCTGATACCGGAAGCCACCGCGCTGTTTCAGGAAAGAAACAAGGAATTTTTGAATGGCCGGCGCTCGGCGGATTTTTTCTACATCGCGCGCTGCTATCGCTACGAACGGCCGCAAGCGGGCCGTTATCGGGAATTCACCCAATTAGGTTTCGAGTGCCTGGGGCCAGACCCCAGCGCGGCGTTTGAGCGCAGCCTGGCGTTAGGCCGCGGCTTCCTGGACAGCCTGGGCCTGCGCTATGAGCTGGACGGCGCGGCCAGACGCGGGTTGAGCTACTACCTGGGCGGGGAAGGATTCGAGATGCGCGTGCCGGAACTGGGCGCGCAAAAACAGGTGGTGGGCGGCGGCGCCTATCGCGAAGGCGCCGGTTTCGGCATAGGCCTGGAGCGGCTGGCGCTGGCGCTGGACGCGCAAGGCATCGCGCTCTGACGATGGACAAGGCCGGGCGCAGGCCCGGCCTTGCATGGTGAAATTAACCGCCGGTGCCGCCCACGGTCAGGCCGCCGTCTATGCGCAGCGTGGGCTGGCCCACGCCCACCGGCACGCTCTGGCCTTCCTTGCCGCAAACGCCCACGCCCTGATCGAGCTGCAAGTCATTGCCCATCATGGACACGTAATTCAGCACTTCCGGGCCGCTGCCTATCAGCGTGGCGCCCTTGACCGGGTAGGTCAGCTTGCCGTTCTCGATGCGCCAGGCCTCAGAGGCGGAGAACACGAACTTGCCGCTGGTGATGTCCACCTGGCCGCCGCCGAAATTCACCGCGTACAGACCATCCTTGACCGAGGCGATGATCTCCTGCGGATCGCGCTGGCCGGCCAGCATATAGGTATTGGTCATGCGCGGCATCGGAATGCTGGCGTAGGACTCGCGGCGGCCATTGCCGGTGGAGGCCACGCCCATCAGCCGCGAGTTCATCGCGTCCTGCATATAGCCTTTGAGGATGCCGTCCTCGATCAGCACCGTGCGCTGCGTCGGATTGCCCTCGTCGTCTATCGCCAGCGCGCCGCGGCGGCCGCCCATCACGCCGTCGTCCACCACGGTGACGCCCGGCGCGGCCACGCGCTGGCCCAGCTTGCCGGAGAAGGCCGAGGTGCCCTTGCGGTTGAAGTCGCCTTCCAGTCCGTGGCCTATGGCCTCGTGCAGCAGCACGCCGGGCCAGCCCGGCCCCAGCACCACCGTCATTTGGCCGGCCGGCGCCGGCCGCGCGTCCAGATTCACCAGCGCCTGCTTCACCGCCTCGCGCACATAGCGCTCCACCACGCCGTCATCGAAATAGGCCAGGTCAAAACGGCCGCCGCCGCCGGCCGAGCCTTGCTCGCGCCGGCCATTCTGCTCCGCGATCACCATGACCGACAGCCGCACCAGCGGCCGCACGTCGGCGGCGCGCACGCCATCGTGACGGGCCACATAGACCACGTCGTACTCCATGGCCAGGCCGGCCATCACCTGGATCACGCGCGGATCCATGGCCTTGGCCAGCTTCTCCACTTTCTCCAGCAGCGCCACTTTCTCCGCGGCCTCCAGGCTGTGACAGGGGTCGATGGACGGATACAGCGACTGCGGCTTGCGCTTCTCCACCGCGCCGGCGCTGCCGTCGCCGCCGGCATTGCCGATGGCGCGCACCGCCTCGGCGGCGCGAGTCAGCGCGTCCTGGTTGATGGCGTCGGAATAGGCGAAAGCCGTCTTGTCGCCGGCAACGGCGCGCACGCCCACCCCCTGGTCGATGCTGAAACTGCCCGACTTGACGATGCCCTCCTCCAGATGCCAACCCTCGTTGCGGGTGTACTGGAAGTAGAGATCGGCGTAGTCGATGGCGTGGTGGCGCATATGGCCCAGCGTGCGGGCCAGCGCGGCTTCGTCCAGCCCATAGGGTTTGAGCAGCAGATCATTGGCGATGGTGAAGGCGTCTTGCATGATGGTTCTTTCAGCGTATGACCCGATGCGCCAGCGCCGGCAGGCCGGTGCGCACCGAGTGGATCAGTTCGGGATCGATCTCGGCGGCAATCACGCCCTCGCCGCCGGGCAACTGGGCCAGGATGCGCCCCCAGGGATCGATGATCATGGAGTGGCCGTGCGTCTGCCGGCCATTTTCATGCCTGCCGCCCTGAGCGGAGGCAATCAGATAGCATTGGTTTTCTATGGCCCGCGCCCGCAGCAGCGGCTCCCAATGCGCCTGGCCGGTGGTGGCGGTGAACGCCGCCGGCAGGATCAACAGGTCGAACGGCGCCAGCAGGCGGAACAGCTCGGGGAAACGCAAATCGTAGCAGATGCCCAGCGCGATGTCGGCCAGCGGCGTTTCCGCCTTGATCGGCGCCTGGCCCGGGCGGATGGTATTGGACTCGCAATAGCTCTCGCCCTGCCCGGTAAAACCGAACAGGTGGATCTTGTCATAACGCGCCACCGTTTCGCCCGCCGGATTGAGGAGCAGACTGGTGTTGTACACCTTGTCCGCGTCCTCGCACTGCAAAGGCACCGTACCGCCCAGCAGCCACAGGCCGTGGCGGCGCGCCATGTCGGACAGGGCCTGCTGGATGGGACCGTCGCCAAAGGGCTCGCACACTGCCACCTTGTCGGTGTCCTTGGCCCCCATCAGGCAAAAATACTCCGGCAGCACGGCCAGGCTGGCGCCGCGCGCGGCGGCCTCGCCCAGCAGCGGGTCCGCCTTCGCCAGATTGGCCGCCACGTCGCAAGTCGACACCATCTGCACCGATGCGGCGATGAACTTCTGCTTCATGGTTTTTTTCCTTTGTTTTTCGCCGGCTCGCCGCTATTGACTCGCTTCACCAGGGGATCCTTCAGCGAACCGGTCACGGCATATTCAAGCGTCAAAATCTTGCCCACCGGGTCCTGCAACACTTTCTGCGCCGCCAGCGCGGCGATGCCGATCACCGGATTGAGCAGCGCGGCGCCGGCCGCCAGCGCCACGCTCTCCGCGACATGCGGCACCACCTTCACTTGCAGCGCCTGCGTCTCATGCGCCAAGTCCACGCTGCCGGCAAGGCTGACTTCTGCCGCCGGACTCTTCATCTCCACCTTGTCCGAGCGGAATACGCCGTCGCGCACGCTGGCTTTGCCTTGCAGGGTATCAAAGGCGAAGCCGTCGCTGAAGACATCGGTGAAATCCAGCCGTATGCGCCGTGGCAGCGATTGCAGGCTGAGCACGCCCAAAAGCCGCGCCACACCGGGATCGGCCTTGGCGAAGCGGCCGTTCTTGAAGTCCAGCGCCATTTGTCCAGACAGATGGGTCGCATCCAGATCGCTCAGCCCGCCCGGCCAGCTCAGCTGGCCGCTCAGATTGCCCTGGCCATTGCGGAACACATCCACCAGGCCGAAACGGTCCAGCAGCTTGCCCGCATTGGACACATCCAGCGAGAAGCGGCTTTCCACCTTGCCCGCCCCCTGCTCGTCCACGCGCGCGCTGCCGGCCAGCACCCCTTCGGGCGCGCTCAGCCGCAAGGGGTCCATATTCCAGACGCTGCCTTCCCGCTTCGCCGTCATCTCCAGCTGGCCGATCTTGCGCCCCTGCAGTGACAGCTCGCCGATATGCAGCCTCATCGCCGGCAATTGCTGCTGCATCAGGCTGCCCGACGCCTCCGCGCCGCTGCGCAAGGGCCAGCTCAGCGACAGCCTATCCAGGCTGGCCTGCAGCTCCCCCCCGCCAGCCAGACGGTAGCTGCCCGTGCCGGCTGCCTCGCGCGAGCGCAAGTCCATGTCCCATGCGCTGCTCTGTCCGTCGTTGGACAGCCGGGCTTCCACTTGGTGCAGCATGAAACCGGCCAGGCCCAATTCCGGCGTATTCAATTCCAGTTGCAGGGGCACGCTGCCGCCGCTGGAAGGCAAGGCCAGGCGCGACAAGCGCTGCCACCAGTCATCGAGGTTCACCTTGGGCAGCTGGGCGCGGAAGGCCAGTCCGCCGGCGGGCCACTCGCCCGGCTTTCGGCCCAGGCCCACCGCCGCGCTCTGCAGCTCTCCATGCGGATCCAGCCTCAGCTTGCCGCTGAGCGCGTCGCCCAGGCCAAAGTCCAAGCGCATGCCGCCCAGGCGCCCGGCGGGCTGCAACTGCAATTGCAGGGGCAAGGCGTCGCCGGCGCGCTTGCCCAGCGGCGCCGGCGCATCCAGCGTCAATCCTTGCAGACTGCTGTCCAGCTGCAGGCTCTCCAGGCCGCTCCTGACCACGAAGCGCCCGTTCACGCGCGTCCGCCCGTCCGCCAAAGGCTCAACCATGGGCAGATACTGGCGCAGCAAGGCCTTGCCATCCACCTCGCCGCCCACCTCGAAACGCATGCGCTTGTCGCTGCCGGTATGGGCGCTCAGCAGCAGCGGGCCGCCGAAGGCATGCACATTCAAACCCTTGCTGTCCACGCCGCGCTCGGTGAAGGTCAGCACGCCTTGCACCGCGTCCAGCGGCGGCAGAGGAAGATTCTTGAACTGCAGGGCATTTCGCTTGAATTCCAGATCGCCGCGCACTCGCGTAGAAGCCTCGCCCGCCAAGGGCACGCTCAACTGCAGCTTGAGCCCGGCCTCGCCCTCCGCCTGTATCTGGCGGGTGAAGCCATCCAACCAGCCATCCACCGGGCTCTTCTCGACAAAAACCAGCATGCGCTGCAGCGCATCCTGCACGCGGCCGTCGATCTTGAGCACCGGCGCGTCGGCGCCTAGCTCGTCTATGCTTGCCGTCACCTCGCGCAGGGGCACGCCCACGGTGGCGGCGCGCCGCCCCAGCACCTGCAGGCCGGCGTTATGGAAGCGCAGTTTGGCGTCGATGTCGTCTATGGTCGGCCATCCCGGCTCATACAGCAGTTTGGCTTTCTCGATATCGGCCTCGACCCGGAATTCGCCGCCCTGGCCGCCCGGGAAGGGGAAACGGTCCAGATCGCCCTTCAGCTTCAGCACGATGTTCTTCGCCACGCCGTCCAGCAGCGCCTTGCGCAACCAGGCCGTGGTGCGCTCGCCCACCTGGTGCGGCAGGTAGGCCGGAATGCGCGCGGCCTTGACCTGGCTCACCGTGCCGTCAAGGTCGATGACGCCGGCGCCGCCCCCGGCATAGCGATAACTGCCGCTCACCGCGCCGCTGAGATCGGCATTGGCGAAAGCCACCTTGCGCAGGGCGATGTCCAGCGTATCGGCTCCCTGCCGCCATTCGACGTCGGCGGCCAGTTGATCAAAATCCAGGCTGTGCGCGAACACTTCCGGGTACACCACCTCGGACTTGCCGGTCTGCAACAGCAGCTTGCCCCCATGCTCATCGAAGGCCACGCTGCCCGACACGCCGGAAACGCCCGGCAAGTCGCCGAAAGGCTGCCAGGCCAGCCGCTCGAAGCGAGACTTCAGTTTGAAGCTGTGCGGCGCCTCCACCGCGCCTTGCCAGCCCACGGTCAGGCCGTGCAGCGCGCCGCGCGGGGCAAAGCGGGCGAACAAGGGATTCTCATCCACGCCCAGGGCATGAATGAAGGGATTCAGGTTGCCGACATCGACATTGTCCAACGTCAGTTCGCCGCCGCCCTGCGGACCAGGGCGCCATTGGCCCTGGATCGTGGACTTGTCGAAGGCCAGGCCTGCGGCGCTGGCCAGGGTCAGGTCGCTGGCCGCGATGCGGTAGCTACCATCGGCTTGGCGGTCCAGCTGCAGCTTGCCGCTCAATTGCGGCAACACCAGCTCGCGCGAGCTGGGCGGCGTGTAGGCCGCGTCGCGCACGCTGACGTCCGCGCGCAGGCTGCTCACGGCGCCATCGGCAAACGACATCTCCAGCGTGCCGTCGCCCTCGCCGCTGCGCAGCACGCCCAAGTCGCGCATATAGCGCGACCAGACACTGGCGCGCGCGCCGTTCAGCGCCACCTTCAGCGAGCCGGACCAATCCTGCCAGTGCTCAATGTCGTCGCCGCGCCAGCCGGCGCTCAGCTCGAATCCCTTGCCCAGCGAGACTGCAGGCACGCCCGACAGCTGCAGCTTATGCCCCAGCAGGGTGCGCTCCAGCAGTAGCCGGCCCTGTTTCAAATCCAGCCGCGGCAAACCCAGGCGTTCGTCCACCCAGCTCAGCCTCGCATTGCGGATTTCCAGCGCCGGCTGGCGCAGCAGCCAATTGCCCAGCGTGTTGTCGTGCGAGGCGCCGCTGCTCAAGTCGAAGCCGTTCAGATAGATGGCGCCATCCGCGCCGCGGCGCAGCTCCACCGCCGGGCCATCCGCCAGCACGGACAGGCGCGGCTCACGCGCCAGCAGCGAAGTCCACGATGGCTGCACCGCCACCGCGCTCAGCGTCAGCGCCTGCCCCGACACCGGGTTGGCGATGGACACGTCGCGCAGCTCGAACTGCGGCGCCAACTCCAGCCAATGCCCCGTCAGCTTGCCGATGGCAACGCGATGGCCCAGCGCGGCGGACAGGCTCTGCTCCAGCTGCGGGCGGTATTGGTCCAGCCGCGGCAGCAGCCAGAAAGTGAAAACGCAGAAAGCCGCGCACAGCGCGGCGGCGCCGGCGGCAAGCGCCATGGCCAACAGGAAGATGCCGCGCTTCAGCAAGCGCAGCACATGAATATGAGACAACGGCGACAAGGGCTTTTTCAACGATGGCAAACCATTACAATGGCACTGTGAGAAATACGGCGCGAAACCGGCTGCTGCCTGCCCCTCGGCGCCGCAGCGTATGCCGCGCGCGCCAAGCCGTCGGAGCCATTATGCCAGCAAACACGAGTGATGCCATTGCCCGCAGCAGTGAGTTTTCCCAATATCTGCACCGCCTGCTGGCTGCCCGGCCGCAGGAGCGGGCGCGACTGGAAACCCGGCTGGCGCAGCCCTTCACCCTGGAGGAGATGCAGGCCTTCGCCGACTGGCCGGCCCTGCCCTCGCCCGAACAACAAGCGCCCGCGCTGCGGCAGCTGCGCCAAGCGGTGATGGCGCGGCTGATCAGCCGCGACTTGAACGGCCTGGCCACGCTGGACGAGGTGATGGCCAGCATCAGCCAACTGGCCGAGTTCGCCGTGCGCCAAGCCCTGGCCTGCGCCACCGCCTCGCTGAGCCAGTACGGCCAGCCCATAGGCGAAGACAGCGGCGAGCGGCAGCAGCTGATCGTCGTCGGCATGGGCAAGCTGGGCGGCGGCGAACTGAACGTCAGCTCCGACATCGACCTGATCTTCATCTACCCCGAGGGCGGCGAAACCGACGGCGCGCGCCGCATCAGCAACCATGAATATTTCACCCAGGTCGGCAAACGGCTGATCGCCCTGCTCAACGACCTCACGCCGGACGGCCAGGTATTCCGCGTGGACATGCGGCTGCGCCCCTATGGCGATTCCGGCCCGCTGGTGATGAGCCTGGCCGCGCTGGAAAATTACCTGCTGTCCCAGGGCCGCGAATGGGAGCGCTACGCCTGGATCAAGGCCAAGGTACTGACCGGCGACGCCGAGGCGCTGAACCAACTGGTGCGCCCCTTCGTCTACCGCAAATACCTCGACTACAACGCCTATGGCGCGATGCGCGAGCTGCATGCGCAAATCCGCCGCGAAGTGGCCCGCCGCGACATGGCGGACAATATCAAGCTCGGTCCCGGCGGCATCCGCGAGGTGGAATTCATCGCCCAGGTCTTCCAGCTGATACGCGGCGGCCGCGACCGCACCCTGCAGCTGCGCGGCACCCGCGCCACGCTGGACCGGCTGGCCGCGCTGCGCCTGCTGGAGCCGGCCGCCGTGGCGGAGCTGCAAGCGTCGTACGCCTTCCTGCGCAATCTGGAGCACCGCCTGCAATATCTGGACGACCAGCAGACGCAAACCCTGCCCGCCGCGCCGGACACGCGGCAGAAGATCGCCGCCAGCATGGGCTACTCTAGCTGGGAAGCCTTCCTGCCGGCGCTGAACGAGGTCAGAGGCAAGGTCAGCCGCCGCTTCGAACAGGTCTTCATCCTGCCCACGGAAGACAGTCCCGGCCACCCGCTGGCCGAACTGTGGCTGGACGTGGCCGAGCAGGCCCCGGAGCAGAAACTGGCCGAACTCGGCTATGCCGATCCGGCGGCCGTCTCGCGCCAGCTCAAGGGCCTGGCGCAGAGCCAGCGCTATCTGCAAATGCCGCTGGCCGGCCGCAAGAAGCTGGACGCGCTGATGCCGGCGCTGATCGAAGTGGCCTCGCGCTTTCCCAACGCCGACGACACGCTCGCGCGCATCATCGGCCTGATGGAGGCCATCAGCCGCCGCGCCTCCTACCTGGCGCTGCTGACCGAATACCCCCAAACGCTGCAACGGCTGGCCTCGCTGTATTCCGCCAGCGCCTGGGTATCGGCCTACCTCAGCCGCCACCCCATCCTGCTGGACGAGCTGCTGGACGTGCGCGTGCTGTACGCCGCGCCGGACTGGCCGCAGCTGGCCGGCCAGCTGGAGGCCTTGCTGGCGCAGGCCGACGGCGACGTGGAGGCCAAAATGGACGCCCTGCGCCACTTCCAGCACGCGCAAACCTTCCGTCTGGTGGCGCAGGACCTGGCCGGCATGTGGACGCTGGAAGCGCTGTCCGACGAGCTGTCGCGGCTGGCCGACCTGGTGCTGGACGCCGCGGTGCGCCACGCCTGGCGAGACATCCCCTCGCGCCACACCGATACGCCGCGCTTCGCCGTGATCGGCTACGGCAAGCTGGGCGGCAAGGAGCTGGGCTACGCCTCCGACCTCGACATCATCTTCCTGTACGACGACCCACACCCGGACGCGCCGGATCTTTACTCGCGCCTGGCGCGCAAACTGTCCACCTGGCTGACCAGCGCCACCGCCGCCGGCGTGCTGTACGACATCGACCTCAGGCTGCGCCCCAACGGCGCCAGCGGCCTCCTGGTCAGCTCGCTCTCCGCCTTCCGCCAGTATCAGGAAACCCAGGCCTGGGCCTGGGAGCACCAGGCGCTGACCCGGGCCCGATTCGTCGCCGGCGACGCCGACATCGGCGCGCAATTCGAAGCCGAGCGCCACGCCATCCTGACCCTGCGCCGCGATCCGGCCAAGCTGCGCGAGGAGGTGCTGGCCATGCGCCAGCGCATGCTGGACAGCCACCCGGCGCAGGACGGCGATGTCAAGAACGCGCGCGGCGGCATCATAGACATCGAATTCATCGTCCAGTATCTGATCCTGGCCCATGCTCACCACCTTCCCGCCTTGACCGGCAACACCGGCAATATCGCGCTGTTGGCCGTGGGCGCCGCAGCCGGCCTGATCGACGGCGAGCTGGCCGACGCCACCCGCGACGCCTATCGCCTGTATCGCCGGCTGCAGCACGCCGCGCGGCTCAATGACAGGAAAATGGTGGAGGTGGACGCAGCGTTGCGCGCGGCCTATGCGCAAGGAAGGAAACTCTGGCAACAGGTTTTCGAGCAAGCGCTCGATTTTTCCTGAGCCCGGGTTCACAAAGCCGCAAGCCGCGGTATACACTGCTCCGTCAAGCAGGCGCGGGCCCGCCCGCCGCCGCCCCCGCACAACAACAGGAGAGAACCAAGATGTCGATGGCTGATCGAGACGGATATATCTGGTATGACGGCAAGCTGGTGGACTGGCGCGACGCCACCACCCACGTCCTCACCCACACCCTGCACTACGGCATGGGCGTGTTCGAGGGCGTGCGCGCCTATGAAACCGCCGACGGCCCTGCCATCTTCCGCCTTGAGGACCACACCGCGCGGCTGTTCCGCTCGGCCAAGATTCTGGGCATGAACCTGCCGTTCACGCCCGAGCAAATCAATCAGGCTCACCTGGACGTGGTGAAGGCCAACGGCCTGAAGTCCTGCTATTTCCGCCCGATGGCCTTCTACGGCTCCGGCAAGCTGGGCGTGGCGCCGATGAAGAACGACGTGCGCGTGATCGTGGCCGCCTGGCCCTGGGGCGCCTACCTGGGCGACGAAGGCCTGGAAAAAGGCATCCGCGTGAAGACCAGTTCCTTCACCCGCCACCACGTCAACATCACCATGTGCAAGGCCAAGGCCAACGGCAACTACATGAACTCCATCCTGGCCAATAACGAGGCCACGGCGGACGGCTACGACGAGGCCCTGCTGCTGGACGTGGACGGCTTCGTGGCCGAAGGTTCCGGTGAAAACATCTTCATCGTGCGCAAGGGCAAGCTATATACTCCGGACCTGACCAGCGCGCTGGAAGGCATCACCCGCGACACCGTGGTGCAGATCGCCCAGGAAATGGGCCTGCAGATCATCGAGAAGCGCATCACCCGCGACGAAGTGTACAGCGCGGACGAAGCCTTCTTCACCGGCACCGCCGCCGAAGTGACCCCGATCCGCGAACTGGACCGCCGCCCGATAGGCGACGGCGTCCGCGGTCCGCTCACCACGGAAATCCAGCGCCGCTACTTCAGCATCGTCAAGGGGCAGGACGCCGAACACCGGCACTGGCTCACTTACGTAAAATAAGCGGTACAATCCGCATCTCGCGCGCCAGCAGCGAGCGGCCCACCGGCCGCCCTGCTGGCGGCGTTTTTGTCGGAAGCCCGCCGCAACAAGGAACGACCATGGCAGAACTGAAAGAAAACACCGCCCGCTATATCGAAGTCACCCAGCACGACCTGCCGCTGCACTGCCCGATGCCGGACATGCTGGCCTGGAACTCCCACCCCCGCGTCTACCTGCCGGTGCACAAGACCGGCGAGGCGCTCTGCCCGTATTGCGGCACCCATTACAAGCTGATCGGCCCGGCAGGCAATCATCACTAAGCCGCCGCGCAGCCGGCCAAGGGTGTGGCCTGGGCCACACCTTTTTTGCTTGCCGCCGCCAAACGCAAGCCGCGCTGCCGCAGCCGGCTTGCGTTTGGAACCGGAAGCACCCGCATGAAAAAGAAAATCCTCGTCATCGGCCCGTCCTGGGTAGGCGACAGCGTGATGGCCCAGCCGCTGTACCGCCGCTTGCACCAGCGCCACCCTGAGCTGGAACTGCATGTGTTCGCCCCGGCCTGGACGCTGCCGCTGCTGGCCCGCATGCCGGAAGTGGCGCAATCGCACCTGAACCCGTTCGGCCACGGCGCGCTGCGCCTCGCCGAGCGCTGGAAAGTGGCGCGCCAGTTGGCCAAGGAAGACTTCGACCAAGTCATCGTGCTGCCCAATTCGCTGAAGTCCGCGCTGATCCCCCTGTTCGCCGGCATCCCGCTGCGCACCGGCTTTCTTGGCGAATCGCGCTACGGCCTGCTCAACGACGCGCGCGAACTGGACGAGCAGGAATTGCCGATGATGGTGGAGCGTTTTTGCGCGCTGGCCGAAGACAAACGGTCCGCGCTGCCGCGCCCCATCCCCAATCCGCAGCTGAGCACTGACCCAGCCACCCAACGCCAGGTCGCGCAAAAACTGGGCCTGGACCTGTCGCGCCCCGCCATCGCCTTCTGTCCCGGCGCCGAATACGGCCCGGCCAAACGCTGGCCCGCGCGCCACTTCGCCGAGCTGGCCCGCCGCTTCAACGATGCCGGCTATTCGGTCTGGCTGTTCGGCTCCGGCAAGGACAAGGAAATCGGCGACGAAATCGCCCGGCTGTCCAGCGGCTGCGCCGCCAACCTGTGCGGCGCCACTGGCCTGGAGGAAGCGATAGACCTGATCGGCCTGACGGAACTGGCCGTCTGCAACGACTCCGGCCTGATGCACGTCGCCGCCGCGCTGGACAAGCCCCTGGTGGCGCTATACGGCTCATCCAGCCCGGACTTCACGCCGCCGCTGTCCGACCGAGCCGCCATCGTGTCCTTGAACCTGGACTGCAGCCCCTGCTTCGAGCGCAGCTGCCCTTACGGCCATACCAATTGCCTGGAGAAAATGCAGCCGGACATGGCCTGGCATGCCGCCCAAACTCTCCTGCCCGCCCTCGCCCACTCCGACCAGGACTGACATGAGCCCAGTGGAAACGCCAAAACCGCCTGAAGAAAACAATCGCCGCATGGCGCTGATCCGCGCCGCCGCCGTGCTGTTCCGCGACCAAGGCTATGAGCGCACCACGGTGCGCGACCTGGGCAGCGCCGTCGGCATGCAATCCGGCAGCCTGTTCTACCATTTCCGCACCAAGGAAGAGATTCTGGTCGCGGTGATGGCGCTGGGCATCACCAGCACCACCGAGCAACTGGCCGCCGCCCTGGCGGAAGCCAAGACGCCGCGCGACAAGCTGGCCGCGTTGTTCCGCGTCCATTTGAATTCGCTGCTGGGCGATAACCAGGCGGCATTGGAAGTGATGCTGTACGAGTGGCGCAGCGTGTCCGAAACCGCCAAGCCCGGCCTCGTGGTATTGCGCGACCGCTATGAAGCGCTATGGCAACAAGTGCTGGAAGAAGCCGCCGCCGCCGGCCTGGTGAAGCCCGACACGGGCCTGCTGCGCCGCACCCTGCTGGGCAGCCTGCACTGGACGGTACAGTGGTATCGCCGCGACGGCGCGCTTGGCGTGGACGCCCTGGCCGAGCACATGCTGCAGCTGGTGCTGATCGAGCAGATTTGAAAAAGTCAAGCCGCTCAGCAAAAATTGTACTAATATCAGCGATATAGGATCATTGGGACTGCAATCATGGCAAACATCGCCAACGTAGGCTTTAGCACGCAGCCGCCGTATGCGACGTTGAGCACGCGGCAGGTTCAGTCGTCGCTGGACACCGCCCATCCCGCGGTGCAACAAGCCACCAGCCAGCCGCTCACCCAGACGGCCGTGCGGCAAAATCCCGATACCGCGCGCGTGGAGCAGCAGCTGCAACAGCAACTGGCTGCCGCCAACCAGAGCCAGCAGCAAACTCGCCAGACGCAGCAGGCCGCCCCATCGGCGCAGACGACAACGCCCACGCCGCGGCAGCCATCCGCTCCCGCCCTCAACGCGGCCGTGTTGGCAACCAATCCGCCACCGCAGCAGGCGGCGGCAAACGCGCCGGCCGTCAACGGCAACCCAACGCCAGCGGAAGCCAATAACGCCGCAAACAACGCGGTCAACAATAATGTGACTGCGCAAGCGGCAAACGCCGCGCCAAACACGGCCCAGACGCAAACCAACGCCCAGCCGCCAGCCGCCCCGCCCGCGCAGGCAAGCGCGACGCAAGCCGCTCAGGCCACCCAGCCAACGCAGCTGGCGCAGCAACGCAGCAATAGCGGACAGCTCGCCGTGGCCCAATATCAGGCCAATCAATCCCTGCTGCAGCCCAGCGTGACCAGCCCAGGCCTAAGCGCCACCGCCTGAGTCCGCGTCGCGACGCCCCATGCAAGAAGCCCCGCTGCAGCGGGGCTTCTTGCATGGGGAACATCTGCGCCAGGCCGCCGGCTCAGCGCTTGCGCCAAGCGCCGGGTTTGCGCCTGCCGCCCTCCCCGCCGCGCGCGGTCTTGCGCTTTTGCGCGTTCTGCACTTGCAACAGCGCGTCGATGCGCTCCGACGTGCTTTGCATCAACAACTGCGCCATCTCGCCATCCGGGAACGTATCCGGCAGCCGGTAGCCCAGCCAGGCGTAAGCCGCATACAGCTTGCAACTGTCTTCCAGATATTGCAGCTCATTGCGCCCGCCGGTGCCCATCATCCGCAACAGCGGCGCGGCCTTGCCGCGCGCATGCTGTTCGGCCCAGTCATGCAGCGCGTTCTCCAGCATCGGGATCTTGGTGGAAATCGGACACAGGCTGAAGGTATAGCGGTCGGCCAGGCTCAAGGGCAAAGCATCCAGCCACTCGGCCTTTTCCATCTGGTCGGACAGATTGGCCGGCAGGAAGAATTCGTCATGCACATTGATGTGCTTGGCGAACAGGCCCAGCAAGGCCTTGAGCCTGACCTCGCCCGTCGCCTGGGAAATGGCTTCCAGATACTTCAGGCTGGGCGCGACGAAGAAGCCGTTGTTCGGCAGCGGCTCGGCCTTCTGCCGCAGCAGCGCGCCTATGGTCTTGTGGGTGAGTCCGTCGAAACCGGCCACATAGCCGGTTTCATGTTTGCCGAAGCGCCCGGCCCGGCCGGCGATCTGCTTGGCCAGCGGCGCGGCGATGATGCCCTCGGCGTAGCCGTCCCACTTGCTGGCCGTGGTGAAGATGATGCGGCGCGCCGGGGTATTCAGCCCCATGCCGATGGCGTCAGTGGCCACCACCACCTGGGTTTCGCCGGAGACGAAGCGCTCGGCCTGGGCCTGGCGCACTTCCGGCGACAGATTGCCGTAGATGGCCGACACGCTCAGCCCCTGCTCGATCACCTTGTCGCGCCAGTTCAGCACCTCGCGCCGCGAAAAGGCGATCAGCACATCGCCCGGCTTCAGATTCTTCAAGGACAGCAGCGGCGCCTTATCCATCTGCAGCGCGGTCTTGCGCTCCAGCGTGCGCACTTCCAGCGTGCCGCCCACGCGCGCCACCAGCGATTCTATCGCCTCGCGCGCTTCCGGCGCGCCCACCAGGTAAATCATCTGCGCCGGCACGCCGCACACGGCGGCGGTCCAGGCCGCGCCGCGGTCCGGATCGTCCAGCAACTGGATTTCGTCGATGACCGCCACCTCCACCTGCCGCTCCGGGTTCAGCATTTCCACCGTGCTGGCGACGTGGGTGGCGTCCGGGTGCAGCTTGCGCTGTTCGCCGGTGATCAGGCTGACCGCCACGCCGGCCTCCTGCAGCCGGGTGTAGTTTTCCAGCGCCAGCAGGCGCAGCGGCGCCAGATAGACGCCGCTCTTCGCTTTTTGCAGATGTTCCATCGCGGCGTGGGTCTTGCCGGAGTTGGTCGGCCCCAATACAGCGATGAAGTGGCGCTGCATCGCGTAAGCGGTGGCGAAGGATTCCGGGTAGCGCGACAGGTTGACCGCGTCGCGCGTCTTGGCGGCGGCCTTGTCGGCGGTCTGCCGGCTGCGCGCGGCAGCCACCCGGTCCAGCGCGATGGTGCAGCGCACTTTGGCGCGCTCGTACTTGGCCATGAAGGCGCTCAGCGCGCGCAGCGGCTCGATGCCGTCCACCGCGAACACCTCGCGCGCGCAGGCGGCCAACTGGGCCTCCAGCTTCAGCCGCGCGGCCTCGTTCCAGCGTTCCTTGACCAGGGCAAGCTTATCGTCCGGCAACAGCTTGCGCCATTTGCCGCTCTTGCCGAGGAAGCCCTCGTCCGGCACCAAGTGATAAGGAATGCGATGGCCGTCCAGCTCCAGCTCGCCATGCACCGACACCGCGTGGCTGCCCTCGGTGGTGACGATGGTGGCCTGGTGTTCGGCCAGGTAATCGTCCAGCTGGATTTCAGCCGGCAGGGCGTCGATGGGTTCTGTCATGGCGTCTATCGTATTTCTTGTGCTAAAGGCGGGCGATGATAAAGCAGCGGACGGCGGCGCGCCAGCGCTACGCGCCCCTATCAAAATCCGTCATGCGCCTCGGCAAAGCAAGGCGCAAACACAAACGGGCCACCGGCTATCCGGCGCCCCGTCGATCAGCAAAACGAAGACTTAGATCAGTTCCACCGCCAGCGCGGTGGCTTCGCCGCCGCCGATGCACAGGCTGGCCACGCCGCGCTTGCCGCCGCGCTGCCTCAAGGCCGACAGCAGCGAGATCACGATGCGGGCGCCGGACGCGCCTATCGGGTGGCCCAGCGCACAGGCGCCGCCGTGCACGTTCACCTTGTCGTGCGGCAGCTTCAAGTCGTGCATGGCCGCCATCGTCACCACGGCGAAAGCCTCGTTGATTTCGAACAGATCCACGCCCTCCGCCGTCCAGCCGGTCTTGGCGAACAGTTTCTGCATCGCGCCCACCGGCGCGGTGGTGAACCAGCCCGGCTCGTGGGCAAAACTGCTGTGGCCGACGATGCGGGCGATGGGATGCAGCCCGCGTTTGGCCGCCTCGGCCGCCGTCATCAGCACCAGGGCGGCGCCGCCGTCGGAAATGGAGCTGGAGTTGGCCGGCGTCACGGTGCCGTCCTTCTTGAAGGCCGGCTTGAGCGTCGGAATCTTGTCCAGGTTGGCCTTCAGCGGCTGCTCGTCGGTGTCCACCACGGTGTCGCCGCCACGGCCCGGCACCGTCACCGCCGCGATTTCATCCTTGAACTGGCCGCCCTGGATCGCCTGCTGCGCGCGCAGCAGGGAGGCAATGGCGAATTCGTCCTGGTCCTGGCGGCTGAAGCCGTATTTCTCGGCGCACTGCTCTGCGAACACGCCCATCAGCGTGCCCTTTTGATAGGCGTCTTCCAGCCCGTCCAGGAACATGTGATCCTTGATTTCGCCGTGCCCCAGGCGCAGGCCGCCGCGCGCCTTCGGCACCAGGTAAGGCGCGTTGCTCATGCTTTCCATGCCGCCTGCCAGCAGCACGCTGCCGTTGCCTGCCAGCAGCTGGTCATGCGCCATCATGATGGCCTTCATGCCGGAGCCGCACATCTTGTTGATGGTGGTGCACGGCGTGGCCTGGGGCAAGCCGCCGCCCAGCGCCGCCTGGCGCGCAGGCGCCTGGCCCTGGCCTGCCGGCAGCACGCAGCCCATGATCACCTCGTCCACATCGCCGGCGGCTACGCCGGCCCGCTCCACCGCCGCGCGGATGGCGGCCGCGCCCAGCTGGCTGGCGGTCAGGCCGGACAACGCGCCCTGGAAGCCGCCCATGGCGGTGCGAGCCATGCCCACGATCACGATTTCTTGTTGTTGCATCACAGCTCCTTTGCTTGGTTGTGGCCGTTGCCGCGCTTGCCCAGCGATTTTTCGCACTGGCCGCGCAACTGGCCGATTTCGGTCAGCACCACCTTGATGTCTTCCATCTGCGCCAACAGCTGCTGTTCCTTGCGCGCCAGGATGCGGATGAATTCCTGCAGTTGCGGCGCGTCATCGTGCGCCGCGTCGTACAGCGCGAACAGCTCGCGTATCTCCTGCAGGGACAGGCCGATGCGCTTGCCGCGCAGAATCAGCATCAGCCGCACCCGGTCGCGCCGGTTGTAGATGCGGCGCTGCCCTGCCCGCGCCGGCTCCAGCAGGCCCTGGTCCTCGTAGAAGCGGATGGCGCGGGTGGTGATGTCGAACTCCTGCGCGAGTTCGGTGATATTGAAAACCTGTTCGCCCATGCGTTTGTCCCCTGATCTTCCGGCTGCGGCCACGCGCGCCACAGTCGCTTGCTTTTGACTTCATTGTCTGTTGACGTTGACGTAAACGTCAAGTTATCGTGAGCGAAAGTAGAGCAAACAGTCCAGGAGAATCCAGATGAGCCAGAAAATCGGCGTGGTGGGCGCAGGCACCATGGGCAACGGCATCGCCCAGGTGTTCGCGATGAAGGGTTTCGACGTGGTCTTGGCCGACGTCAACGACGCGGCCCTGGTCAAGGGCATGGCCAATATCAACATCAGCCTGCAGCGCATGGCCAAGAAAGAACTGATCGCCGAGGCCAATATCGCCGGCATTCTCGCCCACATCCGCAGCACCACCCAGCTGGCCGACCTGGCCGGCTGCGACGTGGTGGTGGAAGCCGCCACCGAAAACGCCGAGATCAAGGAGAAAATCTTCCGCGACCTGGCCGCCGTCGTCGGCGAAAAGTGCGTGCTGGCCTCCAATACTTCGTCCATCTCCCTCACCCGCATCGCCAGCTGGGTCAGCCACCCCGAGCGCGTGGTGGGCATGCACTTCATGAACCCGGTGCCGCTGATGCAGCTGGTGGAAATCATCCGCGCGCTGCAAACCGGCGACGAAGCCTACCAGACCGTATTCCATCTGACCCAGGCCCTGGGCAAGACCCCGGTGACGGTCAAGGACGGCGCAGGCTTCGTCTCCAACCGCATCCTGATGCCGATGATCAACGAAGCCGCCTTCGCGCTGTTCGAAAACCTGGCCACCGCCGAAGACATCGATACCGTGATGAAGCTGGGGATGAACCACCCGATAGGCCCCCTGGCCCTGGCCGACCTGATCGGCCTGGACACCTGTCTGTCCATCATGGACATCCTGCATCGCGAATTCCGCGACAGTAAATACCGCGCCTGCCCGCTGCTGGTGCAGCTGGTGCAGGCAGGACACCTGGGCCGCAAGAGCGGCAAGGGTTTCTACAGCTACAACTGAGCAGCGCCATCAGCCCGCACAAATAGAGGAGGCAGTGCCATGAGCCAGTCGGTACCCAAGATCAAGCTGTTGATAGGCGGCGAATTCGTCGACTCCCACACCACGGAATGGCGCGACATCGTCAATCCGGCCACCCAGGAAGTGCTGGCGCGCGTGCCGCTGGCCACCGCCGACGAGGTGAACGCCGCCGTGGCCGCCGCCAAGGAAGCGTTCAAGACCTGGAAGAAAACGCCTATCGGCGCGCGCGCGCGCATCTTCCTGAAATACCAGCAGCTGATCCGCGAAAACATGAAGGAGCTGGCCGCCATCCTCACCGCCGAGCAAGGCAAGACCCTGGCTGACGCCGAGGGCGACGTGTTCCGCGGCCTGGAAGTGGTGGAGCACGCGGCCAATATCGGCACGCTGCAACTGGGCGAGTACGCCGAAAACGTAGCCGGCGGCGTGGACACTTATACCGTGCAGCAGCCGCTGGGCGTGTGCGCCGGCATCACCCCCTTCAACTTCCCGGCCATGATCCCGCTGTGGATGTTCCCGATGGCCATCGCCACCGGCAACACCTTCGTGCTGAAGCCGTCCGAACAAGACCCGATGGTGACCATGCGCTTGGTGGAGCTGGCGCTGCAAGCCGGCATTCCCAAGGGCGTGCTGAACGTGGTGCATGGCGCGGCCGACGTGGTCAACGCCATCTGCGACCATCCCGACATCAAGGCCGTGTCCTTCGTCGGCTCCACCAAGGTAGGCACCCATGTCTACCAACGCGCCACCCTCAGCGGCAAGCGCGCCCAGTGCATGATGGGCGCCAAGAACCACGCCATCGTGCTGCCGGACGCCAATAAGGAGCAGGCGCTGAACCAACTGACCGGCGCGGCTTTCGGCGCGGCCGGCCAGCGCTGCATGGCCTTGACCGTGGCCGTGCTGGTGGGCGAGGCGCAAAGCTGGATTCCGGAACTGGTGGCCAAGGCCAAGGGCTTGAAAGTGGGCGCCGGCAAGGACAATCTGGACCTGGGCCCGCTGATCTCCTGCGCCGCGCGCGACCGGGTGGAAGGCCTGATCGCCAAGGGCGTGGAGCAAGGCGCCAAGCTGGAACTGGACGGCCGCGGCGTGCAGGTGGCCGGGTTCGAGAACGGCAACTTCGTCGGCCCCACCATCTTCTCCGGCGTCAAACCCGAGATGGCCATCTACCACCAGGAAATCTTCGGCCCCGTGCTGTGCCTGATGGCGGCGGACACCCTGGACGACGCCATCGCCATCATCAATGCCAATCCCAACGGCAACGGCACCGCCATCTTCACCCAGAGCGGCGCGGCGGCGCGCAAGTTCCAGGAAGACATCGACGTGGGCCAGGTGGGCATCAACGTGCCGATCCCGGTGCCGGTGCCGCTGTTCAGCTTCACCGGCAGCCGCGCGTCCAAGCTGGGCGACTTGGGTCCCTACGGCAAGCAGGTGGTGGCCTTCTACACCCAGACCAAGACCGTCACCAGCCGCTGGTTCGACGACGAGGCGAGCATGGGCAAGGTGCACACCACCATCTCGCTGCGCTGATTGTCGCGTAGGGCGGACGCCCCGTCAGCGGGGCAATCCGCCTGCTCCGCCCGCATAGGAATACAGAACATGAATTTTGACCTGACCGAAGACCAACTCGCCTTCCAGCAAAGCGCGCGCGACTTCGCCGAGCATGAACTGGCGCCGCGCGCGGCCGAATGGGATGCCGAGTCCATCTTTCCGCTGGACGTGATCCGCCAGAGCGGTGAAATGGGCTTTCTGGGCCTCTACACCCCGGAAGCCTACGGCGGCCTGGGCCTGTCGCGGCTGGACTCCGCCATCGTATTCGAGGAGCTGGCCGCCGGCTGCACCTCCACCGCCGCCTACCTCACCATCCACAACATGGTCAGCTGGATGATCGCCAGCTTCGGCAGCAAACAGCTGGCCGAGCAGTGGGTGCCGAAAATGGTGACGGGCGAGATATTGGGCAGCTACTGCCTGACCGAGCCCGGCGCCGGCTCCGACGCCGCCTCGCTGAAAACCCGCGCCGAGAAAAAAGGCGAAGTCTATGTGCTCAACGGCGGCAAGATGTTCATCTCCGGCGCCGGCAGCACCCAGGTGCTGGTAGTGATGGCCCGCACCGGCGGCCCCGGCCCCAAGGGCATTTCCGCCTTCGTGGTGCCGGCGGACGCGCCGGGCGTCAGCTACGGCAAGAAGGAAAAGAAGATGGGCTGGAACAGCCAGCCCACCCGCGCCATCACCTTCGACAACGTCCAAATCCCGGTGGAAAACCGCCTGGGCGAGGAAGGCCAAGGCTTCGCCTTCGCCATGAAGGGGTTGGACGGCGGCCGCATCAATATCGCCACCTGCGCCGTCGGCACCGCGCAAGCCGCCTTGAACGCCGCCCAGCGCTATGTGCAGGAGCGCCAGCAATTCGGCCATCCGCTGGCAGAGCTGCAAACCGTGCAATTCCGCCTAGCCGACATGCTGACCGAACTGGTGGCCGCCCGCCAGATGGTGCGGCTGGCCGCCTGGAAGCTGGACAATGCCAGCCCCGACGCCACCGCCTATTGTGCGATGGCAAAGCGCCTGGCCACCGACTTGAGCTTCAATATCGCCAATAACGCGCTGCAGCTGTTCGGCGGCTACGGTTATCTGCAGGACTTCCCGCTGGAGCGCCATGTGCGCGATCTGCGCGTGCACCAGATACTGGAAGGCACCAACGAAGTGATGCGCATGATAGTCGCGCGCAAGCTGCTGCAGGACGGCGCGCTGGAAACGCTGCGTTAACAGCTTATTTGGCCGCCACGAAAACCACGAAAGAACACGAACTATCGCGCCCTAGGATCACGCCACCTGCTTGCGGCCATGGCAAGAGTGGTCTCATTCGTGTCTTTTCGTGGCAGAAGAAAAGGAATTCAGATGCAAAACTACGCCCACCTGAACGTGGAAAAACGCGGCCACACCGCCGTGGTGACCATAGACAACCCGCCGGCCAACACCTGGAACCGCGAGAGCCTGACCGCGCTGAAACAGCTGGTGGCCGACCTCAACGCCGACCGCGACATCTACGCACTGGTCATCACCGGCCAGGGCGAGAAGTTCTTCTCCGCCGGCGCGGACCTGAATATGTTCGCCGACGGCGACAAAAAGGTCGCCACCGAGATGACCATGCTGTTCGGCGAAGCCTTTGAGGCGCTGTCAGCTTTTCGCGGCGTCAGCATCGCCGCCGTCAACGGCTACGCCATGGGCGGCGGCCTGGAGTGCGCGCTGGCCTGCGACATCCGCATCGCCGAGGAGCAGGCGCAGATGGCGCTGCCGGAAGCCGGCGTCGGCCTCTTGCCCTGCGCCGGCGGCACGCAGAACCTGCCCTGGCTGGTGGGCGAAGGCTGGGCCAAGCGCATGATTTTGTGCGGCGAGCGCGTCAACGCCGCCACCGCCGAGCGCATCGGCCTGGTGGAGCAAGTGGTGGCCAAGGGCGAGGCGCTGGCAACCGCCATCCAGCTGGCCGAGGGCGTGGCCAAACAGTCGCCGTCGTCGGTGGGCGTATGCAAGCAGCTGGTGCAAGCCGCCCGCACCCAGCCGCCGGCCTGGAACCTGATCAAGGAGCGCGAGGCCTTCATCAAGCTGTTCGACACCCATGACCAGGGCGAAGGCACCCGCGCCTTCCTGGAAAAGCGCGCGCCGAACTGGAAGAACGCCTGAACTCAAAAACACACGGTCACGAACCCCACAAAAACACGAAAGCGGCGAGCGGCAGCCCCGAGTCACCGGTGGCGTAAGCCCACCGCTTTGCTACTGCCTTTTGTGGTTAACAACCGTCTTTCCGGAGTCTCCCCATGCATGACGCGGTGCTGTTTGACGAACTGACCACCAGCGACGGCCATCGCATCGCCATCGCCACCCTCAACGCCGAAAAGTCGCTGAACGCGCTGACGCTGGAGATGATCCGGCTGCTGGACGCGCGGCTCACCATCTGGGAGCGCGACGAAGGCATCGTCGCCGTGGTGCTGCGCGGCGCCGGCGAGCGCGCCTTCTGCGCCGGCGGCGACGTGCGCAGCCTGCGCGGCAAGCTGATAGATGAGCCCCACTACCCCAACCCGCACGCGATGGCTTTCTTCGCCGAGGAATACACGCTCGACTATCGCATCCACCGCTACAGGAAACCCTTGATTGTTTGGGGCGGCGGCATCGTCATGGGCGGCGGCCTGGGCCTGATGGCGGGCGCCAGCCACCGCGTGGCCACCCCGGCCACCCGCATCGCCATGCCGGAAATCACCATCGGCCTGTATCCGGACGTGGGCGGCAGCTGGTTCCTGCAGCGCATGCCGGCCCACCTGGGCCTGTTCCTGGCCTTGACCGGGGCGCCCTTGAACGCGCACGACGCGCTGATAGCCAACCTGGCCGACCACGTGCTGGCCGCCGACGCCTACCCGGCGCTGCTGAAAGCCTTGCAGGCGGCCAACTGGGGCGGCGACGCGCATGCGCGCCCGGCCCTGGTCAGCGCGCTGCTCAATCAGCTGGAAGGCCAACTGGGCGATGCCTTGCCGGCGTCCAACGTCGAGCGCAACCTGCTGGCCGTGCACCGGCTGATGAATAAGGGCGATCTGGCCGCCGTCAGCGCCGCGCTGACGGAAACGGCGTTCGAAGACCCGTGGCTCGCCGACGCCGCCAAGAATTTCGTCCACGGCAGCCCCACCTCCGCCGCCGTCAGCTGGGAAATCCTGAACCGCTCCAAGCACATGTCGCTGGCCGAGTCCCTGCGCATGGAGCTGGTGCTGTCCATCAACTTCTGCGCCCGCTCCGACTTCCCGGAAGGCGTGCGCGCGCTGCTGGTGGACAAGGATCGCAAGCCGCATTGGAGCCGCCAGCTGCAAGACATAGACCAAGCCTGGGTGGACGGACATTTCGAATCGCCCTGGCGCGACGGCGACCATCCGCTGGCTGGATTGAAATAACCCCCTCTCCCCGGCCCTCTCCCGCGAGGGGAGAGGGAGGGCAAGTCAGCGACTTGCTGGTTTTCAGCGCCAACGCGCGGCGCTGGAAAGTTCAAGGTCTGCCTCCCTCACGGGGATTCGTACAACGCAACACGCAGCCGAACGTCAACAACACAACAGCCCCTCTCCCCTCAAGGAAGAGGGAGGGCAAGTCGGCGACTTGCTGGCTTTCAGCGCCATCTCACAACACTGGAAACCTCTAGGCCGACTCGACCTCCCTCGCGGAGAGTCGCAAATACACTCGATACGCATCCAAACATCGACAACGCCATAGCCCCTCTCCCCTCGCGGGAGAGGGGTTGGGAAGAGGGGGCGAATCAAGCCGTCCCGTCAAACGAGCAAAGGAAGAGACATGGAAAACATCGCCTTCATCGGCCTGGGCAATATGGGCGGCCCGATGGCCGTCAATCTGCTGAACAAGGGCTTCAAGGTCAGCGCCTTCGACCTGTCTGCCGAGGCCTTGGCCAAGGTGGCTGCCGCCGGCGGCCGCGCCGCCTCCAGCGCCGCCGATGCGATTGACGGCGCCAGCGTGGTGATCTCCATGCTGCCGGCCGGCAAGCATGTGCAGGGACTCTACCTGGGCGACGACGGTTTGTTCGCCAAGCTGCCCAAGGGTACGCTGATCATAGACTGCAGCACCATAGACGCCGGCGCCGCGCGCAAAGTGGCAGAGGCGGCGCAGGCGCAGGGCCTGGCCATGCTGGACGCGCCGGTGTCCGGCGGCACGGCCGGCGCGGCGGCCGGCACCCTGACCTTCATCGTCGGCGGCGAAGCGGGCGACCTGGCGCGCGCGCGGCCGGTGTTGGAGGCCATGGGCAAGAACATCTTCCACGCCGGCGGCCCCGGCGCCGGCCAGACCGCCAAGATCTGCAACAATATGCTGCTGGGCATCCTGATGGCCGGCACCGCCGAGGCGCTAGCCCTGGGCGTCAAGAACGGCCTGGACCCGAAAGTGCTGTCCGAGATCATCAGCAAGAGCTCGGGCCGCAACTGGGCGACGGAACTCTACAACCCGTGGCCCGGCGTGATGGAGAATGTTCCGGCCAGCCGCAACTACGCCGGCGGATTCATGTCCGAACTGATGCTGAAAGACCTGGGTTTGGCCGAGGAAACCGCCTTGCAAAGCCATGCATCCAACCCGCTGGGCGCCTTGGCCCGCAATCTGTACGAGGAGCATGTGCAACAGGGCAATGGCAAGCTGGACTTCTCCAGCATCGTCAAACATTTCCATACGCTGAACTGACAAGGTCCAGATATCCGCCACAATAAATATGACGTGTGGTAGATTTAGCCTCAGGTCTAGTGACGGGAGGGCGCTCAGCGTCCTCCCGTCTTGCGTTGACAGACCACAACATCGACAAGAACAAGTCTGCAAGGATGAACATGCCTCACTCCATCGCCCTGAAAAGCATCGCCGCAGCCACCTTACTGGCCTGCGCCGCGTCCGCCTCCGCCGCCGGCTACCAGCAGCCGCCCGCCAATATTCTCAAGGTGATGCGCGCGCCCGCCCTGCCCACGCCCAGCATCAACCCCACCCGCGACGCCATGCTGCTGGTGGGCTGGCAGGAGTACCCGTCCATCGCCCGCGTGGCCGCGCCGTATCTGAAACTGGCCGGCACGCGCATCGAACCGGCCAACCGCGCCAAACATGACACGCCCGGCGGCTACGGCATCGCGCCATGCGCGGAGAGCTTCAAGCTGGTGAAGATACCCAGCGGCAGGGAAACCCCGGTGGCCCTGCCGGCAGGTTCCTGCCCCGACGCGCCGGCCTGGTCCGCCGACGGTAAGCGTTTCGCCTTCGCCAATGCCACTAAGGATGCGGTGGAGCTGTGGGTGGGCGACGCCGCCAGCGGCAAGCTGCGCAAGATACCGGGCATTCGCCTCAACCCCATGCTCAATGACGAGTTGCAATGGATGCCGGACCAGAAGACGCTGCTGGTCAAGACCGTGCCGGCCAGGCAAGGGCCGGCGCCGGCCAAGTCCATCGGCCCGGATGGCCCCAGCGTGCAGGAAAGCGATGGCGTGAAGGGGGAAAGCAGCACCTATGAGGTGCGCGACACGCTGAACAACCCGCACGACGAGGCCTTGTTCGACTACTACGGCGCCTCGCAATTGATGCTGGTGGACGCCGCCAGCGGCAAGGCCACGCCCATAGGCGAGCCGGCGCTGTACGACGGCGTAGGCCCCTCCCCGGATGGCAAGCACCTCCTGGTTTCCAGCGTGCGCCGCCCCTATTCCTACGTCACCACTTACGAGCGTTTCCCGCACGAGGTTCAGGTTTGGGCGCTGTCTAAGCCGGGCCGCGTCGCCATCCGCTCCATCGCCACCCTGCCGCTGGCGGACCGCGTGCCGGTGCATGGCGAACCGCTAGGCCCGCGCGACTTCTCCTGGCGCGCCAACGACCCCGCCACGCTGATCTGGGCCGAGGCGCTGGACGGCGGCGATTGGAAAAACACCGTGCCGGCGCGCGACAAAGTGATGACGTGGAAGGCGCCGTTCACCGGCAAGCCGGTGGAACTGCTGCGCACCGCGCAGCGCTTTGGCGGCATAGAATGGGGCGAGCGCCGCGATACTGCGCTGGTCAGCGAGTTCGACATCAACCGCCACTGGTATCAAACCCGCGTCGTCAACTTTGAAGACCCGGCGCAAAAGTCCCGCCTGCTGTGGAGCTTGTCCTACGACGACAAGTACGCCTCGCCCGGCACGCCGGTCACCCGCACCCTGGCCAATGGTTTCCGCGTGATCCGTCAGGACGGCGACGCCATCTACCTGAACGGCGCCGGCGCCTCGCCCGAGGGCAACCGCCCCTTCCTCGACAAGCTGAATTTGAAAACGCTGGCCAGCGAACGGCTGTTCCGCAGCGGCAAGGACGCGCTGGAGCGCCCGGTGGCGCTGACCGGCGCCAACAGCTTCCTGACCTGGCGCCAAACCCCCATGGCCGCGCCGAATGTTTATCTGCGCACGCTGCAACAGCCCATCGCCGCCGCCAAGGGCGAGGCCGCCTTCGCCTCCAGCGAAGTCGCCGTCAGCCATATCACCGATCCGACGCCCGAGCTGCGCCAGATCAAAAAGCGACTGGTCAAATATATGCGCGCCGACGGCATGGAACTGTCATTCACGCTATACACCCCGCCGGGCTATAAGGAAGGCACCCGCATCCCCGCCATCCTCAACGCCTATCCGCTGGACTACGCCGACGCCGCCAGCGCCGGCCAGGTCAGCGGCTCGCAACAGACCTTCACCCGCCTCTATCAGTACAAATACCTGCTGCTGGCGGGCTACGCCATCATCGACCAGGCATCGTTCCCCATCGTGGGCGACCCCAAGGCCGCTTACGACACTTACCTGGACCAGCTGAAGATGGACGCCCAGGCCGCGGTGGATGAGGCGGTGAAGCTGGGCGTGGCGGACCCGGACCGCATCGGCGTCACCGGCCACAGCCACGGCGCGCTGATGACGGCGAATCTGCTGGCGCACACCGATCTGTTCCGCGCCGGCGCGGCCACCAGCGGCTCCTACAACAAGACGCTGACGCCGTTTGGCTTCCAGAGCGAGCGCCGCTCGGTATGGGAGGCGCCGGAGGTGTACCGCAAGGCGTCCACCTTCTTCTACGCCGACAAGCTAAAGACGCCCATCCTGATCATGCACGGCGCGGATGACGCCAATCCCGGCACGACACCCTTGCAGGCGGTCAAGTTCTACGAAGCCATCCGCGGCAACGGCGGCACCGCTCGCCTGGTGATGCTGCCGCACGAGCCGCACTGGTACGCCGCGCGCGAATCCAACGAGCAACTGGTTTACGAAATGCTGAACTGGTTCGACAAATACGTGAAAAACGCTCCGCCGCGCGCGCAGAAAACCGCGCAAGCCGGGCAGCCGGCAACGCAGCCCTGATCGCAAGCCATGCGCGCCCCGACTCGCCTCGGGGCGCGTTTTCCAGCCATGTCCGGCTTACCTCAAGTCCAGCCGGACAAACTCTATGTCATCGACCAGGCATCCGCCCACGGTATCGTTATCCGGCAACACCCGGCCACGGACAAAGCCGGCCCGCTCCAGCACCCGCATCGAGGCCTCGTTGCCCAGCGTCACCGTCGCGCGCTGCTCATGCACGCCTTGCCCGGACAGATGGCCAGCCAGGGCCAATACCGCCTCGCTGGCGTAGCCCTGCCCCCAATATTCCGGCCCGAACCAATAACCCACATTAACGGCGACGCCATCGGCGCGGACATCGGCGTCCAGCGCGCCCAGCCAAGCGCCGTCAGCCGCGCGTTGTGCCGCCCAGCCGAAAAAATACTCCTCGCGCTCGCCGGCGCCTTCCTGCCTTAACTCGCCCCAGCGGCGAGCCAAGGCCTCCGCCGACTCCGGCCGGCGCATCGAAATCCAGTCGTAAATGCGCGGCTGCCGCAGCAAGGGGAACAGCGCATCGGCGTGCTCCGCCCCCAGCGGCAGCAATCGCAAGCGCGGCGTGACGATGGGCGCGGCTACGCCCTCTCGGTTCCAAACTCTCATATCGTTCCTTCAATCTGGCGGGCGCCCCGCGCCGCGGGGCGATCCACCGCCATCGACAACTGGCCCGGCAGGCCGAGCCTCCCCCTAGCGACGCCGCGCCGCCTTGCTGCGCGCCTTCCATTCCCGGCGCTGCTGCTGGCGTTGCAGCGGGCTCTGCTCCAGCCTCCGGGTCTCACGCAACAGCTTGTGGTAATTGCGCAGCCGGTCTGCGTCTACCCCGGCCCTCACCGCGCAGCCAGGCTCCTCCTGGTGGCGGCAATCGCGGAATTGACAGCGCCCCGCCAGCTCGGCGATGTCGGCGAAGCTGCCTGCCAGTGCCTGCTCGTCCAGCGGCGCTTGCAGGCCGCGGACGCCGGGCGTATCGATGATGCAGGCGCCGCCCGGGCATGGCAGCAGGGTGCGCGCCGTCGTCGTGTGGCGGCCTCGGCTATCGTCGTCCCTGACTTCGCCCACGATCTGGGTCGCCTCGCCCAGCAGCGCATTGCTGAGCGTCGATTTGCCAGCGCCGGACGAGCCCAGCAGCACCAGGGTCTGCCCCGCGCCCAGCCAGGGCGCAAGCGCCTCGCGGCAGCTCGGGTCATTGCCGTTCAGCGCCAGGATGGGCGGCGCGGGGCGCAGGCGACGCTCCAGTTCCGCGACTCTATCTGCGGTGTCGGCGCACAGGTCTGCCTTGCTCAACACCACCACCGGCGCGACGCCGGCGGACGCCGCCAGACCCAAATAGCGCTCCAGGCGGCGCGGGTTGTAGTCGCCGTCCAGGCCCATCACCAGCAACGCGGTGTCGACGTTGGACGCGTAGACCTGGCGCGCGCCTTCGTCATTAAAGCGCGCCAATTGATTGAACGGCTCCAGTCGGTCGATCAGCCGCCACGGCCCTTCCGCCTGCGGCTGGCACAGCGCCCAATCGCCTACCGCCAGCTCGCCGTGCGCATGGGGCAAAGCCTGGGCCGGCCATTCGGACTCGCCGTCATGCCCCCAAACGCAATCGCGCTGCACGCGGCAGACGCGGACCAGTTGTCTATCTTGATCGCCGGCCAAAACCAGCGCTTGCTGCAACAATTGCGGCGTCAGGCCGATGGCGGCCAAGCGCGGAAAATCGAAATTCAGCATCAGAACTCCTGCGAACGCTCGCAAGCCGACACTGCCCGGCAGCGCCAGGCTTGATTGAGCTTTAAGAAAAGAATGAGGAAATCAGCCTGGCGGACAGGCGGATGTCACCGCGCGGATGCGGTGGAAGGGAACAAGCGGGGAACGGTCGCCGAGCGGCGACTACGGACTAGCGTGGAAAACGATTCAAGCGATGCCGCCGCATCCGGAAACCGCTACGCCGACTTGCCCTTGCGCGTCAATGTCGAATCTATCCATCTGCAGTCTCCTTGCGTAGTTTGATCGGAAGCCGCCAGCATGCCACAAGAAAATGAATATGTCATTTTATTTGAACGGCGATCGTCTCAGGCAAAACAAAACCCGCGCCGTTTTGCAACGGGGCGGGCTCAGTGCGAAGGCAGGCAAGCTGCCTTACACGGCGGTCGGCTCCTTCATCAGCAAGGTAATCATGCTGGCCACCTTGCGCTTCAGCTCGCGCCGGTCCACCACCATGTCCACCGCGCCTTTTTCCAGCAGGAATTCGGCGCGCTGGAAGCCTTCCGGCAGCGTCTCGCGCACCGTTTGCTCGATCACGCGCGCGCCGGCGAAGCCGATGCGCGCCTTGGGCTCGGCCATCACCACGTCGCCCAGGAAGGCGAAGGAGGCGGACACGCCGCCCATGGTCGGATCGGTCAGGATGGAGATGAACGGGAGTTTATGCTCGGACAAGAGCTGCAGCGCGGCGCTGGTCTTGGCCATCTGCATCAGCGAGTTCAAGCCTTCCTGCATGCGCGCGCCGCCGGATGCGGCCACGCAGATGAAAGGCGCCTTGGCCTCCACCGCGGCGCGCACGCCGCGCACGAAGCGCTCGCCCACTACCGAGCCCATGGAGCCGCCGATGAACTTGAATTCAAACGCGGCGACCACGGCCGGCAGCGAATGGATGCTGCCTTGCATCACCACCAGCGCGTCGTCCTCGCCGGTTTCGCTCTTGGCCGCGTTCAGACGGTCCGGGTACTTCTTGCTGTCCTTGAATTTCAGGATATCCACCGGCTTGACCTCTTCGCCAAGCTCGCGGCGGCCTTCCTCATCCAGCAACAGGTTCAGGCGCTGGCGCGCCGTCAAGGGATGATGATGGCCGCACTTGGGGCAAACCTGCTGATTGCTTTCCAAGTCGGTGTAATACAGTACGGCTTCGCATTCCGGGCACTTGCTCCAAAGCCCCTCGGGCACCGCGGAAGGCTTGTCGGCGCGGTTTTCGCGCTTGATCTTCGGCGGGAGGAGCTTATTCAACCAGCTCATGCTGACTCCTTGAATCTGAGTGCGCGGGCCAGGGCCCGGCACATGAACGGGGGCGCTGCGCCCCCGTCGGTGTTCTAGCGGATGGCGGCCTTCAGTTCGGCCACCAGACGGGTTAACTGCTCTTTGGCAGTTTCGGGTGTCGCCGCCTCAATTTCCTGTACCAGCCTGCTGCCCACCACCACCGCGTCTGCAGTGGCCGCGATGGCCTTCGCGGTTTCGGCGTCGCGAATCCCGAAGCCCACGCCTATCGGCAGCGGCAGTTGTTGTCTGAGGGCAGCAATTTTACGCGCTACGTCGTCAATGTCCAGATGTCCCGCGCCGGTGACGCCCTTCAAGGACACATAATAGACATAACCGCGCGCCAGCTTGGCGATTTCCGCCACCCGCGCAGGCGGCGTGGTGGGCGCGATCAGGAACACGGTGTCCAGGCCCTCGGCGTCCAGCGCCGCCTGCAGCTCGGCCGCTTCTTCCGGCGGACAATCGACGGTCAGCGCGCCGTCCACGCCCGCGGCTTTGGCGCGTTTGGCAAATTCGGTATAGCCCATGGCGCACAGCGGGTTCAGATAGCCCATCAGCACCACCGGCGTGACGTCGTCTGTGCGGCGGAATTCCGCCACCATCTCCAGCACGTGGCGCAGGCCCACTTTGTGCACCAGGGCGCGCTCCGAGGCGCGCTGGATCACGGGACCATCTGCCATCGGGTCGGAAAACGGCACCCCCAGTTCGATGATGTCGGCGCCGCCCTCCACCAGGCCGTGCATCAGCGACACGGTCAGTTCGGGATGCGGGTCGCCTGCGGTGATGAACGGGATCAGGGCCTTCTTGCCCGCCAGCGCGGCGAATCGTTTTTCTATGCGTGACATGCGGCTTCTCCTTACAGCGTAATGCCGGAGAGGCCGGCAACGGTATTGATGTCCTTGTCGCCGCGGCCGGACAGATTGACCAGAATGACCTGGTCCTTGCCCATGCTAGGCGCGACCTTGGCGGCCCAGGCCAGCGCGTGGCTGGACTCCAGCGCCGGAATGATGCCTTCCAGATGGCAGCAGTCGTGGAAGGCGCGCAGCGCTTCGTCGTCGTTGATCGCCACGTACTCCGCGCGGCCGATGTCCTTCAGGTGGCAATGCTCCGGCCCCACGCCCGGGTAGTCCAGACCGGCGGAGACGGAGTGGGTCTCGATGATCTGGCCGTCCGCGTCCTGCATCAGATAGCTCTTGGAGCCGTGCAGCACCCCCACCTTAGCGCCGGCCGTGATAGGCGCGGCATGCTTGCCGCTTTCGATGCCGTAACCGCCCGCCTCCACGCCCACCATGCGCACGCCGGGCACGTCGATATAGGGATGGAACATGCCGATGGCGTTGGAGCCGCCGCCGACGCACGCTACCACCACATCCGGCTGGCGGCCTATCACCTCCGGCATCTGCACCTTGGCCTCCTGGCCGATCACCGACACGAAGTCCCGCACCAGCATCGGGTACGGGTGCGGGCCGGCTGCGGTGCCCAGGATGTAAAAAGTGGAGTCGACATTGGTCACCCAGTCGCGCATCGCTTCGTTCAACGCGTCCTTCAGCGTCTTGGAGCCGGACTCCACCGGCACCACGGTGGCGCCCAGGAGCTTCATGCGGAAAACATTGGGCGACTGGCGCTTAACATCCTCCGCGCCCATGTACACCACGCACTCCATGCCGTAGCGCGCGGCGACGGTGGCGGTGGCCACGCCGTGCTGGCCGGCGCCGGTCTCGGCGATCACGCGCTTCTTGCCCATGCGGCGGGCCAGCAGGGCCTGGCCGATGGCGTTGTTGATCTTGTGCGCGCCGGTGTGGTTCAGGTCTTCGCGCTTCAGCCAGATTTGCGCGCCGCCCAGCTGTTCGGACCAGCGCTTGGCGTGGTAAACCGGACTGGGACGGCCGACGTAATGCTTGAGCTCATGATGGAATTCTTGCCAGAAAGACGGGTCGGCCTTCACGCGAGCGTATTCTGCTTTCAGCTGGTCCAACGCCACCATCAAGGTTTCGGCGACGTACACGCCGCCGTAAGGGCCGAAGTGGCCCTGCGCATCGGGGAAATCATACCGATCCATGTCTTGCTCCTGATATGAAGGCCGCCATTCTGGCGGCGTCTTTGATTCCTTTGGCCGCCTCCACTCCGCTGGAGACGTCTACCGCCGCCGGCCTTACCCGGCGCACGGCTTCTTCTATATTCTTTTCGTCCAAGCCGCCCGACAAAATCAGCGGCAAAGACAGATCATCCGGCAGCAAGGTCCAGTCAAACGTCGCGCCGGTGCCGCCGTGCGCGCCTTCGACAAAAGCATCGGCCAGCAGGCCGCGCGCATCGGAGTAGGACCTCGCCATTTGCATCAGGTCGACGCCTGGCCTCACCCGCACAGCCTTCAAATAAGGCCGCTGAAACGAGCGGCAAAAATCCGCCTCTTCCTCGCCGTGAAACTGCAGCACGTCGATGGCGCAGCCGGCCAACACCCGCTCCACCCACTCTCGCGCTGGGTTCACGAACAGCGCCACTACGGTGACGAAAGGCGGCAAGGCCGCGATCACCGCCCGCGCCTGCGCGAGGGTGACATTGCGCGGGCTCTTGTCGTAAAACACCAGGCCAATGGCGTCGGCGCCCAATCGGGCCGCTTCCGCGCCGTCTTCTGGCCTGGTGATGCCGCAAATCTTGATCCTGACCACTCTCGCCCCTCGCGCTCAGCGCAGTTTGAGCCGCCCCGCCTCGCAGCAAGATGGCAGGCCGAACGCTTCCGGATAACCCACGCCGGTCAAATACAGCCCATCCGGCATGAAGGTGGGCGGCGCGCAGGTGCGGTCGCGCGCGGCCAGCAAGGCCTGCATGCCGGCAGCGTCCATCGCGCCCTTGCCGACGTAGAGCAAGGCGCCCACCAGATTACGCACCATATGATGCAAAAAGGCATCGGCCATCAGATCGAAGCGGATCAGACCGCCATCTTCCACGATATCCAGCCGCTGCAAATCCTTGACCGGCGATTTGGCCTGACACTCGGACGCGCGGAAGCTGGAAAAATCGTGGCGGCCCAGCAGACATGCCGCCGCCTTGCGCATCGCCGCCACGTCCAAGGCCTGATGATACCAGCCCACCTTGCCCGCCAGCAGGCAGGAACGCACCGGATGGGTCAGCAGGAAATAACTGTAGCTGCGGGAAAAGGCGGAAAACCGCGCGTGGAAATCATCGCCCGCTTCGCGTGCCCACACCACGGCGATCTCGGGCGGCAGCAAGGCGTTGACGCCGCGCACCCAGGCATTCAGCGGCCGGCTGGCTTCGGTGTCGAAATGCGCCACTTGCATCGCGGCGTGCACGCCGGCATCGGTGCGGCCGGCAGCTACCGTGGCAACCTCCCGGTTGCCGGCGATCTGGCCCAGGGCCCGATTCAATATATCCTGTACCGTGTTGCCGTGCGGCTGACTCTGCCAGCCGGCAAATGCCCGACCGTCATACTCGATGCCGAGCGCGATTCTCATACCCACTCATCCATTCATCCGGCGGCCCGCGCGCTGGCAAGGCCGCAAAACCCCCACTTTATCCTATCCAGCCCGGTTTGCGCCACGTCCCAGGCCGCAGAAAAACGAATGGCACCGACATCACGCCGGTGCCATTGCGCCGTAAAGCCCGCCCGCTGCTAGCGGCCGTGCTGCGCTTCGCGAATCAGCGTTTCCGCCGTTTCCTTGTCGCCCATTTCCATATACAGCTTGGCCAGTTCCATTTTTTCCTGGTCCACTTCCGAGGCCGCCACCGCAGGGGCCGCCTGAGCGACAGGCGCGCGCGCCTCGGCCATCGCGGGGGCGGGAGGACTCAGATCCATCTCGAGCTCCGCGCCCTCTTCCGGCGCACGGGCGGCCACGATGGGCTCCATCACGCCTACGCCCGGCCGATCGGTAGCCTGCGCAGCGGCGGCCTCGAACAAGGGATGCCCCGGCACCGCGGCCTTGCCCAGCTCGCAGATACGCTGCCACAGCGTACTGTCAGGACTCAACATGCCCTTGGCGGTCACCGCCTCCTGCAGAAACTCGTCCTTGTCAGGCTTGGCCGCCAGCACTTCCAGCAGTTTGAATCGCAAGTCCTGCCGCATCGGCTCCTTGTCCAGTCCGTCGCGCAGGATCACCACGGCCTGGTCGGCCCGGCCATACGCCAGATACACCTCGGCCTCGGCCATCACGTCCACGGTGCCAAGATCGATGCCGCCGTCTTCCTTCTTCAGCGAACTCATCAAACTGGCCAGCGGCCCCATCGCGGGCCGAGTGGGCACGCCTATGGTGCTGGGATCCTCCGGCGCTTCCGACGCCCTGCCCTGCCGCTTGCGCCGCAGCAGCAACAAAGCCACCAGCCCCAGCGCCGCCGCTGCGCCGCCCAGCTTGATCACGACATCCTTGTCAGTCAGCACCGCTATCGCATCATCCATCACGCCCTCGGCAGCCGGCTTGGGGGTCAAGGGCTGGGCGGGCTGGGACGGCGCGGGGGCCGGCTGAGGCTGATGCTGATTCGCCGCCGCTATCGCATTCGCCATGGATGCTACGGCTTTGGCTGGCGGAGCGGCTGCTTCCGGCGATTTATCGCCGGCCTTGGCCGCGGAGGCTGCAGTCGGCTTTGCCATGGCCTCCGCTGCGGCAGGTTGGGCTGTGGG
The DNA here is from genome assembly GCF_008275125.1 of Chromobacterium paludis. Lineage (NCBI taxonomy): Bacteria > Pseudomonadati > Pseudomonadota > Betaproteobacteria > Neisseriales > Chromobacteriaceae > Chromobacterium > Chromobacterium paludis. The sequence continues at coordinate 1,808,566 of NZ_CP043473.1, forward strand.
CTTGGGCATGGCCGCGGCTGATTTTTCCTTCATGGGCGCAGACGCAGCAGGCTTCTGCTGTTGCAAGGCGCGGATTTTCTCTTCCAGCGCCCGCGTCCGCAACTCCGTTTCTTTCAACACCTTGTCCTGCTGCTGCAGCGTGTCACGCATCTTGCGCTCCGCCGCCAGCACCGCTGGCGACGAGGCCGCATGCGTCGGCGCGGGAGCGGGAGGCGCGGACATCGTCTTGGGTTCGGCCTTAGGCGGGGCTTTGGACTCGATCTTAGGCTGGGCCTTGGCTGGCGCAGGAGCGTTGCCTGCCGGTTTCGCGGCGGCGCCCGCTTGGTCCGCCTGCCGGCCCTCCGCCAGCAGCTTGGCCATCGACTCCTTCGGCTTGGCCTGCTCAACGGGAGCGGCGGCCTTGGCCGCGCTCGACGCCTCATGCAGCTTCCAGTGCGAGGGGTATCGCAGATCCGAGCCCGCCAGCAGCTTGTTGGCATCGCCATGAATGAAGGCGTCGGGATTGTCTTTCAGCAACTTGGCCGCCACATCCTGCCCGCGCTCATAGCCGCGCATGCGCGCCGCGATGCCGGACAAGGTATCGCCTTTGCTGACCTTGTAAACCTTGCTCGCCTCGGCAGGCTTTTCCTGTTCCGCCTTGCCCGCTTTTTCCGCCTTGGCCGCCATGGCAACCGGGGAGCCCTCCATGGACAGCACATAGGACTTTTGCGCCTTTACCGCGCCGGCGCTGACCTCCAAGCGGAAGGCCAGGTGCGGCACCGTGATAGGCAAGGCCGATGACAACAAAAGCATGCGGCGGCCATCTATGGACCTATCCAACTGGTGCGTAATGGAGGCGACTTGCTGCAGCAAGTCCTTGACCGGACCGCCTTGCGCGGTGTCCGCATAAATGGAAACCTGCAGCTGGTCGGCCTTGTCGAAAGCGCTGCCCAGCAGCGGCAGCTCGGCCATCAGCGGCTCGCCCAGCCGCGAACTGATGCGCAGATCGCCCAGGGCCGAACCATCCAGCCTGGAGCCCTGGTCAGGCGTGGCCGCATGGGACTTGCCGTCCTCCCCCGCAGGCGCCGGAGTCTTGCGCCGCGGACCATCCCGCTTGTAATCAACCTCGAACTCGCGCACGAGCCGGCCATCCGGCCAACCCACCTCGACCGCGAAGCGCAATAAGGATTCGGCGAAGGCAGCGGGGCCGCGGACCATCACTTTGCGCAGCTTCCCATCCGCGCCTCGCACCAGGCTGAATTGCAGCATGCCGGCGGAGCCGCTGTAAGGAGACAGCAGAGGATAGCTATTGCGATCGGCCAAGTTGACTTGGGCAAAATCGCGGATGTCCTCATTGACGACCGGAATTTCAGCGGAGAACGTTTCGCCGTCGGATGAGAGCACATGGATCGGCCCCAGGCCCGCCAGCGCAGCCGATACGCTCCCCATTCCCGCCAACAGCAAGGCCAGACTCGCCATGCGTAAATTTGCAGCCATTTGGATGTCCCAACCTTTGCCTGTATTGTTATCACCAGCCCGCCGGCCCACACTCGAGCGGCCTGGGCAGCCGCCGCCGCACTGAAGCCGCATGCTTGCCAATTAAACCTTATAGCCGTTTCAATTGGCAATCCCGCCCAGGCCCAGAATTACCAAGGTCATCAATTATCAAAATAGGCGCAAATATCGCCATCGCAAATGCCTGAACGCGTGATGGGCTGTTCGATGCCGCCTCATCCCCGATGGGGCAGGCGCAATGGCGGGCCAGGGGCCCAAAAGGGCGAGCATCCGGCATAAAAAAACCGCCGTCGCATGGCTGCGATGGCGGCCTTTCACGCCTGGCTGGCTCAAACGCTGATTTTATCCAGCAAGGCCTGGGCCTCGTCCTTGAGCGAGCCCTGCGCCTCGCTCAACAAGTCTTGCAGCACTTCGCGCGCGCCTTCGCGGTCGCCCATATCCAGATATACCTTGGCCAAATCGAGCTTGGTTGCCAGCGGGTCGTCCAGTACGGACATGCCCTCCGTCTGGGCGCTCCCTTGCGCGGATGACTCAGCCGGCTCATTCAGCATGTCCGCATACAAAGACTCCAAACCTTCCGGCGCGGCTTCCGCCGTTGTCGCGGCGGCTTCGGCAGACACCGCGTCCAGATTGAAATCAAAGTCGAGCAGATTGTTCTCCGCCGCGGCCGGCTTGGCCGCTTCCGGCGCGGTCTCCGACGGCAACATGGCCTCCAGGTCGAAGTCCAGCATGTTGGCCTCTTGCGCCGGTTTTGGCGCATCCAGCGGGGCGTCGAACAAGGCGGCCAGCGGGTCCGCCTCTTCCTGGGCTTCGGGCGCCATTGCGGCGGGCTCCGCGGCCGGGGCAGATTCGGCGGCGTCCGAGCCGAACAGCTCCTTGTCCAAGTCGATCAGCTCGCCCTCAGGCGCAAGCGCTTCGGCATCCGGCAGGGTTTCCTCATTGCTCTGGTAGAGCGGATTGTCCGGATCAATGGCCCGTCCCAGGGTGACCGTCTTGGCCCACATCACGCCACGGCCATCGAAAGCCGCCTGCATTTCCCGCGCCAAGCGCTCGAAGCTAGCCGTATCCGGGCGCGCCGCGTACACCTCCATCAGTTTCATCCTGACTTCATGCCGCGACGGGTCCTTCAGCAAGGCGTCCTTGAGAATTTCCTCCGCCTGCTGGTCGCGGCCATAGGCGATGTACACTTCGGCCTCCGCCACCGGGTCCACCTCTGCGGCGTCGATGGCGCCGGCGGCCTGGGTGAAATTGCTCATGAAGGAGTTGGAGCCCGCCACCGTATTCGGGCCATGGCCGGTGACCGTCGCGCGGCCCAAGGTCGCGCTGGCATTGGCGTCCAGCGCCGCGGCCGCCCGGCGTCTGAGGATCATCGCCCCCAGCAGGCCCAGCAAGCCAAGCGCAGCCACGCCGCCGCCGACCAAGGGCAGATTCTCCATGATGCGGTCAAGCAGCGAGGGGGCCGGCGGGGGCGGCGGCGGCGCGACATGCGCCGGCTTGGGCTTGGCTGCCGGATGCGGGGGCTCCACCGGTTTCATCATCGGCTTGGGCGCGCTGGCGGATGCCGTCATTGGCGCGGAGGCGGCCTTCATGGGCGGCACCAGGCCGGACGCCTGCAAAGCCTTCAGTTGCTGCTCCAGCGCCGCGATGCGCGCAGTAGCGTCCTGCAAGGCTTTTTCGCGGGCATTGATCTGCTGCTGCAAATCATTGAGCCGGGCGCTATCGGCGCCATCGCCCGGCACCAGCTTGAGCACGTCGCCGCCCTTGCCCGCAGCCGGCGCGCCGCCGGACGCTTGCTGCTGGGCGCTAGCCGGCTCCGCTCCCAGGATGCTGGTCACCTGCTCAGCCGTCATTGCCTTGATCTTGCGCGACGACGGCACTTTCAGCAGGGCACCGGCCTTGGGATGGCTGACATCGCCGGCATCGAAAGCATCGGGATTTTCCTGGGCCAATGCCGCCATGGTCTGCCGCAGGCTGGCGCCACGCGGCCTGACCTTCAACGCCAGCGAGCGCAGGCTGGCGCCCTGTCTCACGCGCAGTTCCGCCGGAACGGCAGGCGTTTTTTTCGCCGGCGCGGCGGCGTGATAGCGCGATGCCTGGTCATTGTCGGCGTAGCTGGGCACATCCTGCACGATACTCTGCCCGCCGGGATTGTAATTGGCAGGATCCAGCAGCACGGTGTACTCGCGCACCGAACGGCCAGAAGGCGCTCTGGCCTCGACCACGAAGCGCAGGTAAGGATCATTGATGGGACGAATGGAGCTGACGCGTATGGTGGCGCCCTTGGCGCTAGGGTTCAAAGCGAAGCGCAGCGATGACAATGCCGTAGCGTAATCGACATTCAAGGCCTGGAAGGTGCCGATATCGGCCAGGCCCACTCGGATGGCGTCCAGCTCATTGGCCGCGACGCCGGTCATTTCGATATCCGCCCGCAAAACCTCCCCCAGGTTGGAACGGACGTAAATTTTCCCCAATCCGGCCCAAGCGCAAGCAGAATACGCCAGGCTGATCAAAAGCATGCCAAGCTTGATTTTTCGCTGATTTCTCACTGTCTACCTTCCGGCATTGTCGCATTTGTGTGATTTTTTTGGCGCGAGCCCGCCTCCGGGATGGCGGGCAACTGCTGCAATCTTAGGCCCTGGCAGGGCGTTTAGCCAGATGTCACAAGCGCCGGGACCTGGCCCGGCGCGGCGTTTGTCACATCAACGCGCTCTGTCCGGCCAGAATTTCCGCGATGCGCACACAGTGAATGGCCGCGCCCGCCCGTACATTATCGGCCGAGACCCACAAGCTTAGCACGTTGCCATGACGGCGCAGGCGGCTGACCCAGACGCCCTCGTTGCCAGTGGCCTCCATCGGGCTCACGTAGCCGCCATGCTTGTCGCGGCTCACCAGCTGCAATCCTGCGGCCTTCAGGCGCTTTTGCACTTGCTCGAGGTCAAACTCCTTATGCAGTTCGACTTGAATCGCCCAGGAGTGGCCAAAGAACACCGGCACGCGCGCGCAGCTCACTTCCAGCTGCTCCGGCTTCAGCCCCAGCAGGCGAGCGGTTTCGTCGCGCACCGAGCGCTCCTCTTCCGAATCGCCATTCTCGTCCACCTCTCCGATCTGCGGCAGCACATTAAAGGCGATGCGCTTGGCATAGACATTGACCTCGGCGTCGCGGTGCGAAAACAGCGCGGTGGTTTGGTCTGCCATTTCTTCCATCGCCTTCTGGCCGCTGCCGGATACGGCCTGATAGGTGGCGACGGTGACGCGCGCGATATCCAAGGGCAGCAGCGGCGCCAGCGCCAGCGCCAGCGGCGTCACCGTGCAATTGGGCACCGCCACCAGCGGCGCGCGGCCCAGGTCTGCCAGCTCGGCGGCATTGATGGCAGGCGCCACCAGCGGCACGCCGGCTTCCTGGCGGAAGGCGGAGCTGAAATCGACCACCGCCGCGCCGGCATCGCGCGCCTGCGGCACGTATTGGCGGGATAGTTCGCTGCCGGCGGCGAAGATGGCCAGGCCGACATTTTCGAAACTGAACTCATCCACCGGGCGCACATCCAGCTCCAGATTGCCCAGCGACACGGTGCTGCCGTCCTGCTCGGCGCTGTCCACCGCGAACACGCGGGCGGCCGGAAAATTGCGCTCGGCCAGCAAGTCCAACACGGCCTGGCCCACCAGACTGGTGGCGCCCACCACGGCGATTTGCAGAGAAGTCGACATATTCGTATTCCTATTGTTACGGCACGCCCGCAGCATACGCGCAAGGCGCCATCCAATGCAAAAAGGGCACCGAAGTGCCCTTGAATTCTATTACGGCCGGCACGCCGGCCGCAGGCTGGCGCCCATTCTACCCGTCAGCGCGCGATCAGGATACGCAGCATGCGGCGCAACGGCTCGGCGGCGCCCCACAGCAGCTGGTCGCCGATCACGAAGGCAGACAGGTAGTCGCCGCCCATGTTCAGCTTGCGCACGCGGCCGACGCCCACTTCCAGCCCGCCGGTAATGGCGGCGGGAGTCAGCTCCTTGACCGAAATCTCGCGCTCGTTCGGCACCCATTTCACCCAGTCGTTGCCGGACTGAATGATGGCTTCGATCTCGGACAGCGGCAGGTCCTTCTTCAGTTTCACGGTCAGCGCCAGGCTGTGGCAGCGCATGGCGCCGATGCGCACGCACAGACCATCCACCGGGATCACGCTGGCAGTGCCGAGAATCTTGTTGACCTCGGCCTGGCCCTTCCACTCTTCCTTGGACTGGCCATTGTCCAGCTGCTTGTCGATCCAGGGGATCAGGCCGCCGGCCAGCGGCGCGCCGAAAAACTCGGTCGGCACATCCTCGCGGATGGCCTGCGCCACCTTGCGGTCGATGTCCAGAATGGCGGATGACGGCGTGGCCAGCTCATCGGCCACCGTGGCATGAATGGCGCCCATGCCCTTGAGCAGCTCGCGCATATGGTTGGCGCCGCCGCCGGAGGCGGCCTGGTAGGTCATGGACGACACCCAGTCCACCAGCCCCTCGCGGAACAGGCCATTCATGCCCATCAGCATGATGGAGTTGGTGCAGTTGCCGCCGATGAAGTCCTTGACGCCGCTGGCCAGGCCGCGGTCGATCAGATCGCGGTTGACCGGGTCCAACACGATGATGGCATCGTCCTGCATGCGCAGCGTGGAGGCGGCGTCTATCCAGTAGCCCTTCCAGCCCGCGGCGCGCAGCTTGCCGTACACCTCGGTGGTGTAATCGCCGCCCTGGCAGGTGACGATCACATCCATCGCCTGCAGTTCGTCGATATTGCCGGCGTCTTTCAGCGGCGGCACATCACGGCCGATATCCGGCGCCTTGCCGCCGACATTGGAAGTGGTGAAGAACACCGGTTCGTCGATGACGGCGAAGTCGTTTTCTTCGCGCATGCGCTGCATCAGCACGGAACCCACCATGCCGCGCCAACCTACAAAGCCTACTCTCACTATCAATCTCCCGAGTCTGTCCTAAGTCCGAATCGCGTATCGCGCCCCGTCTTGCGCGCGGCGGCGATGAAATTTTTGTTACTCCATTGTGCAGCGCGATACCGTGTCAGGCAATGGGGTGAATCGTTTTTATTGTGAAGGCAAGCGGAACAAACGGTTAAGCCAGCGCAGACACGGATCGCGATGCCGTCAACAGCCATGAACGCGCTTGATGGCAGCGGTCCGGCCTTGCCGGCTTGCGCGTGCCGCACGGGGGAAAAGCACGATGTGTCTTGGCGGCTGCGATTAAAAAAACGCATCGCCCACGGCAAAACCCGTCTCAAATGCAAAACCGGCGGCTCCACTGGCGTGGCGCGCGCCGGCCGTTTAGGAAACACCGGGGCTTACAGCGCCGCCACCACCGCGTCGCCCATGCCGGAGCAGCTGACCTTTTCGCAGCCGGCTTCGTAAATATCGCCGGTACGGTAACCCTGGGCCAGCACCTTCTTCACCGCACCCTCCACACGCTGAGCGGCGGCTTCCTGGCCGAAGCTGTAGCGCAGCATCATGGCGGCGGACAGGATGGTGGCCAGCGGGTTGGCCAGGTTCTGGCCGGCGATGTCCGGCGCCGAGCCGTGGCTAGGCTCGTACAACCCCTTGTTGTTCTGGTCCAAAGACGCCGATGGCAGCATGCCGATGGAGCCGGTCAGCATGGAGGCCTCATCGGACAGAATGTCGCCAAAGATATTGCCGGTGACCATCACGTCGAACTGCTTGGGGTTGCGCACCAGCTGCATCGCCGCGTTGTCGACATACATGTGCGACAACTCCACCTGCGGATATTCTCGCGCCACGTCTATCATGATTTCCTTCCAGAACTCAGTGGTTTCCAGCACATTGGCCTTGTCCACCGAGCACAGCTTCTTTCCCCGCTTCATGGCGATGCCGAAGGCGACATGGGCGATGCGGCGCACTTCGCTCTCGCTGTAGCGCATGGTGTTGTAGGCTTCGCGCTCGCCCAGCTCATTGACGGCGATGCCGCGCGGCTGGCCAAAGTAAATGTCGCCGGTCAGTTCGCGCACGATCATGATGTCCAGCCCGGACACCACCTCCGGCTTCAAGGTGGAGGCGTTGGCCAGTTCCGGATACAGAATGGCCGGCCGCAAATTGGCGAACAGACCCAGGTCCTTGCGGATGGCCAACAGGCCACGCTCCGGCCGCAGCGGGCGATCCAGCTTGTCGTATTGAGGGCCGCCCACCGCGCCCAGCAGCACCGCGTCGGCCTCGCGGCACAGTTTCTGCGTGGCTTCCGGGTACGGCGCGCCGTATTGATCGTAAGCGGCGCCCCCCAAGGGGGCGTGCTCGGTCTCAACTTTCAGGCCGTCTTGGCGCAATACGTCCAGCACGCGCTCGGCCTGGGCGATGATTTCCGGGCCGATGCCGTCACCGGGCAGAATGGCGATCTTCATGGTTTCTTCCTTATTTCCGTTTATCTTCTTCGCGCCGGGTCAACCACTCCACCAGCGCCTTTTCGCAGCACTTGAACACGATGTAGGCGGCCATTGCGGCATAGCCGGACAGCAATAGCTCGCCCAGCTGGCGCAGCGCGCCATCCATCGCCGCCTGCCATCCCACCTCCAACCACAGTTTCAGGTTGAGTTGCAGCAGCAGGGCCAGGTTGACGGTGCCCGCGCCGAACAGCAAAAAGCTCAGTCCCAGCAGCAAGAAGGCCGCCAAGGGGTGGCGATGCAGCCAAGCCATCCGGCCGCGTCCGCCGCATCGCTTGCTCAACGCGCCCATGAAGGCTGGTCGTCCGGCAGATCAGGCGAACAGCCAGGGCTGTTCGGCGCGGCGCTTGGCTTCGAAAGCCTTGATCTCGTCCGCGTGCCGCAAGGTCAGGCCGATTTCATCCAGGCCGCCCAGCAGGCAATGCTTGCGGTGCTCGGTGATGTCGAACCCAAAGGTCTGGCCGGACGGGGTGGACACGGTCTGCGCCGCCAGGTCCACTTTCAGGCGGTAGCCCGGCGCGGCCTCGCACTCGCGGAACAGCTGGTCGACAATGTCCGCCGCCAGCACGATGGGCAGCAGGCCGTTCTTGTAGCAGTTATTGAAGAAGATGTCGGCGAAGCTGGGCGCGATCACCACGCGGAAGCCCTGATCGTCCAGCGCCCACGGCGCGTGCTCGCGGCTGGAGCCGCAGCCGAAGTTCTCGCGCGCCAGCAGGATTTGCGCGCCTTGATAGCGCGGCTGGTTCAGCACGAAGTCCGGGTTCAGCGGACGCTGGCTATTGTCCATGCCCGGCTCGCCGTGATCCAGATAACGCCATTCGTCGAACAGATTGGGTCCGAAGCCGGACCGCTTGATCGATTTCAGAAACTGCTTCGGGATAATGGCGTCGGTGTCGACATTGGCCCGATCCAGCGGACAGACCAAGCCCTGCAAAGTGGTGAATGCTTTCATGCTGCGCTCCCTGTTCAGGATGGCGCGGGGTTACTCGGCGGTGCGTTTGATCGCTTCTCCGCCCTTCTCCACCGCGTTGCCGATCGCCTGTCCAGCCTTCTGCAAACCGTGGCCCACCGCCTGCCCGCCTTCCTTGGCGTCGGCCTTGATGCCTTGCACGGTGTTGCAGCCGCCCAGCAGCAGGGCCAGGCTCAGACAAACCATCTCTTTTTTCATGTGATGCGCTCCGTTCGGGTGGCAGCCGGGCCGCCGGTCTGACAAAAGGGACATTCTAAGCAATCCCTGCGTTTTCGTCAGACCCGCCGCGCCCGGATCCGCCCCCCAGCGGCACTCAGTTGGCGGCCAAGCCGCGCACGTCGACGAAATGCCCAGCCACCGCCGCCGCCGCCGCCATTGCCGGGCTCACCAAATGGGTGCGCCCGCCCTGGCCCTGGCGGCCTTCGAAGTTGCGGTTGGAGGTGGAGGCGCAGCGCTCTCCCGGCAGCAGCCGGTCGGCGTTCATCGCCAGGCACATCGAGCAGCCCGGCTCGCGCCATTCGAAACCGGCGGCGACGAAAATCTTGTCTAGTCCCTCGGCCTCGGCCTGCGCCTTGACCAGGCCGGAACCCGGCACCACCAACACCTGCTTCACGCTGGCGGCCTTCTGGCGGCCCTTGGCCACCGCCGCCGCTTCGCGCAGGTCTTCGATGCGGCTATTGGTACAGGAGCCGATGAACACCACGTCCACCGGAATCTGCTCTATCGGCGTATCGGCCTCCAAGCCCATATAGGCCAGCGCGCGCTCGATGCCGGCTTTCTTCACCGGATCGTTCTCATTGGCCGGATTCGGCACCTTGCCGCCCACGTCCACTACCATTTCCGGCGAAGTGCCCCAGGTGACCTGCGGCTGGATATCCGCGGCCTGCAAGATGATCGTTTCGTCGAAATGCGCGCCGTCGTCGGAATGCAGGGTGCGCCAATACGCCACGGCCGCGTCCCACTGCTCGGCCTTGGGCGCGTACGGCCGGCCCTTGACGTAGGCTATGGTTTTGTCGTCCACCGCCACCAGGCCGGAACGCGCGCCGCCTTCTATCGCCATATTGCACAGCGTCATACGGCCTTCCATGCTCAGGCTGCGGATCGCCTCGCCGCCAAACTCTATCGCGTAGCCGGTGCCGCCGGCGGTGCCGATCTTGCCGATGATGGCCAGCGCCACGTCCTTGGCCGTAACGCCCGCGCCCAGCTGTCCATCCACCCGCACCAGCATGTTCTTGGACTTCTTGGCCACCAGGCATTGCGTGGCCATCACGTGTTCGACTTCGGAGGTGCCGATGCCATGCGCCAGCGCGCCGAACGCGCCGTGGGTGGAGGTGTGGCTGTCGCCGCACACCACGGTCATGCCCGGCAAGGTGGCGCCCTGCTCCGGCCCCATCACGTGGACGATGCCCTGGCCCTTGTCCTTGAACGGGAAGTAGGCCAGCGCGCCGAAGGCCTTGATGTTGGCGTCCAGCGTTTCCACCTGCTGGCGCGAGATCGGGTCCTGAATGCCTTGATCCCAATGGTCGGTGGGCGTGTTGTGGTCCGCGGTGGAGACGACGGAATCCACCCTCCACAGCTTGCGGCCGGCCAGCTTCAAGCCCTCGAAGGCCTGGGGGCTGGTCACTTCATGCACCAGATGGCGGTCGATATACAACAGCGCGGTGCCGTCTGCCTCTTGGCGCACCACATGGCTGTTCCACAGTTTGTCGTACAAGGTTTGCGCGGTCATATTGCGTGTCCTCGGGTCGTCGTTGCACACATCTTTGACCAGCTTTAATCCTGTTACAAGATAAGACGTTATACTGGTATAAAAACCAATAGGATAAGAGTATGGAATCGACCGCCGCCAGCCCGCTTGGCGCTTTTCTGCGCGCCCACCGCGAACGGCTGACGCCGCAGCAAGCCGGCCTGCCCGCAGGCGCGCGGCGCCGCGCCAAGGGCTTGCGCCGCGAAGAAGTGGCGCAACTGGCCGGCATCAGTCCCACCTGGCTCACTTGGCTGGAGCAAGGGCGCACCGAATCGGTGTCGGCGCACACCCTGGCCCGCCTTGCCGCCGCGCTGCAGCTGTCCGGCGCGGAAACCGATTATCTGTTTGATCTGGCCGGCCTGAAGAACCCCAAAGACAAGCGCGCCGAGGACAATCCTCAAGCGCGCGAGATTCTGGCGGAAATGCTGCCGCACATCGCCATTCCAGCCTATGTGCTGGACCGCCATTGGCGGGCGGCGGCCTGGAACGACGCCGCGGCGGAATTGTTCTGCGATTGGCTGGGCAAGCCGGACGCCAGCCGCAGCCAGCTCGACTTCATTTTCCTGATGCCGGCCGCGCGCAGCTTCATCGACAACTGGCCGGAGCGCGCGCGGCGCATCGTCGCTGAATTGCGCGCCGACCTGGGCCAGCAGCTGGATGATGCCGAAACGGCGGACATGCTGCAGCGGCTGCGCCTCAACAGCGCGGAATTCGACCAATTGTGGCGACAGCAGGATGTGCTGGAGCGAGAAGGCGGCGAGCGCGCCTTCCATCACCCGGCCCTCGGCCAGATCAACAAACGGCAGATCACGCTGCGACCGGCCAATGCGCCCGAGTTCAAGCTAGTCCTGCTGTTATGAAAATGACTGCCTCTGGCGCGTGCCGGCCCAGTCACAGCATGATGCCCGGAGATGAGCCATCCAAATCATCCTGAAGCCCGCCACCAGGCGCTGCGCCCGCCCACGGCCGGAAACGGTCAATAGGCGGGCCCTAGCGCCAGGAGCGGTTGATGGCTGCAGAGCGATCCCGCCCATATGCGTCTTGCGACGAATCGAAGCGTTTCGCGCGCGGAATATTCATTCTCTGCCCGCGCGGAACAACGGAGAGCCGGACACATGGCCGACGATGGCGTCATGCATAGCGCAAGAGATGCCCGCCCCATGACCGGCAAGCGACGGACAAATCCATGCAGAAGAAACAAGGCAGCCAGCTCGCATGATGAAAATAATGCATGCAACAGCTAATTTCATACACACATAATATCGCTTGCAACTTTATTTCTTGTGTACAAAATTGAAGAGGCAAAGGCTTGCAGCAACAAGCTCTCCATCGCCCTTGCCGCCACCACACAAGGAACACGCCATGCCTACCGACAGCCGTTCACGCATTCACATTGAGCAACCAGGCAAACCCCGGCTGTACCAGCTGAGCGATCTGCCGGGATATCAAATGGTAGGCGTGATCCACCAGGGCAACCGCACGGGCGCGTTGGTCAGGCATACCGCCAGCGGGGTTTACGGCATGGCTTATCGCAACGAAGTCCGTCCCTTGGACCAGCGCCGCGTCAAAGCAGCGTTGGGCATACCCAACGGCGCAGGCGCGCCGCCCAAACTGCAGGGCGGTTCACGCAAGAACGTCTATCTGGACACGGCAAGCATCGAGATTGCCCGCAAACTGGGCCACGGCAATCTCAGCGAGGGCATACGCAAGGCACTCAAATTGGCCGCATGACCCCATGCGGCAGGAGGCAGCGCCAAACCTTCCGAAGCCACAAAGGGCAGCACCCAAGCCAGAGCTTGCTCAAAAAACCGCGAAGAGACAGACACGGCTTTGTTGCATAAATAGGCTTCGGCATGCAAAGCCCCTTTCCCCAGACGGATTTATGGCATGCGCACCGTCATCGGCGTCCCGAGCCGCGTGAAGCGGTTCAAGATCGCCGCTCGCACTTGGAGCTCTGCAACTTGACGGTCGAAGTCCCTTGCGACGTCAACAACTATCAACACAATTTACTTGATTGTCAGGAGCCCTACACGCCGATAGACTACCTTTAACAAGAGACGCGGCGGGCTAGGCACGCTGAAGCTCTTGCCTCTAGGTACGGTGTAGAGGCCGAAAACTAAAGCTCCGTGCGTATGTGGGTTAGAGTGTGGGTTAGCAGATTTACCACACTCCAGCCTCTAAACGACAAGAGAACTACAAATGAATGCAAGCCCTTGTTTTAACTTCACTTTACCATCCACATCGGGCACCGACTTCACGCTCTCCGCCAGCCGCAAGCCGCTGGTGATCTACTTTTACCCCAAGGACAACACCCCCGGCTGCACCAATGAAAGCATGGCCTTCCGCGACCTGCACGCGGAGTTCGCCGTGCTGGGCGCCGAGATCGTCGGCATTTCCCGCGACAGCCTGAAATCCCACCACAACTTCAAGGCCAAGCTGGAGCTGCCGTTCGAGCTGCTGTCCGACAGCGAAGAAACCGCCTGCAATCTGTTCGGCGTCATCAAGATGAAGAATATGTACGGCAAACAGGTGCGCGGCATCGAACGCAGCACCTTCGTCATCGGCAAGAGCGGCGAAATCGCCAGAGAATGGCGCGGCGTCAAAGTGCCGGGCCACGCGGAGGAGGTATTGGCGTACGTGAAAACGCTGTAAACGGTTGTACCCGCCCGGCCAGCCGGCCGGGCAACGACATGAACAAGGGGACCACATCATGGCCGGCCGCAAAAAGACCAACACGTGCAAGCTGTTTGTTCTGGATACCAACGTTCTTCTGCACGACCCCACCTGTCTGTACCGCTTCGAAGAACACGATGTGTTCATCCCCATCATCACGCTGGAAGAACTGGATACCCACAAGAAGGGCATGTCCGAAGTGGCGCGCAACGCGCGCCAGGCCAGCCGCTTCCTCGACGACATCATCAGCGGCAACGAGCTGAACATCGCCGATGGCATTCCGCTGAAAAACGCCAGCCGCGACGCCGCCAGCGGCCGACTGATCCTGCAGACCCAGGCCATCAACGGCACGCTGCCGTCCTCGCTGCCGGTGGGCAAGGCCGACAATCAGATTCTCGGCATCGTGATGGCGCTGAAGAATCTGCATCAGGAACGCGCCGTCATCCTGGTGTCCAAAGACATCAATATGCGCATCAAGGCGCGCGCGCTGGGCCTGGAGGCGGAAGACTACTTCAACGACAAGGTGCTGGAAGACACCGACCTGCTCTATACCGGCACCCGCGAAATCGACCAGGCGTTCTGGGAGCGCAACGGCAAGGACATCCAATCCTGGCAGGATCATGGCCGCAGCTACTATCAGCTGACCGGCCCCGACACGGCCAGCCTCTATGTCAACCAGCTGCTATGGCAGGAAGGCGACAAACCGTTCCAGGCCCGCGTGATCAAGCTGGAAGGCAAGAGCGCGGTATTGGAAACGCTGAAGGACTACAGCCACAGCAAGAACAATGTCTGGGGCATCACCGCGCGCAACCGCGAGCAGAACTTCGCGTTGAACATGCTGATGGACCCCAACGTGGACTTCGTCTCGCTGCTGGGCCAGGCCGGCACCGGCAAGACGCTGCTCACGCTGGCGGCGGGCCTGGCGATGACGCTGGAACAGAAAATCTACAGCGAAATCATCATGACCCGCGTCACCGTGCCGGTGGGCGAGGACATTGGCTTCCTGCCCGGCACTGAGGAAGAAAAAATGGCGCCGTGGATGGGCGCCTTGGAAGACAACCTGGATGTGCTGAACAAGAGCGACGACGACGGCGGCGACTGGGGCCGCGCCGCCACGCGCGACCTGATACGCAGCCGCATCAAGGTGAAGAGCCTCAACTTCATGCGCGGCCGCACCTTCCTCAACAAATACCTGATCATAGACGAGGCGCAAAACCTGACGCCCAAGCAGATGAAGACGCTGATCACCCGCGCCGGCCCCGGCACCAAGGTGGTATGCCTGGGCAACGTCAGCCAGATCGACACGCCCTACCTGACCGAAGGCAGCTCCGGCCTGACCTATGTGGTAGACCGTTTCAAGGGCTGGGACCACTCCGCCCACATCACCCTGCAACGCGGCGAGCGCTCCCGCCTGGCGGACTACGCCGGCGAAGTGCTGTAGAACAAGCGCGCTTGCCAATGAAAACGGCGCCATCGCATGCGATGGCGCCGTTTCGACATTCTCGGCACAGCCTCAGTGTCAATCAGCGTCGAATTTTGACCACCTGTCAGCGTTGAATTTTGACCAGGCATCAGACCGCTTTCCGGCGCTTCTTGAACCGGTAGGAATCGTTCCCCGTCTCCAGAATGTCGCAGTGGTGCGTCACCCGGTCCAGCAGCGCCGTCGTCATCTTCGCGTCGCCGAACACGCTCACCCATTCCCCGAAGCTCAGGTTCGTCGTCACGATCAGGCTGGTCTTCTCGTACAACTGGCTGATCAGGTGAAACAGCAGCGCGCCGCCTGATTCCGGAAACGGCAGGTAGCCCAGCTCGTCCAGGATCACCGCGTCCATCAGCATCAGTTGACGCGACAGGTGCCCGGCTTTGCCGGCGCGCTTTTCATGCTCCAGCAGATTGACTAGGTCCACCGCGTTATAGAACCGCACCCGCTTGCTCTGATGGATCGCCGCCACCCCCAGCGCTGTCGCCAGGTGGGTTTTGCCCGTCCCGGTGCCGCCCACCAGAATCAGGTTGCGCGCTTCCGCCAGGTAGTCGCCGCCGGCCAGCGCGGTCAATCTGTCTGACTGCAGCGGACTTTCCGCCCAGTCAAAGCCTGTCAGATCTCGGTGGTGCGGGAAGCGCGCGGCTTTCATCTGGTAGCTCAGGCTGCGCGCTTGGCGGTCGGCCTGTTCCGCCTCCAACAGTCGCAGCAGCATCGCTTCGCCGGTCAAAGGTTGGCGGCGGGGTTCGGCCATCAGTTCTCCCCAGGCGCTGGCCATCCCGTACAGCTTCAGCGCTTTCAGTTTGCTCAGGGGATCAGTCATGGCAGCCCTCCAGCAACTGGTCGTAACGCGCGCAGTTCGCCGCCGGCGCTTCTTTCAGCTGCAAGTTCTCCATCACGCTCAACGCTGCCGGACGGGCGGGTTCGGTCAGCCGGCGCAGCTCATTCAGAATGATGGGCGCGCTGATAGCCTTGTGCTCCAGCGCCAGCTGGCAGGCCACTTCCAGCGCTTCCAGGCCGGTTTCTCGCGCGGCCAGCAGCAGATCGGCGAAGGCCCGATCGCCTTTGGCTTCTTTCATCAGCGCCTGGCGCACGGTTTCAATCGCCGCCGGCAGCACCCATTCGACAAAGGGCCGGCCATGCCGCAAGGCGCCGGGTTTGGTTTGCAGGATCGGCACGTAGTGCCAGGGTTCGCAGATCCACTGATCCCGCCCGAAGCGACGGTCGTGGCAGGCGATCTCGGCGCCGTCGGCGACGGCGCGGATCTGGCCAGCGCTGACGCGCACCGACACCACCTTGCCCGCCCATTGCGCCGGCACGCTGTAACGATTGCGCTCTATCGTCACCAGGCAGGTGCTGGAGACGCGCAGCGCCTGCTCCACATAGCTGTCGAACGGCATGGCGATCGGCGTCAGCTGCTGCCGCTCGTCTGCCCAGGCTGCGGCCACCGTCACCGGCTGGTGCGGGTGTTGGCGTTGCCCCAGTTCGCGGCAGCGTTGCGCCAGATGGGCATTGAGCGCCGCGAAGTCGGCAAAGCGCGGGGTGGGCGTGAACAGCCATTCCCGGATATTGCCGACCTGATTCTCCACTTGCCCTTTCTCCCAGCCCGATGCCGGCGTGCAGGCCACCGGCTCGAACAGGTAGTGATTGGCCAAAGCCAGGTGGCGGCTGTTGAAACGGCGGGACTTGCCGGTAAAGATGGCGTCCACCACTGCCTTGAGGTTGTCGTAGATCACCTTGCGCGGCGCGCCGCCAAAGAAGGCGAAAGCCTGGACGTGAGCGTCCAGCACCATTTCCTGGGTTTCGCGCGGATAGGCGATGACGAAAGGCTGGCGGCTATAAGCCAGGCGGAAGTGCGCCAGCTTGATGGTCTGGGCGATACCGCCGAGCACCACCTGCTCGTAGCTCCAATCGAATTGGCAAACTTCGCCGGGCGCGAAGAGCAGCGGGACGAAAGCCTGCTTTGGGGTGAGCGTGCCGGGCTGAGCGGCCTTCCAGGCTTTGACGTGGCGCTGGATGCTGTCGTAGGCGCCCCTGTACCCCTCGGCCTGCAGGCATTCGAACAGGCGGCGGGCGGTACGGCGTTGGGCCTTGGGGAGCTGGCTATCGCGCTTGAGCCAGGCGTTCAGCGTGTCCATGAAGGCGCCGAGCCTGGGATGGCGCGGCTGGCGCTGATATTGCGGGGCGGTGGTGGCCTTGAGGTATTTCTTGACGGTGTTGCGGGAGAGGTTGAGGGAGCGGGCAACAGCGCTGATGCTCTCGTTGCCCACCAGGTGACGGCGTCGGATCTTGCCGATGGTTTCCATGCAAATCACTCCAGGTTTGCCCTCGCCAAAAAGACGAAGTGTGGCACATGCCCGGGGTGGTCAAAATTGGACGCTGTTTACCCCGGGAACCTGGTCACTTTTGCACGCTGTTTAACAGCCTCAGCACATTTCGTCTTCATCCGGCCCCAGCAAGCGGCGGCAATACGCGATCAAACACAGCACCCCTGCGCCCAGCAACAGCAGATCCAACGCGAACCACCGCTTGGCGTCGCGCATATTCTCGCTGCGCGACATCACCTCGTCCGCCAGCGCCAGCTGCGAGATATTGTCGCCGCCAGCCCCGGAAGCCTCGGAATGGCGCAAGGCAACCGGAGCGGGCTCGCATGCCGCCGCCTGGCAAGCCTGGCGCGCCACCACCGCTGAGCTTTCCGCATACCATTGCGGCACACTCGCCTGGCACACGCCGGCGCTCAAGCCCAGCGCGCACACCCATCCCAACCACTTCCCGTACATATTCCCGACACCAACGCCGCTACGCGGCACCTTCTCCAAACAACAATCGCCGCCGGAACATGTCCGCACGGCGATGCCGAACCGGCAGCAAGCCGACTCTCCTCATTGCGTCAAGCACTTGACGCGGAAGGCATTTTTCAACAAGTCGAGCCGGGGGTCAAATCGCGCGCCATGCACAGGACAAGCGCGCAGCAAGCGCGCAACAAATATTCCAAAGGCATTAAATTAGCCACGCCCTCGCCCGGTGACCGCACCGGGCGTGTGCACGCTCCACTCGCTGATCAGCAGCATGCCGTCCGCCGTCGCCACCAGCAATTGCTCGGCCTGAGAGTAGATCAAGCTACCCGGTTGAAACGCGTGCGCCTCCGTCCACCCCTCCGCTCGATGCACAAACAAGGTGACCTGATTGAGGGTGGCCACGCATTCGAAATCGCCGAAAGCCCGAATCTGGCGCAACAAATCGGACGTGCTGCGGCGAAAGTCCAGCATGCGATCCTGATCGCTCCACAGCGGCCAGTAGCTGCCGCCCTCGCCTTGCGGACGGGCCTCCGCCCACAGGCGCTCGAACTGTCCCGCCACGCGATGGCAAAGACGGTGCAAAGCCAGTTGCAGCTTGATGTCCAGTACCTGATGGCTGTCCATCTCGCCCAAGGGAAACTTCTCCTGATCCAGAATATCGCCGGTATCGAATTCCGGCCCCACCTTATGGCAGGTCACCCCCCATTCCTTGCGCCCCTCCAGCAAGGCGCGCACCTGGGGGTATGGCCCGCGCGCCAAGGGCAAGGGAGAAGGATGGAAATTCACCGCGTATTTCAGATATGGGCGCCAGTCCGGCACGCGCCAGTTATAGCTGCCCAGCAGCAGGGCCTCGCATCCCATGTCGGCCAGTTCGGCCAGATCGCGCTCGCGCATGGGCGACAACTGCAGCGGCAGCTTGTGTTGCTCGGCAAACGCCACCGAGGCCTTGTGATGATGCATGCGGTGATCCACCGGCGTGCAAAACACCTTCAGCGGCTCCCAGCCGGCCTTCACGAACACATCCAGCACCGGTTTGCACCGGTCAGACAGGGTAATGGCAAAACGCATGGCATCCACTTCATCGGCCGGGGACTCGCCCCCTCACAGCGTGGTTATATCACCGGGTTCGCGCTTGCCGCCGCGGATGACACGCAAATTAACAGAAACCGCCCGCCGTGACGGCCCCATCTGGCCTCGGCCGGCCAGACAGCGAAGGCGGCCAAGTAGCCCATCAGCACCAGCGGCGGCCGCATGCGGGCTGAGCCAACGCATCATGTGGAATGGCGTGATCCGCAGATGCCGATGCAGACACGCCGCGCGCTCGGCGAAAA
The DNA here is from genome assembly GCF_008275125.1 of Chromobacterium paludis. Lineage (NCBI taxonomy): Bacteria > Pseudomonadati > Pseudomonadota > Betaproteobacteria > Neisseriales > Chromobacteriaceae > Chromobacterium > Chromobacterium paludis. The sequence continues at coordinate 1,827,492 of NZ_CP043473.1, forward strand.
CAAAAAGCCCGAAGCGTGGGCAACGCCTCGGGCCAATGGACAGCAATGAACAGTATTCAGCGCAGGGGCAAATGCCCCGACAAAGTATTCAGCTGCGTGATGGCGCGGCGGAAACGCGCGTGGGCGCGGGACACGGTGGATTCGCTGATGTCCATTTGCTGAGCGGCGTAATAGCCGGTCATGCCCTCCACCTCCATCAGCCACACCGCCTCGCGCGAACGCTTTTTCATGCCGATCAAGTCCGCCACCACATTGAAATCATCCAATTTCATGATGTTCCTCCCCCGATCCTCCGCGACATCGACCCCAGCCCCTGGGCTGCTTCGCTCACGACACTTCATCATAGATGCTTGCAAAAAAAATGCAGGGGTGGCGGCGGTCCTGGCGGGCCGCCTATCCGGCCGATTCAAAGCTGGCGGTACGCCTCGTCGCTGACCGGCTCCAGCCATTCGTTGCGGCTTCCCACTCCGGGAATTTCAATCGCCAGATGGCTGAACCAGCTGTCGGCCTTGGCGCCGTGCCAATGCTTTTTCCCTGCCGGGATATAGACGAAGGAACCCTCTTGCAGGCTGACGGCCGGCTCGCCTTCCTGCTGGAACCAGCCCTCGCCGGCGGTGCAGATCAACATCTGCCCGCCGCCGCTTTTGGCATGGTGGATATGCCAATGATTGCGGCAACCGGGTTCGAAGGTGACGTTGGCCAGGAATAACGGCGCCTCGCCCGGCTTAAGCAGAAAGTTCAAGAATGAATTCCCGATGAAGTATTGCGCATACGCTTGGTTCGGCACCCCCGTGCCAAACATATTGGCCCTATCGAACGCCGCTTTATCGCTGTATTTCATGATTTTCCTTCCATAGAGATGCCCCTTGGGCTGCCTCGCCCATCCGGAACGCCGCCCAGGCGGCGGGCCCGCGATGGGCGCGGGCTTAGCGCGCAAGCCGCAATATCTCGGCGACCGCTTCCGGGGTATAGGTTTCGGCGATGCCGAACAGGCGGACATTGCGCTGCACGTTGTCGACGATGGCAGACAGGTCATCGGCCGGAATGCCCAACTGCGACAGCCGCGTCGGCGTGCCGATCTTGTCGTACCAGGCCTGCAAGGCCGCGATGCCCTGCTCGCCGCCGTCCACGCCGAACACTTCGACGGCGAAGCGATCGAACTGGCTCGGATTCCGCGCCCGATACCACTTCATCCAGGCTGGCACCACCACCGACAAGCCGGCGCCATGCGGCACGTTGAACAGCGCCGACAGCGAGTGTTCAATGGCATGGTTGGGATAGCTGAAGCCCGCCGTGCCGGAATAGCACAGTCCATTGAGCGCCAACGTGGCGGCCCAGGCAAACTGCGCGCGCGCGGCATAGTCCGCCGGGTTGGCCAGCAGGGCCTCGGTCGTCTCGATGACCGTGATGATCAGCGATTCCACCAGGCGCGATTGCAGCTTGGGCTGCACCGTGGCCGTGAAATAGGTTTCGATCAGGTGAGCGATGACATCGGAAGCCGAATAGACGAGGTAGTCGCGCGATACGCCGCGCATCAGCGCCGGGTTGACAATGGACAGCTTGGGAAACAGCAGCGGCGACGCGATGAAGAACTTCTCCTGCGTCTCGTCATTGGTCACCACCGCGGAGGGGTTCATCTCGCTGCCCGTGGCCGCCAGGGTCTGGATGGCGAACAGCGGCAGGGCCGACTCGATGCCGGCCTTGCCGACAAAAAGATCCCAGACATCCCCGGCATGGCGGACGCCGGCCGCAATCGCCTTGGCGCTGTCGAGCACGGAGCCGCCGCCTACGCTGAGTATGGCATCCACCCCCTCAGCCCGCGCCAGCGCAATGCCTTCACGCACACGGGAGATCACTGGATTGCTGACGATCCCGCCGAATTCGACGAGCTGAATGTCATGTTCGGCCAGGCTCCGGCCGACGACATCAAACAGACCTTCGCGCTTGATCCGCTCGCTGCCGTAGCAAAGCAGCGCTTTCTTGACGCCGTGTTCGGCCAGGCCTTTGCCGATGAGGCGCTCCTTGTCGGTGCCGAATTCAATGCGGGTGGGGTTGAAGAAGCTGAAGTTTTCCATGGCTCGCCTTTCGATGTGATGCGTGCAGTGACTTGATGCAGCGTATTTTTCTTCATCCACGCCCGTCATCGGTATATAAATCCTGCGCGCTTCTTGCCTGATTCTCCATGGATGCAAATTTCGGCCTGGGCGACCGCGCCGGGACGAGATATGCTTCAGCCCAAACCCCGCCTGGAGACCCTGCCATGCCCGACCCACGATCATCCGACGCCCTCGCCCCGGATCCGCTCGCCCGCTTGCGGGAATCCATGATTCACAGCATTGGCAGCAGGACGGCCGGCCTGACGGACTGGCGCAGCCCCATCGCCAATCTCACCTTCTTCCGGCGCGAGCGCCCCATGCCGCCCTGCATCTGCCTGGTCGAACCCAGCATCATTCTTGTGGTGCAGGGGGAAAAGCAAATGCTAGTGGGCGGCGAGGCCTACCCCTACGACATCCATCGCTTTCTCATCACATCGCTCGACCTGCCGGCGAACTCGCAAGTGATGCGGGCGAGCGCGGACCAGCCCTGCCTGGGGCTGGCCTTGAAGCTGGACCTGAGGGTGATGGCGGAGCTGATCGCCCAGGGCGGCTTGCCGCTGCCGGCGGAGCGCTCCCAAGACAAGGCGGGCGGCGTGGGTCTGGGCGCGGTCACCCCGCCGCTGCTGGAGTCGTTCAAGCGGCTGCTGGACCTGCTGGATGACCCTGCCGCCATACCCGTGCTGGCGCCCTTGATCGAGCGCGAGATCCACTACCGCCTGCTCCGCGGCGAGCAGGCGCCGCGGCTGTGGCAGATCGCGGCGGTGGGGAGCCAGGGCCACCGCATCGCCAGGGCGATTGACTGGCTGAAGCTGAACTACACCCGGACGCTGCGCATTGAAGACCTGGCCGCGCATGTGCAGATGAGCACGTCCAGCCTGCACCAGCACTTCCGCCAACTCACCGCCATGAGCCCGCTGCAGTACCAGAAATGGCTGAGGCTGAATGAGGCGCGCCGGCTGATGTTGAACGCGCACCGGGACGCCGCGAGCGCCGCCTTCGAGGTGGGCTATGAAAGCCCGTCGCAATTCAGCCGCGAGTACGCCCGGCTCTTCGGCGCCCCGCCCAAACGCGATATTGAGACATTGCGCAGCCATGCGGCCACCGGCCGCCATGAACAAGGCATTCCTTCCGCTTGAGCGCCGCCTTCGCCAGCCGTCCGAGAGCACGAGGACCCGGCGCCGCTCAAGAATCGCCTGCCTGCAATGGCGATCAAAGACGGTGAAGGGTGGCGGCTTGAAGCCAGCGGGATTCAAAGATTGCGGCAGGTTGCGGTTTATCGTAGAGGAATCCTTGTATGGCCGTGCAGCCGATCGCGATCAGAAAGTCGGACTGAGCCGCGGTCTCCACGCCTTCGGCTACCGATTCCAGATTCAAGTTATCCGCTAGCGACTGGATGCCACGCACCAAGGCCTCGGCATCCTGGCCCTGGCCTATTCCCATGACAAAGGAGCGATCGATTTTCAGGGTTTGGACCGGCAATTGCCCCAGGTAGGATAGGGAGGAGTAGCCGGTACCGAAGTCATCGATGGACAATCGAACACCCAGCTGGTGCAGCTCTGTCAAAGTGGAAATGGCATCATCACTGGCCATGATGACGCTTTCCGTGATTTCTAGCTCCAGCCACTCCGGCCGCAGCCCATGTTTTTGCAATAAGGCGTGGACATGTTGCGGGAAGTCAGCCTGTTCAAGCTGCCTGACTGACAGATTGACGGAAACAGATGGCATGACAAGACCCGCCTGATGCCATTGGGCAAGCTGCCGGCAACACTTTTCCAGAACCAGATCGCCTAGCGCTTGGATTTGCCCCGACTCTTCCGCAATAGGAATAAAGCGGGCGGGGCTGACGTCGCCCAGTTCTGCGCTATGCCAGCGCGCCAAAGCCTCTGCCCCGTAGAGAGACCCGCCTGCGCACAAAATCTTGGGCTGATAGTAGACCTCTATCGCGCCATCGGCGATGGATTGCCTCAGATGATGCTCAACCCGGACCCTTTCCTCTATCGCGGCCGACAGCTGGGGCGTATAGCGCTGGTAACGATTGCGACCCGCGGCTTTGGCTTGGTACATGGCCAGGTCCGCATTGCGTAGCAGGGTGTCTACATCCGAGCCATCTTGCCCGACAAACCCTATGCCTATGCTGGCGGAGAGATAGATATCCTGACCGCCGACAGCAAATGGCCGTTGGAACAAGGCCAGCAGCTTGCCCGCCGCCGCATCCGCCATATCCGGATGGGCCAGCGTTCCCAGGATGCAAACAAACTCATCTCCGCCTAGCCGTGCCAGCAAGTCACGCGGGGCGACATGATCGGACAGGCGATTTGCAACGGCGATTAAGAGTTGATCGCCTACGTAATGCCCCTGGGTATCGTTGACGTCTTTAAAACGATCCAGATCGATATAAAGAATGGCCGGCCCACGTAGCGCAATGCCTTCATCCGCCAGCGTTCTGGCAAGCTGTTGCTGAAATTGCAATCGGTTGGGCAAGCCTGTCAACGTGTCATGATGCGCCAGTTTGTCCAGCGTGGCTTCCGCGCGCCTGCGCTCGATGATTTCGCTGTGAAGCAGGCGGTTGCTGGCCTCTAGCTCGCGGGTTCTTTCCGCGACTCGGCGGTCAAGTTCGCGGTTGGCCTCCGCCAATGAGGCAGCTTGCTGCGAGATGATCCGCCCAGCATGACGGACGACCAGCATTTGGGCGATAAACAGCGTGCCCATCAGACCGACGATGGCAAGCGTCAACCACCACAGTTGATGATTGGCATCGTCCACGAAAGGCGTGGCGTCCAGATATAGTTCCAGCACGCCTTCAATATTGCCGGCTTGCCCATGCACCGGCACATAGGCGGAGATGATGTCGCGCTCGGTCAGGGTGTGTTCGAAGGCATCTATGCTGTGCTTGTGCACCAGCTCGCTGGCTGGGCTGCCGTTGATCGCAAGCCGGAACCCGCCATCATCGTTTTCGTCCTCTCCGATCTGTCGCGCGTCGGTGGAGAAAATAGTGATGCCGTCCGGCGCATACATCTTTACCCGGATCACATCGCTGCCCTGCATCAGGCGGACAACAGCCTCCCGCAGCTCCGCTCTGCTGGCAAGCTGTTTGAGTCGGGCCGGTTGCTTCGAGAGCGGGATCAGGGGACGAAAGTCCCCCCACAGCGAATTCTTGAAAATCTGCACCAAGGATGCCGCGCGGCTCATCTCCAGCTTTAGCAGCTGCTCGGATGAGTAATGCCGCAGATACCCAGCCATCAATGCGGTCGCGCAGCTCATGAGCAGCAGCGACAGCATGAAAAAATAGGGTACCAGTCGAAAAGAACGGGCAGACAGCGCGGCGATCCTGGCCATGGCAATCTCGCGGTGCGAATGACTGTAAGTCTAGGTGAAAACGAGGCCGGCAGGGGCACTCCCTTGCCGCTTGCTCATGGCATCACCAGGACGGGCCCATGCGTTGCGGACGTTTGCCGGGCGGTCCGCGGACATCAACAGCCTTTGGGCGGCAAGTCGGCGGGCCCGCCGCCCGGTTCAGACTTCCCAGTCTTCCTTTTCCCGACCCTGGGAGCCGGGATAGAGCTGCTCGCGCAGGCTGCGCAGCTTGGCCGGCTCGGCGCGAACGCGGAAGCGGCTGCCTTCCTCCTCGGCATGCTCCTCCAGCACCTGGCAATGGCTGTAGATTTCGCCGCGCAATTGCTGAGCCGACCACGGCAGCAGCAGTTCGTCTTCCACCAAATCCTGCTGAAAGAAGGAAACAATGGTCGAGTGCAGGCCGGCCACATCATCCGGACGCAGCGCGCTGATCACCGCGCAGCCCGGATAACGCTGCCGCAGCTCGGCAGCCCACTCGTTCTGCGCCGCTTCGTCGCCGACATGGTCCAGCTTGTTGAACACGCGGATGCGCGGCACCTCGTCGGCGCCGATTTCCTGCAAAACCTCGTCGGTCACTTCCAGCTGGCGCTGGAAGCCGGGGTCGCTGGCGTCGATCACGTGCAGCAGCAGCGAGGCGTCCAGCGCCTCCTCCAACGTGGACTTGAAGGAGGCCACCAGACCGTGCGGCAGGTTCTTGATGAAGCCCACGGTATCGCTGACCAGCACGCGCGGCACGCTTTCCGGGTACAGCACGCGCACCGTGGTATCCAGCGTGGCGAACAGCTTATTGGCCACCAGCACCTCGCTGCCGGTCAGCGCCCGCATCAGCGTGGATTTGCCGGCGTTGGTGTAGCCCACCAGCGACACCCCGCCCAAGCCCAGGCCCTGCCGCTCCAGCCGGCGCGCGCGCTGGGTCTTGCGCTCCAACTCCATGGCGGTGATTTCGCGCTGCAGTTCGGCGATGCGGTCGCGCACCTTGCGGCGATCCAGCTCGGTATGCGATTCGCCGGCGCCGCGGCCGCCCATGCCGCTGCGCTGCCGGCCTTGCGGACCGGCCAGCTTGGCCGCCTCGCGCAGGCGCGGCGCCATATAGCCGAGGCGGGCGATTTCCACCTGGGCGCGCGCCGCGCGCGAGCGCGCGTTGCGATGGAAAATCTCCAGGATGACCATGGTGCGATCCATCACTTCGCAGCCGACGGCCAGTTCCAGATTGCGCGCCTGCGATGGCGAAATCTCGTGATCGACCA